>NZ_NHZE01000005.1:0-345199 GCF_002207995.1 Pantoea sp. VS1
TGGTTACCGTCTGAATCAGGGTTGGGTTGCCCCCGTAATCGGCATGGAAGTTGACGGTAAAACGGTAATTAAACCCGAGGCGTTAACGTCGTCATGGCAGCATAAAAGCGGCACCTATACCGCAACCGAGACCAAAGTGGTCAAAGTCGCGGTCACCAATGCCACCGCCAATGGTTACGGCAACGATTTCCTGCTGGATAACCTTGGGATAAAGCCGGTCAACGTAACCAACGTGGGGAAACAGCGGATCGACTGGGACTTCAACGACGGCACATTGCAAGGCTGGATGGCTGCAGGGATATATGAAAAACTTAACCAAATTAAGACCACTTACTGGAAGGGCGAAGATGGCTCCAATGTTTTAGGTAGCACGACAGATGCCAATAATTCCGGGCGTGATTATAGTGGTGAGGTTGTTTATCAATATATCCAGGTTGAAGCGGGTAAAAGTTACACGCTGGGCTTTGATGGTCAACGGATTAATAAAAGCTATGCACCTCCAGTCATTGGCATCCAGGTTGATGGAGCAGATATTGTTGCCCCTGCAACCCTGACGCAAACATGGCAGCATTTTAGTGGCGTTTACACAGCAACTGAAACTAAAGTCGTGAAAGTGGCCGTGGTTAATAATACGTCAAATGCCTATGGCAATGACTTCCTGCTGGATAATCTGTTTGTACAGCCGCAAAATAATAGTGTTACCAAAGTAATCGCAGCGGAAAGCATACTGACAGAAATGCTGGCCAGCGGTGAAGAAGCCGCGGTAATCGACATGCTCGGCAACGGTAAAAATACGCTTAGCGTTAGCGTGGCGGATGTTCTCAGTGCTGGCAGCAAAGACCTGTTTATTGTTGACGGCAAAACCCAACTGCTGATCAAAGGCGATGCGCAGGACGTAGTGAAACTGGATGACATCCTCGGCGACGGCGGTGACGTGGGCGATTGGGTGAAACAGCAGGGCAGCACCACGGTGGCTGGCGTGAAATATCAGGTTTACAGCCACAGCGGCGTCGATGCCGACGTGTTGATCCAGGAGGGGGTGAAAACCGAACTGGTGTAAATTCGGCGGGGGTGGAAACGCCCCCAAAGGTTTGCACCAGGACGTAGCGGCGCGATTTATCGCGCGATGAATCGTGCCGCTCCAAAGGGTGCGCATTGCCGGGCTAAACCGGCCGCCGCCTACCCTGCGCCCATCCGGTTTAAATGTTCTCCAGATCCAGTCCCCGCGTCTTCGGCCCGTAAATCCCGACCGACAGCATCACCATCAGCATACTTAGCACGATAAACACGATCACCCCCTGACTGCCGGCATACTGCAGAATCAGGCCAATCAGAATACTGCTGAAAGCGGTCGACAGCCGACTGAACGAATAGCAGAAGCCGACGGCGCGCGCACGAATGTGCGTCGGGAAGATCTCGGTCTGATAGGCGTGATAGCTGAAGGTGAGCCAGGCGTTGCTGTAGGTGATCAGGAAACCGCACACCACCATCAGCAGCGGGTTGCTGGTCAGCGCGAACAGCGTGCCGAACACCACCGTCATCAGCGATGAAAAAACGATCTGCCATTTGTTTTCCAGCCGGTCGGCGTAGCGGCTGCAAATCAGCGAGCCGAGCGGATAGGCCAGCGTGATGAAAAAGGCGTACAGCAGGCTGTGGGTGACGGTGGCCCCCTTGCCGGACAGCAGCGCCGGCAGCCAGTTACCGAAGCCGAAGAAGCCAATCGCCTGGAAGAAGTTCATCACCACCAGCATCAGCGTACGCTGGCGATAAGCCGGTGCCCAGATTTCGCTAAAGTGCCCTTTTTTCGGCAGCTGTGCCGCCGCATCGCGCTGAGAGAAATCGTCTCCCGGCGCAATGCCGCAGCGTTTTTCCATCTCGCTCAGCACCCGGTGCGCGTCCTGATGCCGCCCCTGCTGCGCCAGCCAGCGCGCCGACTCCGGCAGATTTTTACGGATAAACCAGATCACCAGCGAGCACAGCGCACCGGCGATCACGACCCAGCGCCAGCCTTCGAGGCCGAGCAGGGTTTGCGGTACCAGCCACCATGACATCAGCGCTACCGTCGGCACCGACAGGAACTGAATGAAAAAAGAGAAGGCAAACGCGCGGCTGCGCAGATGGGCCGGCACCCACTCCGACAGATAGGTATCGATGGTCACCAGCTCGACGCCCAGACCGATTCCGACCAGGAAGCGGCACAGAATAATCATCTCCGCGCTGTGCTGGAACGCCATCAGCAGTGAGAACGCACCGTACCACGCCAGCGCGCACATAAAGGTCAGGCGACGGCCGAAGCGGTCAGCATAGGGTGTCAGCAGGCTGGCACCGACAAACAG
Organism: Pantoea sp. VS1; assembly: GCF_002207995.1. Taxonomy (NCBI): domain Bacteria; kingdom Pseudomonadati; phylum Pseudomonadota; class Gammaproteobacteria; order Enterobacterales; family Erwiniaceae; genus Pantoea; species Pantoea sp. VS1. Next base: position 2,337 of record NZ_NHZE01000005.1, read on the forward strand.
GCCGAGAAAGGTCGCCGAGGCGAACGCCGCCTGATCGGCGATACCAAACACGCCAGCGGCGCCGGTGTGGAACACGCCTGCGGCTACCAGCCCGGCGCTGATGTAGCCGGTTTCAAACAGATCGTACAGCTCGAAGAAGCCGCCGAGCGCCAGCAGCGTAATAAAGCGCCACAGCCCGGCGGAAGAGGGCAGGGCGTCGATGCGCCCGGCCAGCGTCTGGCGTTCGGTCGCGATGCGATCGGTCGCCACTCCTGTCGAATAGGTGGTTGTCATTATGATTGTTACCTCGGTGTTTGCAGGATCCGCCCGGTGGTGGTTTGTCAGAAATCATTAACCGTTAGCAAGCGAAGAAATAGCAGAATAATCAATTCGTCCGGGGTTGCCGAGAGGCGCAGCGGTGACATTTTGGCAACGTGCGTTGCAGTTCACAGAAAGCGGTACGCCGTCCATGGCGCCAGGTCAGGGCAGATGCGGATAAACGCCCGGACCGATGGGCAGGCCCAGCAGATACCACACCAGTAGCAACGCGATCCACGTCACAAAGAACACCAGCGGATACGGGAAGATCAGCACGTAGTAGGTGCCGAGCTGCGCGTCTTTTTGATAGCGCTGCAGGAAACCGAGGAACAGCGGCAGAAACGGCGACATCGGCGCCAGCGGCAGCACGGCGGAATCGGCGATGCGGAAGATCATCTGGGCAAACGCCGGGTGAAAGCCGAGCAGCATAAACATCGGCACAAATACCGGCGCGAGGATCGACCAGATCGCCGAGCCGCTGGCGATAAACATGCACAGAAATGCCGAGAGGAACATCAGGCCGAGAAAGGCCGGCGCACCGCTGATGCCGGCGCTCTCCAGCATATCGGTCAGGCCGATGGCCATAAACTTGCCCATGTTGCTCCAGTTGAAGAACGCCACGAACTGCGACAGCGGAAATACCATGACGATAAAGCCGGCCATGCTCTTCATCGGATCCACCAGCAGTCGGGGGATGTCGTCAGCGCGGCGAATCTGCTGCGTCACCGCGCCATAGGCAATCGCCACCACAAAGAAGAACAGGATGATGATCGGCACGATGCCCTGAATAAACGGCGAAGGGATGATGCCGCCGGTTTTCGGGTTGCGCAGCGGCGCATGCTCCGGCACCACCAGCAGCGCCATCACGCCGATGAACACCAGTGCGGCGAGACCGGCCGCCTTCAGGCCGCGATTCTCCTGCGCCGTCAGTGGTGGCAGGCGATCGTGGTGGCCGCTGTTCCAGACGGGCAGGCGCGGCTCGACAAATTTATCGGTCAGCAGCGCGCCGGCCACGGTCAGTACGATGACTGAGCTGGCCATAAAGAACCAGTTATCGATCACGCTGACGTGGACCGTGTCGCTGACCGCTTTGGCGGCCTCTGTACTGATGCCGGAGAGCAGTACATCGGTGGTGACGATCAGCAGATTCGCGGTAAAACCCGACGCGACGCCGGCAATCGCCGCCAGCAGGCCCGCCACCGGATGACGCCCGACGGCAAGGAAGATCAGCGCGCCGAGCGGCGGCATCACCACCAGTGCCGCATCGGAAGAGATATGGCTGAAGAACGCGATAAACAGCACCATATAGCTGGCGTAGCGACGGCTGACGCGCGACGCCATCTTCACCATCAGCGACTGCAGCAGCCCGACTTTTTCCGCCAGCCCGGCCCCGATCACCAGCGCCAGAATGGAGCCCAGTGGGGTGAAGCCGCTGAAGTTTTTGATGATGTTGGGCAGGATCCACTGAATGCCCGCCACGCTGAGCAGGTTATTGACCCGCACCAGTTCGCCATTGGCCGGATTTTTAACGGCCACATCGAGGCTGCTGAGAAGCGCGGTGGCGATCATCAGCACCACGATCAGGTAGACAAACAGTAAGAACGGGTTGGGCACTTTGTTGCCGACCCGCTCAATCCAGCTGAACAGCTTGCCGGGGCTGCGATTTTCGGTCATCACTTCCATCGGTAGATCCTCGTCATGTTGTATTTGCATGCCCGGAAGGGCTGTTATTTTTTATTTTTTTATTTACTGCTTCCGCATGTGTTGCGGAGTGACCTTTCACACCAGCCTGTAGCGGCGCAATTTATTGCGCGTCTTGTTAAACCCGCGCGATTAATCGCGCCGCTACGGGCCAGTGCGCTTCGCTTTATAATGTCGATGGCTGCACGCCGGCCGGAATCGGGCACACGTACGGCTGCTCACGGCGCACGCGGTCAAACTCTTCACGACAGCGCGCCAGCGCGGCGGCATCGTGCAACAGCGTCAGCGCGGTGGCGGCCAGCACTTTGGCGGCGAGGCACATCCCTTTGTGGGCAATCGGCGTGCGGCCCTGTGCCACCAGCTGCCAGGTGTGCAGCGGCGTGCCGAAGGCAAAGCAGGGGGCAAAACACTGCGCCGTCGGCGTTACCCAGCTAACATCCCCAACGTCAGTTGAGCCGTACAGCAACTCGCGCGTGACCGCATACGGCGCTACCTCATCCATCAGCACTTTATCCCCCAGCGCCTCAGCCCAGGCGATACCCGCTTCGCCGCCGGTGCGCGCCGCATTCAGTCGCGCGTTACGCAGATCGTCTTTGCTCAGCGTGGCGCGGATCTCTGCAGCAAATGCTTGTTCCTGCGCGCTGTAGTGCGGCAGACCGAAATGGTGCAAATTACGTTCCATCACCGCTTCCAGCGCGCGGTTGGGCACATAGTTGGAGCAGGCTTTATCAAAACGTACCGTCATCTGCGTATCGGTCATCAGCGCCGCGCCTTTGGCGATGTTGATCACGCGCTGGTAGATATCCTGGGCCTGGTCGAGCTGCGGCGCGCGAATCAGGTACAGCACTTCGGCATCGGCCTGCACCACGTTGGGCGATACGCCGCCGGTTTGGGTGACCGCATAGTGCAGGCGCGCCTCCTGCACGATGTGCTCGCGCAGGAAATTTGCGCCGGTATTCATCAGCGTCACCGCGTCCAGCGCGCTGCGCCCGAGATGCGGCGAGTTAGCAGCATGCGCCGCCACGCCTTTGAAGTGAAACGCCGCCTGAATATTGGCGAGGGTGCTGAGGTTAAACATGCCGCTAAAGCCTTCCGGGTGCCAGGTCACGGCAGCATCGACATCATCAAACAGCCCCTCGCGCACCATAAAGGTTTTACCCGAGCCGCCCTCCTCGCCAGGGCAGCCGTAAAAGCGCAGCGTGCCGCGTCCGCCCTGTTCTGCCCACCAGGCTTTGATGGCGAAAGCGGCGGCCAGGCCGGCGGTACCGAGCAGGTTATGGCCGCAGCCGTGACCGTTGCCGTTTTCCACCAGCGGCTCAGGCGTGGCGCAGCCCGCCTGCTGGCTCAGACCGGCCAACGCATCAAACTCGCCGAGGATGGCGATCACCGGCTGGCCGTGGCCGATTGAGGCGATAAACGCGGTGTCGAGACCGCCGACGCCGCGCTCGACCTCAAACCCCTCCTGCGCCAGCGCATCGGCCAGCAGCGCAGACGATTGCGTCTCTTCGAAACGGGTTTCCGGTACGTCCCAGATGGCATCGCTGAGGGCACTGAAGCGCGCCTGATGCTGGTCGATGTAGCGATCGATGAAGTCGTGTGCGCTCATCGGGCACCGCCGAATTGCGCCTGGTTAAGCGCCAGCGTGGCCAGCATCTGCACGGCGGTGGCCATCACCGCTTCATCAAAGTCAAACCGCGCATTGTGATGGCCCGCCGCCAGCTCGCAGCCGAAGATGACGTAAGACGCCTGGCCGCCGCGCTGCTGCACGCGCTCCATCATATAGGTGGCATCTTCGGAACCGGCCGCCTGCTGTTTGCTGTCTATCACCGAGCTGAACAGACCCAGCGCTTCGGCCTGCTGATGGATAAAACTGACCCACGCCGGACTCGGCGTGCAGCTGCGTGCACCGCCCATCAGCGTAACCTCGTGCTCAACGTCGTACATCGCCGCAGCACCGGCAATCACGCGCAGCGCCTGCTGATAGATGTCGTCATTAACCTGATTACTCGCGCCGCGCGTTTCCACCTTCATCAGCGCAACATCCGGCACCACGTTGCGTCCGCTGCCAGCCTGTAATACGCCAACGTTAACGCGCGCCACGCCGCCGCTGTGCTGCGGCAGAGTGTGCAGCGCCAGCGTGGCCTGCGCCGCCGCCAGCAGTGCGTTGCGTCCCTCTTCCGGTTTGCCACCGGCATGCGCGCCGACCCCGGTAAAACGCACGTCCAGTTTGGTCGTGGCGAGAAAGCTGTCGCTGCCGCAGACGATCTCGCCGGGCGGCACGCCGGTGCCAAGGTGAATGGCGGTGAACAGATCGACATCATCAAGCACGCCCGCGGCCACCATCGCTTTGGCACCGCGTACGCCCTCTTCGGCCGGCTGAAAAATGAGTTTTATGCGACCGCTAAGCTGGTGCTTCATCGCCATCAGCACGCCCGCCAGCGCCAGACCTATGGTGGTGTGACCATCGTGGCCGCAGGCGTGCATCATGCCGGGATTGCACGAGGCGAAGCCTTCGCGCGTCGGCAGGTGATCGGCGGCGGCGCTCTCCGTCTGGTCGAGCGCGTCCATATCAACACGAAAGCCCATCACCGGACCGGGACGTCCGGTGTCCAGCGTTGCCACCACGCCGCAGAAACCGCCGGAGAAGTGGGGCAGCCATTGTGGCAATGCACCCTGCTGCAGCGCCCGCGCTTCCTGCTGCGCCAGCACTTCAGCAGACGGGAGACCCATGCGCGCATCGGCATCAATCACCTCACGGCCCAGCTGCAGCTGATAACCAAGACGATGCAACTCTTCCGCCACCAGCGTGGCGGTGCGGAACTCCAGCCAGCCGGATTCAGCATACTGGTGCAGGTCGCGGCGCCATGTCTGCATCTGCGGTATCCGCGCGTTGACGAGGTCGGAAAGGGTGTTCATCGGCTGTTCCTTAGTGTTGGTTTTTTATGCATTCAACCGAATCTACACAATGGTATTAGGGCGCATAAGATGCGAATATCTTGTGACCGATAGACAACGGTTATCACCTGATCATGGCGGCTAATCTCAAACTTCATCAGCTGCGCGCCTTTGTTGACGTGGCGCGCCAGGGCAGTATTCGCGCCGCCAGCCGGCTGTCGGGCCTGTCGCAGCCGGCGTTAACCAAAGCGATTCAGGAACTGGAGCTGGCGCTGGGCGCGCGCCTGTTCGAGCGTCGTCAGCAGGGCGTGATGCTGACCGATGTCGGTGAAACCTTTTTTCGTCATGCCTGTCTGGTGCTGGAGGAACTGCGCGTGGCGCAGGAGGATATCCAGCAGCGGCTCGGTCTGGCCGGTGGCAAAGTGAATATTGGGGTGGGCGGCAGCATTGCGCGTACCGTGATGCCGCAGGTGATAACCCAGTTTCATCGTGAGTATCCACTGGTGAAAGTGCGTATCGTGGAGGGGCAGCTGGTGTCGATGGTGCATGAACTGCGTCAGGGCGCGCTGGATTTCACCATCAATACCTACGACCGGCATCACTTCGATCAGGAGCTGATTTTCGAGCGGCTGATGCAGCGCGAGTATCAGGTGGTGATGCGTAAAGGGCATCCGATGGCGCATGCGCGCTCGCTGGCCGAGTTGCAACATTGCGACTGGACCATGCCGACGCCGCAGGGCAGTTATTACCGACTGCTGCATGACCTGTTCGGTGAGCGCGGCATGGCACCCAAAATCGCGGTGACCTGCGAGACCTTTATGGCCTGCACCAGCCTGGTGGCGAAGAGTGATTTTGTCAGCATCATTGCGCGCGACGTAATTGAAGACCCTACGCACGGCGGGCAGCTGATCGCGCTGGATCTCGACGATCCGCTGCCGAAAGCCACCTTCTATCTGATTCAGCGTAAAGACACCGCGCTGACGCCGATGAGCGCTTACATGGCGCAGCTGTTCCGCCGCTACTGCCAGCCGTGACGGGCGAAAAACTGCATCGTCTACACTTTAGGTGTACGACACGCGTTAACGCACTCTCAACGGAGGTTACGATGCAGGTGAGTCCTTATTTATTTCTCTACGGCCGCTGTGAAGAAGCCATTGCCTTCTATCTGGAGGCCACCGGCGGCGAAATTCTGCAAAAAATGACGTTTGGCGATATGCCGGAGCAGGGCGAACAGGTGGGCGATCGGTCGGCGCCGCCGCTGCCGCCGGAAAAGATTATGCATGCGCATCTGCGCATTGGTCAGGGCGAGCTGATGCTGAGTGATGGCAATACCGCCCAGCCACCGGCGTCCGAACATGCCGGTTATGCGGTGAGCCTGGCCACGCCAGATGAAGCGGAGGGTAAAGCCTGGTTTGATAAGCTCTCTGCGGGCGGCAAAGTGACCACTGAATGGCAGAAAACCTTCTGGTCGAACGGCTTCGGGATGTTTATCGATAAGTTTGGCATCCCATGGCGCATCAACGTGGTGAAGCCACAGGCGTAACAGACTGGCGTGGCCGCGATGGTGAGCGGCCACGCCGGAAGTGGTTTAGAAGTTGTAACCCACCACCAGGTAGTAACCCCAGCCGGTTGATTTCACTTCAAACGGACCGTTGCCGAAGTTGAGCTCCTGGCCATCAGCCCACTGGCCGCCGTTGTGGAAGTAACGCGCCACGGTAGAGACATGCCAGTGATCGTAGTTCAGCGACAGAATGTGGCTGGAGGCAATCGAGTTGCTGGTGCGCGAGCGGTCAGACTTGTCACGCAGATCGGAACCCCAGTCAAAGTTGGTGAAGCCGATATAACTCAGCTTGCCGCCCCACAGATCAGTGATCGGCACAAAGTATTTCACCTTGAAGCGATAACCATCCCAGCTGTTTTCGTTCGCCGCACCGTAGTTTTCCCACTGGTATTTCGCGTACACGTTCAGTGACAGGCCGATATTGCTATGGGTATCGATGTCAGTACCCAGACCCATGTACCAGGTGTTCTGACGGCTGTCGCTGTTGCGACCCATGTCGTAGATGTAGTTGTTAGCGAAGTACCACTCTTTGAACGGTCCGAACGCCAGACTGGTGCCGGTCAGCTTATCGATGGAGAAGCGTGGCTCAATTTCCATGAACATCGGCGAACCGTGGTCAAAAATACCGTTGGCATTGCTGTTACCTACGCCAAAGAAGTTGGTCAGGTCAAGGTAGCCGTAGAAATCAAACCAGTCCTTTTTAGTAAAGGCTTCGTATTCGAGATACACATCATTGTTGAACTGGGGTCCGAAGCGGGTGTGATAACTGCCTACCACGTTCACGCTCTGATGCCACCAGTCAGAAAGGTACTGCGGATCGCTTTCCGCCGCCTGTGCGGCGCCGGTCCAGCTACTGGCCAGTAAGGCCCCTGCTATCAACGTTTTAAATTTCATTATTTTTTAACCACTTGCTCGTGATCGCCGCGCAAATGCTGCGATCGGGTGAAATCGATCCCAGGGGATGGGCAGTGTGCTGTTGTTGCCGGTCTGACGCGCCGGATTTTCAGGCCCGCGTAATGTGCCTGTAACAGAGCGATAGAAAATAGATTTTGATCACGTTTGTCAAAAAGTGTTGCATTTGGATTCAGTAAATATGTGAAGTTGATCACATAAAGGCCGTGTAACGAACGGAACCCCGCAACCGTTTACGTTGTCGGGATACGCAGAGAACTGGCAGGAGAAGAAAATAGCCGGCGCGGATTATCGCGCCGGAGAGGAAAGACGTCAGGGAAGGGTTACGCGTACCTGCAGGCCACACACTTCACCCTGCGGGTTAAGGCAATTCGACAGCGCCACCTGCATCTGATGCTTCTGCGCCACGCTGCGCACGATCGATAATCCTAAGCCGCTGCCCTGCGCCTGGACATCCGGCGAGCGGGTAAAGCGATCGAAGGCGCGCTCGATAAACGACTCCGGCATGCCGGGGCCGTTATCGACAATATCCACCACCGTATGATGACCGACGCGATGCAGCAGCACATCCACCAGGCTGCCCTCCGGCGTGTGCAGCATGGCGTTGCCGATCAGGTTATCGAACAGGCTGCGCAGATCGGAGCGGCTGGCGTGCAGACGATAATGCGCCGTGCCGTTGAAGCCGATATCAATGCCGCGCTTGTCCGCTACCACCATCAGCTGCTCAATGCTCTCCTTCAGCAGGTCATCAAGCTCAATGGTCTCGACGCTGGCGACCACGGACTGATCCTCCTGGCGTGAGATATTCAGCAACTGCGTCACCAGATGGCGCGTGCGCGTGACGCCCGCTTCCAGCTGATCAAACTGGCGGCTGGCTTCGCCCGGCAGGATGTGCTGACGCAGGTTCTCCAGCTGTAACGTGACGGCGGTAACCGGCGTGCGCAGTTCATGCGCGGCATCCTCAAGGAACTGGCGCTGTGACGACCAGGCCGCGCGTAGTTTATCCAGTAGCGAGTTATAGGCATCGACCAGCGGCAGCACTTCGTCCGGCAGACCGTCCGGCGACACGCTGTGCGGATGCAGGGTTTCCTGCGCCGCAATCTGGCGCGACGCCACGCGCAGATCGCGCGTAATGGCCCGCACTACCAGCCAGATCACCAGCAGCGACAGCGGCATCATCAGGATGAGCGGAATGATGGCGGAGAGTACGCGTTTCACCATCAGGCTCTTCATGTAGCCGACGTTGTGCAGCACCTGAATATTGCCGATCTCGCTGCCCAGCTCGCCGGGACGGGTGTAAACGCGCCACTGGCAGTCATCGCCGCAGTCGCCAACTTTTAAATCTGACCAGCCTTTTTTGCTCTGCAGGGGCGCGTGCAGCGCCGGCCATGAACTGGCGCGCAGGTGATTATTGGTGTCCCAGAGCTGAACGATATAGGTACTTTTCAGCTTCTCCTGCTGCATCACCATTGGCATCAGTGCCGGCATGCGCTGGCTGCTTGACCAGGCATCGGCAATTTTGGCGAGCTGGTCGTCCTTCATGGTGCCCATCATGTCGCCATAGCAGTGGTAGAAATACCAGGTGACACCGCCGATCATCGCCAGATGCAGCAGCACCAGCGTGGCCAGCAGTTTGTTGCGCAGCGACCGCATAAACGTAAAGGATCTCATATTGCCGGCACCCGCCAGCCCAGACCGCGTACGTTGCGAATCACTTCGTTATCGAGTTTGCGCCGCATGCCATGAATCAGCACGTCCACGGCGTTGCTGGTGACCTCTTCGCCCCAGCCGTAGATGCGGTTTTCTAACTGCTCACGCGACAGGATCGCGCCCGGGCGTTCCAGCAGCGCATAGAGCAGGGCGTATTCACGTGCGGTTAGCTGCTCGCGCTGGCCTTTGTACAGCACTTCACGCGTCATCATATCGAGCTGCACGTCGCCGTTGCCCAGCAGGGAGTCCGCCGCACCGTGGCGGCGTCGGGTGATGGCTCGCATACGCGCCAGAACCTCTTGCAGATCAAAGGGTTTGAGTAAGTAGTCATCGGCGCCGCTGTCCAGGCCCTGGATGCGCTGCTGCACGGTATCACGCGCGGTCAGCACCAGCACCGGCGTCATGTCACCGCGCGTGCGCGCACGGCGCAGCACATTGATGCCATCTTCACGCGGTAAACCGAGATCGAGCAGGACGCAGGTGTAACCGCCTTCCTGCCAGGCGTTGCTGGCAAATACGCCGTCACGCACCCAGTCCACCGACCAGCCGGCGGCCTCCAGCGCCTGCTGCAGGTTGGCGCCGATCATTTCATCATCTTCTACCAGCAGCACACGCATGATGCCCTCCTGAATAACTTGTCGCAGTGTAGCGCCCGATAATTAGCGCAGAATTAACCTGGCGCGCTGTTTCGTCGGGAAAGCCGTTTTTTTGCTTGCTAATTCTGCGCTAATTTTCTGCTAATTAAGGGATAAATTTAACGCGCTACAGTGACGTCACTGGACATTTTACCGACGCCGGAGGAAGTCATGAATCAGCGCGAATTTATCCGTAGTTTGCTGGAGTGGATTGAAAAAAACTTAGGGCACGATCTGCATCTGGATGAAGTAGCACGCCGCTCGGGATATTCCCGCTGGCATCTGCAACGTCTGTTCCGTCAGCACACCGGTTTTTCACTGGCAGAATACATTCGCCAGCGCCGGCTGACTGAGTCAGCGCTCACGCTGATCAACAGTGACGAGGCGATTCTGCAGGTGGCGATGAGCTACGGCTTTGATACCCAGCAGGCTTACACCCGCACCTTTAAAAATTATTTCCGCGTCACGCCAGGCCAGCTGCGGCGTCAGCGTCGCGTCGAGCCGGATCGCCTGCTGTTTCCGCTAGCGGTGGCGGTGTGACATCCCTCGCCCGATTTCCCGTGGCCGCTGCGTAACGGGAAATCGGGTGCGCATTCGCGTGTTTACTTTTAAGCTGCGGTTCTCACTCTTTCGAATCAGCCAGAGAACATGGACAACAGCGATAATCTCACCGCCATGATGCTGTTTGCACGCGTCGTTGAGCGGCAAAGCTTCAGCGAAGCGGCCCGTACGCTGGGGGTATCAAAATCGCACGTCAGCCGCGAAATCGCCCGGCTGGAGGTGCGGCTGGGTATCAAACTGCTGCAGCGCACCACGCGCAAAGTGGCGCTGACCGAGCTGGGTCAGGCTTACTATCCGTTCTGCACCCGCATGCTGGAAGAGATGCATCGCGCCGACGCGTTTGTGCAGCAGGTGCATCAGCAGCCTGCCGGCAACGTGCGGCTGCAGGCACCGATCACCTTCGGCTGCCAGTGCGTGGTGCCGACGCTGAACACCTTTATCCGCCGTCATATTCACATCAACGTCGATCTCGAACTGACCACCAGCGACGATCCGCAGCCCAGTGCGGACGTGGCGATTGTGATCCGCGCGCGTGCGCCGGAAGTCGCAAACTACCGCGAGCTGAGCAGTATTGACTGGGGACTGTATGCGTCGCCAGCGTATCTGGCCGCGCATCCGGCCATCGATCATCCCGAACGTCTGATGCGCCACGATCTGCTGCTGTTTCACGGCCCGGCACACACGGCGGCGTTGCCGTTTCGCCGTGATAAGCAGCGCCTGGCGCTGGATGTGCACAGCCGCTTTCGCGCGAATAACAGCATGGCGCTGCTCAATGCGGCCCTGGCCGGAACCGGCGTGGCGTATCTGCCGGCCTATATGACGCAGGAGGCGCTGGCGCGCGGCGAGATTCAGCAGGTGCTGCCGGAATGGCAGATGGATCGCCTGCACAGTTACCTGCTGCTGAAAGAGCAGCCGCAGCCCTCGTCACCGATCACCTTGCTCTGCGACGCGCTGATCACTGCGCTGGGTGCGCCGTGATTGTTGTTTTCTGGCAACAATAGCGCGCTGGCTGGCAAATATCCGCTTCTCCCTGTTTTCTGTGTGCTACCGCTGATAGCCTGCTAAAAAAGCCAAAAACAGGGATATCACTATGTCGCATTCTTCTATCGCGTTAGCGCCTGAGCAGCAACACTGGCGGCGCAATTTGTGGGTTTGCGTGCTGGGTTCGTTCAGCACTATCGTCGCCATGACCCTGCTGCTGCCCTTTCTGCCCCTCTACGTGCAGCAGCTGGGCGTGCAGGAACCGGCTGCGATTGCGCGCTGGTCAGGCGCCGCCTACGGTGCCACTTTTCTTAGCGCGGCGCTGACGGCACCGCTGTGGGGCAAACTGGCGGATCGCTATGGCCGCAAGCTGATGCTGATCCGCGCCAGCCTCGGAATGGCCGTCGCCATGTCGCTGATTGGTATGGCCACCGCGCCGTGGCAGCTAGTGGCGCTGCGCCTGCTGGCCGGCCTGCTCGGTGGCTATGCGTCGGGTTCCACCATTCTGGTGGCGGCGCAAACGCCGAAAGCGCAGACCGGCTGGGCGCTGGGCGTGCTGTCCTCCGGCATCATGGCCGGTAACGTGGTCGGCCCGCTGCTGGGCGGCGTGCTGCCACCGCTGATCGGTATCCGCCACACTTTCTGGCTCACCGGCGCGGTGATTTTTCTCGCGTTTCTCGCCACCACTTTTCTGCTGAAAGAAGCGCCACGTGCGGCGAAGAAAGCCGCAGCCGGGGAGGGTGATGAGCCGGAGGCGTCGATCAACCGGCCAGTGGTGCGGCTGATGTGGCTGTCGGGCATGCTGCTGATTTTTGCCAATATGTCGATTGAACCGATTATCACGCTGTATATCGCGCAGTTTGTTCACGGCGATCACGCGGTGACGGTGACGGCCGGACTGGTGATGGCGGCCGCTGCGCTGGGCAGCATTCTCTCCGCGCCGCGCCTTGGCCGGCTGGCCGACCGCATCGGACATGCGCGCGTGCTGATTTATGGCCTGCTGGTCTGCGCGCTGCTGCTGATTCCGCAGGCGTTTATTAGCGCGGCGTGGCAGCTGGTGGTGCTGCGTTTCCTGATGGGGATGGCGCTGGGCGGCCTGATGCCCTGCGTGACGGCGTTGGTTCGTCATAATGTGCCGCAGCGGCAGGTCGGGAAAATGCTGGGCTATGCGACCTCAGCCCAGTATGTCGGCCAGGTGAGCGGCCCGCTGTTCGGTGGCTTTATCGGCGGCGCGTTTGGTATGCGACCGGTTTTTCTCGCCACCTGCGTGATTATGGCGCTGTGCGCGCTATTGAATGCGCGCGTGCTGCGTAAACCTCAACCGCCGGCTCGAGCGTAATGCCGACCGGCATATAAAAAAAAGCGGGCATTGCCCGCTTTTTTACTTCAGTGCGAAATATTACTTCGCATCTGGCAGCGCATAGGCAATCACGTAATCGCCCAGCTTGGTACCAAACGAACCGTGACCACCGGCCGCGATGACAACGTACTGCTTGCCATTCACTTCATAGGTCATCGGCGTAGCCTGGCCACCCGCTGGCAGACGCGCCTGCCACAGCATCTCACCGGTGTTGGTATCGAACGCACGCAGGTAGTTATCTGCGGTCGCGCCGATGAAGAACACGTTACCGGCGGTGGTGATTGGGCCACCCAGCATTGGCATACCCATTTTGAACGGCAGCGGAACCGGTGCGCTATCGCGAACGGTACCGATACGTTTCTTCCACACGGTTTCGTTGGTCTTCAGGTCGATCGCTGAAACGTAACCCCAGGCCGGCTGTTTACACGGCAGACCAAACGGCGACAGGAACGGGTTCAGCTCGACGCCAAACGGCACACCGTACTGCGGCTGAATGCCGGTTTCGGTACCGGAACCGCCTTCTGCGCCCTGCGGTGGTTCAATCGGGTTGCCCGGACCGCGCGGAATCAGCTTAGACACAAACGGCAGCGCCATTGGGTTAGCAATCGCGATTTGACGATGGGGATCAACCGCGATGCCGCCCCACTCGAACATACCGAGGTTGCCCGGGAACACCAGCGTACCCTGCTCAGACGGCGGCGTGAACGGACCTTCGTAGCGCAGACGCTTGAAGATCACGCGGCACACCAGCTGGTCATACATCGTCGCGCCCCACATGTCCTTGTCCGTCAGGTTCTGCTTCGGACGGAAGGTCAGTTCGGAGTACGGCTGGGTCGGTGCCACGTGGTCACCTTTCGCCGCGCCCTGCGGTACCGGCGTCTCCGGTGCAGGCACGACCGGCTTACCGGTACGACGATCCAGCACAAAGATGTTACCGGTTTTCGCCGGGGCATAAATCACCGGTACGGTGTTGCCATCTTTGTCCGTGATATCGGCCAGCGTCGGCTGTGACGGCAGGTCCATATCCCACAGATCGTGGTGCACGGTCTGATACGACCACACCAGCTTACCGGTGGTGGCGTTCAGCGCCAGAACGCTGCTCGCGTAGCGCTCCTGCTCTGGTGTGCGGTTACCGCCCCAGATATCCGGGGTGGAAACGCCCATTGGCAGGTAAACGGTATCCAGTTTTGGATCGTATACCGCCGGCGCCCACGAGTTCGGCGAGTTCATGGTGAAGGTGTGTTCATCGGCCGGAATCGCGTTAGGATCTTTCGCGCCCGGGTCGAACACCCACAGCAGTTTACCGGTGTTGACGTCGAAGCCACGGATGGCACCAGACGGCTCACGGGTAGAGTAGTTATCGGTGACCGCACCAGCAATGACGATGGTGGTGTCAGTGATAACTGGCGGTGACGTAGGCTCATACTGGCCTGGCGTCTGTACCGGCTGCTTGTGCTGCAGATCCAGCTCACCGTTGTTGCCAAAGGATGGGCAATGGGCACCGGTATCGGCATCCAGCGCGAACAGACGACCGTCGTTCACTGGCAGGTAGATGCGGCGTGAGCACAGCGCAGGCTGGCTGTTGGCGGCATCGGCAGCGGCAGGCACTTCATGGTATGAAACACCGCGGCAGGTCACGTGCTGGAAGGTTGGATTCGGCTTCAGGCCCGGATCGAATTTCCACTTCTGCTTACCGGTCGTCGCATCCAGCGCAAACAGAATCTGGTGTGGCGAGCAAAGGTACAGCGTGTCGCGGATTTTAATCGGCGTCACTTCGTCAGTGATTTCACCCGGATCGTTGGCGGTTTTGAGATCGCCGGTCTGGAACTGCCAGGCAACCTGCAACTCTTTCACGTTGCTGGTGTTGATCTGCTTCAGCGGCGAGAAGCGGGTGCCCTGCTGGTCACGCGCGTAGGCTGGCCAGTCAGCATCGTTGATGTTACTCAGCGGCTGGGCCTGCGGGACGTTAGCGGCTTCCGGCAGGTTGCCATTCAGCTCCTGCGGATCGTGGAATACTGCCCACGCCAGCACCAGTACGCTGGCTACCAGCGCAACGGCCATCGCACCCAGCGCACCTTTACCCGCATGATTCAGGCCGCGATACACAAACGGCAGAATCAGCCAGATACCGAAGATCACCAGCACGTCGGTACGTGGGGCCAGCGCCCAGAAGTCGAAGCCGACTTCCCATACACCCCACACCAGCGTTGCCAGCAGCAACAGGGCATACAGCAGCAGTGCGGAACCGCTACGGCGCCACAGCAGAACAGCGGTGATCAGCATAATCACACCGCCAATAACGTAGTACCAGGAACCTCCAATGGCGGCTAACCAAACGCCGCCAATCAGCATAAATGCGCCCGTCAGCAGTGCAAACAGCACCGTCAGGAAGCGAATTACGCCAAAAGATGAGGAAGCTTTCCCCATAATATTGACCTCTTTCTTTGCCATAAAATCAAAGGAAACAACCGATTAGGCTGTATCCCGACATAGAGTACGAAGTGACTTAAGGTGTTCTGTCAGTGCTTTTCCGTTAAGCAGGATGATCCCTTTGCGTTAAATTTTATCTTAAAAACGTTAACAGGTTTGATTTTTTTAGCGCTTTGCTCTTTTTATCAGGCAGTGACACGACATTTTATGAGGATATTGCGCCATCCTGTCCGACGTAATCGGGTGATAACGCCGACGCGCAGAATTTTGTGTAAACGTTTACCCTGGGAAGAGCGGATGACAGCTCCGCTGCGTTTGCCAGCCGCTTAGCTGTAAATGCAGGTAATCTTCGGCCGGTAATTGGAGCTGGGGCGTACGTAATATTACCTCTGCTTGTGTTTCCCGCAGCGAAGCGAGCAGAAAAGGAAAGCTGAACTTGAGATAATTTTCACGGAAGAAGTCATCGCTCAGAACAATACCGCTGAAGGGAAAATCGGTAATATTTTTCCACTCGGTTCCCGGCGGCGCGAGATCGTAAAGCCAGAAGGAAAAACGAGACGCCACAGCGCGTAAGGCGGATCCTGCCTGACGTAAAGTGGCATAGTTGATCGCCAGTCTAACATTCTCATGTTGCAGGCTGGAATAATTATCCACGTCATGCAAAAAGGACATCACACTATTTCCCGCCAGTGGAATAATTATTAATCCCGCAGCATCCGCTGACTGATAATGTTGAGTAATTATCTCGCCTTCATGAAGTAATGCATCACGTTCCGGCACGCAATGCATTAAGGACGCTGAATAGCATGCGCCGATAGGTGTGCCGTCGAAGCGACAGACACGCTCAGTGACATAAGGATGGTATGAATTGTTTTCCATTTATCTCTATGAATAAATTAATGAACGATAGCGTCTTAATTATTATAAGGACGGGAAGACTGCTGTGATTATCACAGGGGGCAATATAGATCGATTCGCCGGCAAAGATCACCTTTTTTAGCTGTTTCTGATAAAGAGATAAAAAGAATTGGTCAGGCATTAATTAACGCTTTACTGAATTATCTGGAATGATTCGGCTATTTTCAAAGTAAAACAATCAGTCTGCTAATATTCAGAACGCCATGTTTAACTGTCAATCCGGATAAGCACCTGTTTTTACAGCGCACATCCAGCCATTGCCTGCCCCGGTCAGTTATCGCACTCTATGGCGTGAAAAACATAAGGAAAGCCGATGGTGGCTTTTCACCAGGCCGGTGCCATGACGCCGGCCGGTTCTGCTTCAGGATGGGATAAAACTATGGGTTCACCGGTCACCGCAGCGGAAGATTCGCTGCTGCGACACAGGTCGTTCGTCGCCTTCTGGCTGGCGCGTACCTGTTCATCGTTTGGTTTTCAGATGTTCTCCGTGGCCGTCAGCTGGCAAATCTATGCGCTTACCCACAGTGCTATGGCGCTGGGCATGATCGGTCTGATGCAATTTTTACCTTCAGTATTGCTGGCGTTGCCGGCGGGTCACCTTGCGGATCAGTATGACCGTCGCCGCATCGTGCTGCTGGGGCAGCTGATTGAGTGGCTGGCGCTGCTCGGGCTGGTGTCGCTGACGCTGCTGCACTGGGCGGGCCGGATTGAAATCTGGGGTCTGGTATTCCTGATTTCGCTGGCCAAAGCGCTGGAGTGGCCGGCAATCACCTCAATGCTGCCAGCGTTGGTACCGCCGCCCATCCTCGCGCGCGCCATGGCGGCCAGCTCGGTGGGCGGTCAGGCGGCGGTGATTGTCGGTCCGACGCTGGGCGGCTTACTGTACGTGGCCGGGCCGGAGGTGGTGTACGGTGTTTCGGCGCTGTTCTATCTGTTGTCGATTGTGCTGGTCAGCCGATTGCGCTACGAACGACCGCCGCAGGCGCGTATTCCGGCCAGCCTCAGCACCATGTTTGCCGGCGTCCGCTTCATCCGCGAGCGCAAAGATGTGCTTGGGGTGATCTCGCTCGATCTGTTTGCCGTGCTGCTGGGCGGCGCCACGGCGCTGCTGCCGATCTTCGCCCAGGATATTCTGCATACCGGTCCGTGGGGGCTGGGCATGCTGCGCGGTGCCCCGTCGGTCGGGGCGCTGCTGGTCGGGGTGTGGCTCAGCCGTCACAAGCTGGAAAAGCACGTGGGCATGATCATGTTTGGCTCGGTAGCCGGTTTTGGTCTGGCTACGCTGGTATTTGCGCTATCGACGCAGCTGTGGCTCTCGCTGCTGGCGCTGGCGGCACTCGGCGGCTTCGATATGGTGAGCATGGTGATTCGCGGCGCGCTGGTGCAGCTGGACACGCCGGATGAGATGCGCGGGCGCGTCAATGCGGTCAACGCCATCTTCATTAATACCTCTAACCAGCTGGGGGAGTTCGAATCCGGCCTGTTGGCCGCATGGTTCGGTGCGGTGCCCGCAGCGGCGATTGGCGGTGTCGGCACCCTGGTGGTCGTGGCGCTGTGGATGGCGCTGTTCCCTCATCTGCGCAAACGGCAGAAACTGGAAAACGACAGTCTCGCCTGACGTTCGCGGCTGCCCGGCGCGGTGGCCGCGGCCAGGCACGCCGTCTGCCTCGCTATCTCACATAGTCAGGTTTGATTATTATTAATCACATTTGACTGTTTGTGAGCATGATCAAACTAATTAAGCGCCAGTTAATCTATAAATTGCCCTGCCTGTGCGTAAATTTATTCATTTTTGAGTGAAGTGAATCATTTTGCACGGTGCGGGGTAGCCAGCGCAGCGACGCAACAACAATAATCATGGCCGCCTCATTAACGGTGTGTGTGAAGCCCGGCACGCACCACGACCCTACGTTATCAATGAGGCGAACATGAAACAGTTCTCTGCAGAAGGGATGGTGATTATTGTCGGGATTGTCATTGCCTACATCCTGTTCACTACCTGGCTGACCTGGCGGTTGCGCAGTAAAAACAGCGGCGACTTTATGGCGGGTTCAAACGTGATGCCAGCGTTTGTGGTCGGCGTGATGCTGATGTCTGAATACATTGGCGCCAAGTCAACCATCGGTACGGCGCAGGCGGCTTTTGAGGATGGCTTTGCCGCGTCCTGGTCGGTGATCGGTGCCGCCATCGGCTTTCCGCTGTTTGGTATTTTGCTGGTCAAACGCATCTACAATACCGGCAAAATTACCATTTCCGGCGCGATTGCCGAGCGCTATGGCAACTCCACCAAAAATATTATTTCCATCATCATGATCTACGCGCTGCTGCTGGTGAACGTCGGTAACTATGTCAGCGGTGCGGCGGCGATCTCTACGGTACTGAACCTTGACCTCACCACGGCGGCGGTGATCACTGCGCTGGTCAGCACTTTCTATTTTATGTTCGGCGGCATGAAAGGCATCGCCTGGGTGACGCTGCTGCACAGCGGCCTGAAATATATCGGTATTCTGGTCATTCTCGGCGTGGCGCTGCACATGACTGGCGGCGTCAGCCCGATGATCAAAGAGATGCCGCACTTTTACTGGACCTGGGACGGTAACGTGGGCGCCAGCACCATTTTTGCCTGGATGATTGGCACCATCGGGTCGATCTTCTGCACCCAGTTTGTGATTCAGGCCATTGCCTCGACCAAAAGCGCGGCGTCTGCGAAGCGGGCCACCTGGGTCGCGTTCTTCTTCTGTATGCCGATTGCCATCGCCATTGCGCTGATTGGCGTGGCGGCAAAGTATCTGCATCCGGAGATCAACAGCCTGTACGCGCTGCCGGTGTTCCTGCAGGACATGAGCCCGTGGCTGGCAGGGATTGTCACCACCTCGCTGGTGGCCTCGATTTTTGTCAGCGTCAGCACCGTGGCGCTGGCCATCGCTTCGCTGGTGGTGAAGGACTTTTATGTGCCATACCGTAATCCGACGCCGGAACGCGAATTTCGCATGACGCGCTGGCTGTCACTGCTGATCGGTTTCCTGCCGCTGATCTTCGTGCTGTTCGTACCGGAAGTGCTGAAGCTGTCGTTCTTTACCCGCGCCATTCGCCTATCAATTTCGGTGGTGGCGATCATCGCTTTCTACCTGCCGTTTTATAAAAGTACGCGCGGCGCGAACGCCGGCCTGATTGGTGCCTGCGTCATGACCTCGCTGTGGTATCTGCTGGGCGATCCGTTCGGCATCAACAATATGTACGTCGCGCTGGTCACACCGGCGGTGATCATGCTGATTGACCGCCTGATCCCGTCACGCCAGTCGCAGCGCAAAAATGCACCTGATTCATCAATGCAAAACAGTGGAGCCTGACATGACCGACTCAACCATTACCGTCGAACGCAACGGTAAGCTTCATCCGCACGCGCAGGACGCGCAGCAGCTCACGGCGATGCTGCCTTCGGTCTGTCCGCAGAACCACGCCGCTAATCTGCTGCCGTTACCAAACGGCGACCTGCTGTGCGTGTGGTTTGGCGGCACGCAGGAAGGCATCGCGGATATTTCGGTGTGGTGCTCGCGGCTGGCGCAGGGCAGCGCCCAGTGGAGCGATCCTTTGCAGTTATCCGACGATCCGGCGCGATCGGAACAGAATCCGGTACTGTTCCTCGATCCCGAGGGCGTGCTGTGGCTGCTGTGGACCGCGCAGAAGTCCGGTAATCAGGACACGGCGATTGTGCGCTATCGCCAGTCACACGATTTGGGTCACAGCTGGAGTGCCATCGATACGCTGCTCGATCAGCCGGGCACGTTTATCCGCCAGCCGCTGGTGGTGCTGCCGAACGGCAACTGGCTGCTGCCGGTGTTCTATTGTCGCACCCAGCCGGGAGTGAAATGGGTGGGCAACGATGACATCAGTGCGGTAAAAATCTCCAGTGACAAAGGACAGAGCTGGCGCGATGTGGCGGTGCCGGACAGCCTCGGCTGCGTGCACATGAACATTACGCTGCTGCAGGATGGCAGCCTGCTGTCGCTGTATCGCAGCCGCTGGGCTGATTATATCTACCAGAGTCGTTCGGACGACGGCGGTGAAAGCTGGAGCGCGCCGCAGGCAACCGATCTGCCAAATAATAACTCATCGATTCAGGTGACTACGCTGCATAACGGCCATCTGGCGCTGGTGTTTAATGCCATGAGCGCACGTGATGCCAGCGAGCGTCGCCTGTCACTGTACGACGAAATCGAAGACGAAGATGAAGATGACGCGGCGGTGGCCGTGGCGGCGCAGCCGGTGGTTCAGGGCGCACGCACCGCCTTCTGGGGGGCTCCGCGCGCACCGATGACGCTGGCTATTTCTGCCGATGGCGGGGTGAGCTGGCCGTGGCAGCGTAATCTGGATGAAGGGGACGGCTACTGCATGACCAACAATTCACAGCAGAAACTGAACCGCGAGTTCTCCTATCCCAGCATTAAGCAGAGCGCGGACGGCGCACTGCACATTGCCTACACCTATTTTCGCCAGGCCATCAAGTACGTGCGCGTTGAGGAGAGCTGGGTGAGGGACAAAGCATGAGCCGCCATGCGCTGGTGACCGGTGTCAGTTCCGGCATTGGTGCGGCGATTGCCGATGAGCTGCTGACGCAGGGCTGGCAGGTCACTGGTTTTAGCCGTACGCCGGTGGAGAAAGATCATCCGGCGTTTACCTCCGTCAGCGTCGACCTGTTTGACGCCGGTCAGCTGAAACGGGCTTTGGCCGGGCTGGCGAAGGTGGATGCGCTGGTGCACGCGGCAGGCATGATGCTGGCCGCGCCGCTGGGTGAGCTGGAGGAAGAGCAGGGGGCGCGGCTGTGGTATCTGCACGTGCAGGTGGCGCAAATCATGGCCAACACCTTGCTGCCGCAGATGGGCCACGGCGATCGTATCCTGCTGCTCGGCAGCCGCACGTCACGCGGCGCGGCGAATCGCAGCCAGTATGTCAGCACCAAGGCGGCGATGGTGGGCATGGCGCGCAGCTGGGCCGCCGAACTGGCTCCGCAGGGCATTACGGTCAATGTGATCGCTCCCGGTGCCACCGCCACGCCGATGCTGCTGCAGCCGGACCGCGCCAGCTCGCCGCCGAAACTGCCGCCTATCGGACGCTATATCCATCCCGAAGAGGTGGCCGCGCTGGCTGGCTTTGTGCTGTCGCCGGCTGCCGCTGCCATTACCGGACAGGAGCTGGTAATTTGCGGCGGCGCGTCGCTGTAGCTTTATTCTCCAGCGTGCCTCTCCCATCGTAAAAAACAGGATGGGAGAGGCTGATTATGTCTCGTCTGCGAAAACTCCTGGCTTATCGTGCTACGCTTTCTTTGGGTTTACCAAAATGGTAATCTTTTCACCGTTTTGGTAAACCCAATTTTATTGTCTACATATTAAGTGGTTACGGAGTGTAGCGCTCCGCAGCAGAGAAGCGCGCAATGAATCATGATGTTCTTCAGGAAATAAACGCCGAACCACTTTTTCCGGTACAGAGCGATCAACATATTGTTTTTGGCGTTGACGGAAAGTTTAAAGCGCATGCGCTAATCACAATTCTGTCCATCATGAAACACGCCGGAGACCGCGTGTATCATTTCCATTTGATCTCGTCAGAACTGACACCGGCCGATAACCCCCGGCTGGCCAGGCTGTTTCAGGGATCGCGCCACGGCGTGACGCTGCATCATCTGCCGGACCAGCTGTTTGCCACGCTGCCGGTCACTGAACTTTTTACCCGTGCGACCTACTATCGCTTTCTGGCACCGCTGATTTTGCCGCAGGCGGAAAAACTGCTCTATCTTGATGCCGATATGGTGTGCATTAATCCGCTCAATGAACTGTGGCAGATCCCGACCGGCCCCGAGGCGGTTGCGCTGGTGGTCGGTGAAATTGCCTCGCTGCAGCCGGTGCTGGCGAAGAATGCCGGCTTGCGCGGCGAGCGCTATTTTAACGCCGGTATGATGCTGATTGATGTGGCGCAATGGCGCGCTGACAATATCAGCGAACGCGCGTTTACTTTACTGTCCGAACACGGGCGAGACTTCCAGTATCTCGACCAGGATGCGTTGAATATTTTACTGGAAGATAAAGTGACCTTTGTTTCTCCTCGCTTCAATACCCTGACCATGCTGGCCCATGACGATCGTGGCTATACGCTCGACGTGCCGGCGGAAACCTGCCTGATTCATTATGCCGGTGCGGATAAGCCCTGGCAGGTATGGAATCAACAGTTTGTGGTTCACCACTATCGCGATATTTATCAGGATTCACCGCTGTCCACCATGGCGTTTGATCAGCCAGCCAATGCGCAGCAGGCAAAAAGAATGTATAAGTCGCTTTTTCGTCAAAAAAGATGGTGGCAGGCCATGCTGTGGCGCCTGAAACATATCAAGATGAGGTATTGTTAAGTGCAAGCTCACGCTTTTCGCCAGCTGATGACGGGTAAAAATATTTACCAGCTCTGTTTTGTGCTGCTGAGTATCGCGCTGGCGTCGTCACTGGTGGTTGAAGCCTTACCGCGCAAAATATTCTATTTTTCCAGTTATCTGGTGGCTCTGTATTTAGTAATTCTGGCGGTGAAAAAACAGTGGCTAAAAGATAAAACGGCCATAACGGTAGCGCTTCCGCTGCTGTTCATTGGGCTGGTCAGGCTCATCTGGGCAAAGATGTTTTCCCACGCTGAATTCAGTGACGTGGTGAATAACTACTTCCAGGGCGGTAAGCTATTTATTATCGCGGCTTTTCTCAGCTATTTTATCGTCGCCTGGCGCCACTACCTTAGCCGTCCACTCCTGATAACCTGCAGCGCCATCTTATTTGTCGGGCTGCTGGTGACGTTAGGTTTCGCTATCAGTGAACACGCAAAAACGCTGACCCGCATCAGATTGCTGACCGACTCCGCCGGTACCGTCTCTTATCTGATTACCGCGCTGGCGCTCTGTACTTTGTATACCGGCCACCGGGTCATCACCCATCGCGGCGGACAAATGGTCTTATTCAGCGCGGTTTTTGTCGTGAATATGATGCTAATGATTCTGACCGAGTCACGCGCCGGCGTATTAACCTTGCCACTGATTTATCTGGCCTGGTTTTATTTTACCCATCGCTGGGCGGGTAAAAT
The DNA here is from genome assembly GCF_002207995.1 of Pantoea sp. VS1. NCBI lineage: Bacteria > Pseudomonadati > Pseudomonadota > Gammaproteobacteria > Enterobacterales > Erwiniaceae > Pantoea > Pantoea sp. VS1. The sequence goes on from NZ_NHZE01000005.1 coordinate 25,411, forward strand.
TTCGCTGGTGGTGTTAGCGCTGTTTATTATCGTGGGCGCTTTATTTATGCCGGGCAGCGTCTGGCAGCGCTTAGACAGCATCCACAATGAAGTCGATACTTATCAAACCAACAACAACACCTCGATTGGTGCCCGTTTCTCTATCTGGAAAGGCGGCTGGCACAGCGTTTCGTGGTCGCTACTGGGGCAAAGTCCGGATCAGCGCACGGCAAAAGCACGGGAATACATCACGCAGCATGAGCGCCACAATCCCGAAGCGTATAAAAACGTCATGTATCACCTGCACGATGATTTCCTTGAAACGCTTTCGCTGCAGGGGATCGCTGGTGCACTTTCCCTGCTGATTTTTTACCTGGTGCTGCTGATATTAGCCGCACGCCGCGGCGTCGCCGGATTAACGCTGCTGCCGCTGTCAATTATCATCTTTGGGCTGACCGACACGGTGTTAATTCAGAGTGGTTCGGTGCTAATCCTGGTGATGGCGATTATCATCAGCTATGCCATGATTCATCCGCCTGAGAAAGCATCGTCCTGATAAACCGGCGCTGGCATAGCGCCCGGTTGTTACAGCGGTTTGTTTAACTTCAGAGCCAGATATTTCTTTTTAAAACTGGTTCTGATTTTACTATCGAAAAGAAAAGACAGCGGCCTGATTTTAGTGATCGCCTCAATAACCTGCTTTCTGTCGTCAGGATTATCCAGGGCTTGCCGATGTTTATGTGCAATATTAATCCAGTGGCAGGATAGCAGATTGCGATAGCGCTCCTGCAACACCTCATCCATATGCTGCGTTGCGCTCACTAAGAGTGAAATTTTGTGTTTATCCAGCTGGCTGGATAAGCTGTTGCCGCGTTTAAAATAGAGATAAGGGCTCTGGCGGCTATAAGCGATTGCATGACTGCTGACCAGGATTTCCGGAAAAAGCCAGGCGTCCTCGTAGCAGGTATAATCCGGGAAGGGATGTGCCAGCAGTATGGTGCGCTTAATAAACTGACCGATAAAGTGCGCCTGCAAATCGCGATGGATCAGGAATTTTTCAATGGCCTGATGCCGTGACAGTGTTTCCGCCTGCAGGCCCTGCCACGTGATGTGCTGAGGCCGGGATTCGTATACCTCATTAAGCGCCGTGAACAGTGCATCCGGACGATGGCTTTTCAGGTAGCGGACAATATCGGCGAGGGCGTCGGCCAGCAACTGATCGTCGCCATCCAGCATCGTAATATATTCACCGCTGCACTGCTGAACGCCAAAATTACGCACCCGGCCAATGTTGCGGTAATCAATATTAAATACTTTCGCCTGCGGATGCCGCCGGGAAAAATCATCGAGTAACGCTGCTGTGTTGTCGACGGATGCGTCATTGATAAGAATAAATTCAATATACTGCTCAACACCATGACAGGCCTTTTCTAAACTCGCCAGCGTGTCAGGCAGAAATTTTTCACTGTTATGGGCCGTTAGCAACACACTGATTAAATAGTCAGGAACCATCATTTTTTAAGTCAACATCTAAGGCTGGAATGCCGTCAAGCATACTACAAGTGGCAATTTGAGGGGAGGGCATTGACGCAGCGCAGCCCTGCGCCTCCTGCCACCGATCAGGCACATTTACGACTGATACAATAATGCGTATGATTCTCATTCCTTTTTATGCTTCCTGCTCGCGCAGGTAACCCATCGGTCCTTACCGGAGACAGCAATGACTTCATCATTACGCCCGCGCGCCACCGCGCTGGTTCTGGCGCTGCTGGCAGCCATGAGCCTGAGCGCCTGTCAGGCGCCGGCTAAAAAATCAGTAGCGCCTGCCGCCGCGGCTAAGCCAGCGGCAGCGGAGAAGGTACAGCAGCGTGAACTGGGCGACGGCCTGTATGAAATGGCCTATGTGCCGGGCGATCCGGCTGCGCTGTATGTGGCCAGCGCACAGGCGTTTAAAACCGTCAACGGTGGCGTGCTGTATCGCCTGGATGCCCGCACGCTGGCGACGCTGGGCGAAACCCACACCGATCTGAAAAACTTTGGCATGACGGCTTCACCGGACGGCAGCGTGCTGTACATTACCAACACGCTGGACGGTGGCGTGACAAAAGTGGACGCCAGAAGCGGTAAAGTGCTGCAGCGTCTGCTGTTTGGCCTGAAAAACGACAAAGGCAATCCGGTTGGCGCGCGTGAAATCCTGCTGCATGACGGCCTGCTGTACATCGGTGCGATTGAGAATCCGGCGATGATTTGGGTGGTCGATGCGAATACGCTGCGGCTGAAAACCACCATCAAAAACGCCGGCAAGTGGGTGACCGGGTTGCTCTATTCGGCGTCAACCGACCGTATTTACGCGGCGAACGGCAGTGGCGAAGTGCTGGTGATCAATCCGCGCAGTCACAAAATTGAGCAGCGCTGGACGCCAGGCGATGGCAAAGAGTATCTGCTGTTAAATCTGGCCGAAGATGCCGCCAATGGCCGCCTGTACGTCACTGATAATTCTAAGGGCAAAACCACGCTGGTGTTCGATGAGCGCAGCGGTAAGGTGATCAAACGCCTGGATGTCGGCGATTCGCTTGGCATCAAATTCAATGCGAAGCGCAACGAGATTTACATCAGCCAGCGACTCGGCGGCAAAGTGCTGCAGCTGGACGCGACGACCTACGCAGTGAAAAATAGCTGGGCGCTGCCGACCCACCCTAACAGCCTGCTGGTGTCGCCAGATGGTCAGACGCTGTACGTGACGGTGAAGCAGGGACTCAATAAAGATCGCTCGCCGCAAGGGCCGGATAGCGTGGTGCGGATTACGCTGGATTAATCGCGCTGGATTAACCGCGCTGGATTTAATCGCGGCGCGAGGGATCGCGCCGCAGATAACCCGTGCTGAGCAACGGGTTACGTCATCCATTACGCCACGCCGTTCACCAGCAGTACGCGGTAGTTGGCGCCTTTCAGGCGATGCGCTTTGGCTTCCTGGTAGGCCGGGCTGAAGTACCAGGCTTTGGCGGCCTCGGCATCTTCAAACTGCAGCACCACCACGCCTTCAGCATCGCGCCCTTCCAGTACCTCCAGATCGCCGTAAAACGCCAGTGGCGTGATGTGGTGATCGCCACGCGCCGCGCCGGCTTTCTGCGAATAGGTGGTCAGCTCGTCTTTGTCCAGCGTTTCGTCTTTAATCATAACGACATATGCGGCCATTATTGTTCGCCTCGCGCCTGACGCTTGTCTTCAGTATTGGTATCAAAATCGCTCGCATCGTGCCGTTCCAGCAGCTGATCCTGCGGCTCGGCGCCAAATGCCCGGTTCACTTTACGCCCGCGGATCACCGCCGGACGGTCGGCAATCTCTTTTGCCCAGCGCACCACATTTTTGTACGACTGCACATCGAGGAATTCGCCGCCGCCGTACTGGTTGTTCAGCACCAGATTGCCGTACCACGGCCAGGTCGCGATATCGGCAATGGTATATTCGTCGCCGGCGAGGAAACGGTGGTCCGCCAGCTGGCGATCCAGCACATCAAGCTGACGTTTGGCCTCCAGCGTGAAACGGTTAATGGCGTATTCAATTTTTTCTGGCGCGTAGTGATAGAAGTGGCCGAAACCGCCGCCAAGGTAGGGCGCGGATCCCTGCAGCCAGAACAGCCAGTTCAGGGTTTCAGTGCGGCCCGCCACGTCAGAGGGAATAAAGTGGCCGAATTTATCTGCCAGATAGAGCAGGATATTGCCGGATTCAAACACGCGCAGTGGCGGCGTGATCGAGTGGTCGCGCAGCGCCGGAATTTTTGAGTTGGGGTTAACCTCAACGAAGCCGCTGGAGAACTGATCGCCGTCGCCGATGCGGATCAGCCAGGCGTCATACTCCGCTTCCTGCACGCCGAGCGCCAGCAGCTCTTCCAGCAGAATGGTCACTTTCTGGCCGTTTGGCGTCCCCAGCGAATAGAGCTGCAGCGGATGCTTACCGACCGGCAGCGTTTGCTCATGCGTCGGCCCGGCGGTTGGACGGTTAGTCTTCGCCCCGTTACCTTTGGCTTCCGGGTCCCAGGTCCAGACTTTCGCGGGCTGATACTGATTTTCCGACATAATGCGTTCGCCTTGTTGTGAGAAGATTTTTGCTGCTACTGAGTGTAGCAGCACGCTATCACGCCGATTTAACCGCGCTGGCGATAAAAGACAAAGTCGAATCAGGCAAAATTCTCTTGCGTAAACAGCATAAAGTCGACTTTGCCGGGCTGATAGGTCTCTGGTTGCTCACCCTCTTCCAGATGTCGCAGCAGCAGCGTCAGCGCCAGTTGTGCGTGACGCAGAGTGTTTTGATCGAGCGTTAGCGTCAGCACGCGTTTGGCCAGCAGCTCACGGGTGGTTTGGTAAAGTTCGTGCGTCACATACACCACCTTGCCGCACAGCCGGTGGCGCGCCAGCGCTTCGTGAATCTGCGTGTTGCCCATGCCGGTATTGTACAAGCCGACAATGTGCTGCGATGCGGCCAGCGTTTTCTCCAGCAGCCGGCTGATGCGCTCGCGCTCATCCTGGCCAGCGATTATCTCCCGCAGCCGCAGATGCGGGAAACGCTCCGCCAGCACTGCCTGAAACCCTTCGATGCGCAGACGGTGCGCGGCGTAATCGGCGCGACCGCTAACCAGCACCACATCTCCCGCCACAGGCAGCATGCTGCCGAGCATCAGCGCGGCGGTGCGTCCCGCCTTCAGCTGGTCAATACCGACATGACACAGGCGCGGCGCATCAGGCAGATCGGCCACCAGCGTGATGACCGGTACGCCACGCGCTTTACAGGCCTCAAGCGCTGCGTAAATCAGCGGATTTTCATGGGCGAAAACAATCAGCCCGTCCATCTTTTTGCTGCTGGCTTCGATATGCGCCGCCAGTTTTTCGGGCGCATGCTCTGGAATCAGCGTGCGGTGCAGCCGCAGACGACGATAGCCGAGCTCATCCGCCAGCCGGGCAAAATCCTGCGCCAGCTGTTGAAAGAAGAAGGAACCGTTACCGCTCAGTAGCACTTCGATCTGCCACGCGTGGCGGTGCTCCTCCGGCAGGATGCGTTTCAAACCCGCTTCGCGCGCCGCCAGTAAAATCTTTTTCGTCATCGCGGGCGACACGCCGCCCCGGTCGTTCAGCACCCGATCTACCGTGGCGACGCCCACACCCACCCGCTTAGCCAGTTCGGCCAGCGTCATTGTTTTCATCTGAGTGAATTCCATCAAAAACCGCGTTCAGACAGCCTGCCAGAAAGCGATATTTTGACAAGACCGACGATGCCGAAGTGTGAGCAACAGGAGCGTTATCATGCGCAGTGCGCAACGTTTTGCCTTGATTGGCTGTGGATTTATTGGCCAGGTGCATGCCGCAAACCTGGCGCGCCATCCCGGCGTTGAGCTGGCGCTGGTGTGCGATATTGACGCCGCGCGCGCCGCTGCGCTGGCAGAGCAGTTTGGGGCGCGGGCCGCCAGCGTGCCGCAGGCGCTGAGCAGTAAGGCCATTGATGCGGTGCTGATTGCCAGTGCGACGCCGACTCATGCTCCGCTACTGGAGCAGGCGGTGCTGGCGGGCAAAGCGGTGTACTGTGAAAAACCGATCGATTTGTCGCTGTCACGCGCCCGGGAAGTGGTAGCCAGCATTTCCCCGCTGCAGGTGTCGGTGACGGTAGGGTTTAATCGGCGTTTTGATCGCAGCCATGCACAACTGAAAGCCCAGCTGCAGCAGGGCGTGATTGGACGCAGCGAGCTCATCCAGATGGTGTGCCGCGCCTCTGAACTGCCGCCGCTAAGCTATCTGCAGGCGTCCGGCGGACAGATGCGCGACCAGGCCATCCACTTTTTCGATCTGTTGCGCTGGCTAACTGAGGATGAAGTGGTCACCGTGGGCGCGCTCGGTGCCGCGCTGGCGATGCCGGCGATCCGCGACATTGACGTCGATACCTCAGTGCTGATTATGCGCCTGCAGCAGGGCGCGCTGGCGCAGCTCGATAATGCCCGTCGTACCGCTTACGGTTATGACGAGCGCATCAGCGTGATGGGCAGCCTGGGCATGCTGGCGTCGGAAAGCCAGGCGGTGCGCGGTGCAACGCTGTATCAGGGGCAGCACATCCGCCAGCCGGGACTGTATGCGGACTGGTTCAGCCGGGTACAGGAGACCTATTACAGCCATCTCGATGCGTTTGTGCGCCATCTTGGCGGCGAGAAAGTGGCCGGTCTGCCGGGGCTGATTGACGGGCTGCGCGCGCAGGCCATCGCGGAAGCGGCGCAGCTGTCGCTGACGCGCGGCGAGTTTGTTGAGGTGGAGTGGGTGACGGTTTAATGGGGAGTGGGCGATGGCGTTTGCCCTCACCCCAACCCTCTCCCGCAGGCGGGAGAGGGGGCTGATTGTGCATGCAACTTACAGATTCAGCAGTTCGCGCTCAATCAGCTCGCGGGTTTCCACCGCCTGATACTTCATCTTCTCCGGATAGCCAAATAGCGCGGCGGAGATAATCGACTCGCCGCCCACTTTATAGTGGCGGTTAGCGAAATCCATCTCGCGCAGCGCTTCGAACAGCGCGTCGAAATTCACCTCACCTTCGCCAACTGCCACGTGCTGGTGGATGGTGGCATCGACACCCGGCGGGTTAACGATGTAGCGACAGTGTTTGGTGTGGTTCATGGTATCGGCAATCAGCATGTGCGACAGATCGTCGCCAGCGTAATGCAGCATACTCTTCACGTCGCCTTTGCCCTTGTCATAGTAGAACGTATGCGGTGCGCTGTAGATGTATTTGACGTTGTCGCTGCGGAACGACTTGACGATATCGGCCGTTTCATTGCTCTCTTCGCAGAAATCCCACGGATGCGCCTGAATTTCTACGCGAATCCCCTCTCGCTCGAAAATCGGCAGCAGCTCGTCCATTGAGCGATAGAACATCTCTTCGCAGATTTCCGGCTCGTTCGGGTTACCGGAGAGCTCGGTATTGATCACCTGCACGCCCATCTCCACGGCAATCTCAATCATTCGCTTCCAGTTTTTCACCGCCGCCTGGCGCCGCAGCTCATCCGGTCCCGACCAGCGATAGACGGTGATAAACGAGGAGATTTCCAGTCCGGTAGCGTTGAGCGCATTTTTGTACTCGCGCATGATCTCCCGGCTGGCTTTTGGGTGTTTATAGAACGGATTGATCTGCGGATGCGGCGACTGTTCAATGTATTTATAACCCCACTCCGCGACCTGATGCACCATACGCGTGATGCCGAGATCGCGGATAACATCCACATCAAAAGCGATTTTCATTGTTGTTCTCCTGCGCGTTACGTTACCCACCACCGCAATCGGCGGCTGGTGTGGCGTCAACTATAAAAACAGCCCGGCACCGGCTCTAATGCTTTGCTGATGCATTTCCATCAGTGCCGGCGGCCCGCTGCGGCGAGCTTTTGCCAAATAATTATTCTATTTGCGTGAGAAATGAAACGAATGAGGGTGTTTGTGCGACAGCGATCAAAAGAATGAGAGGATTTACTCATTAATTGAGAGATAACGACCGGCTTATATGGCGTGAAAGCATAACGTCAGGCATTATTTTTGATAGTTTATTATCATTAAGGGGCTTAACGATGAGCAAAATTACCATGAGCGCGATTGCCGCCGCTGCCGGGGTGGGGATCGCCACCGTGGATCGGGTGCTCAATCGCCGCGCGCCGGTGCGGGCGCAGACCGAACAGAAAGTACTGGCAGCGGCGCATCGGCTGGGTTACCGCAGTAGCCACGCCCCGCTCAGTGCGCAGAGCGACGGCGTGACGCTGCGCATGGGGTTTATCCTGCTGTCGGCTTCGTACTCTTTTTATCAAACGCTAACCGATGCGCTGCGCCAGCAGACGCAGCCATTTCATCCGGCCGGCAGCGAGCCGCTGTTTGTCTGGCACGAGATTGATGAGGTGGCAGCGGTGGTGGATTCGCTCTACCGGCTGGCTGAGCAGGTGGAGGCTATCGGCGTGGTGGCGCTGGATCATCCGCTGATCCGCCACGCGATAGCGCACGTTTCGCGTCAGGGCGTGCGCGTCTACGCGCTGTTTTCTGACTTTTCGCCCTGTGGGCATGCTGGCTATTTCGGCCTGGATAATCAGAAAGCCGGGCGCAGCGCGGGCTGGATCGCCAGCCATCTGCTGCATCAGCCGGGGCCGGCGGGCGTGCTGCTGGGGGATCACCGCTTTATCTGTCAGGAGAACTGCGAGAGTGGTTTTCGCTCGTATCTGCGCGAGCAGGACAGTGCGCGCCGCGTGCTGGAACCGCTCAAAACCCACGAATCGATTGCCGGTGGTTATCAGGCGACTCGCCAGCTGCTGGAGCAGCATGCCGATCTGGCGCTGATCTACGCACCGTGCGGCGGCATAGAAGGGGTCGTTCAGGCGCTGCGTGAGCAGCCGCAGCGTAAGGTGGCGCTGATTTGTCACGGCCCGGTCAATGACGGCGACCTGGCGCTGATAGATGGCACCATCACGGTGATGCTGCGCCACCAGATCGATGACATGGCACGACAGCTGGCGCAAACCGTGCTGCAACGTCACGCTGAGCGCAGCGACCATTTTTCTCAGGTCACCCTGCCGTTTGAGATCGTCATGCGGGAAAATGTATGAGGCGTTGCGCTGTCACCCTTTGTTATCGCTCACCGGGCGACAGCCACGCCAGCGCGCATGACGACAGCATTTGATAAAAATATATCAAAAATTTGATAATTAAATTTATGATCGCTATCAAAGAATGAAAGTTCCATGATTGAGGTTGGTGAAATATCTATTTGATACTGACGCCAGCCCTCATCATAAGGAACCATCATGACCCTACACATTGCCAATGCGCCCTGCAGCTGGGGCGTAGACGATCCTGACAATCCTTTTCTGCCGCCATGGCAAACGGTGCTGCGCGAGGCGGTCCAGGCCGGTTACCGCAGCATTGAACTCGGGCCGTGGCGCTATCTGCCGACCGATGCCGCCGAACTGCGCCAGCAGCTGGAAGCGCATCAGCTGTCGCTGGTGGCCGGCACCATTTTTGATGATTTGGTCAGCGAGGCGAATTTCCCGGCGATGGTTGAACTGACGCACAACATCTGCCGCAACCTGTCGCAGGTGCCGTGCGCGGCACGCACGCACGGTGATAACCGACCCGCGCCCTATCTGGTGATTATCGATTTCGGCAACCCGCTGCGGGCGCAATTTGCTGGTCAGACAGAGAAAGCGCCACGCCTGGCACCCGCGGACTGGCAGCGCATGATGCAGCACATCACTCAGCTCAGTCACATCGCCTGGCATGACTACGGCGTGCGACCGGTGATTCATCCTCATGCCGGTGGCTGCATTGAGTTTGCCGATGAACTGGAGCAGCTGGTGCAGGACATCCCGCATGAGGTCGCCGGACTGTGTCTCGATACCGGCCATCTTTTTTATTCCGGCATGGATCCGCAGACCTGGCTGCAACGCTACTGGTCGCGCATCGACTATCTGCATTTCAAAGACATCAATGCGGCCGTCTGGCGCGATGTGATTGCGCGCGGCGTCGACTTTTTCACTGCCTGTGCCGAGGGCGTGATGTGCCCGCTTGGCCAGGGCGCGATTGATTACCCGGCGCTGCGGGCGTTTCTCGCTGAACGTCACTACCAGGGCTGGATCACCATTGAGCAGGAGCGCGATCCGCGCAACGCCGCCACCAGTCTGCAGGACGTCACGGCCAGCCTGCACTACCTGCATTCCATCGGATTCTGAGGAGAACAGCATGATTAACGGGAGCAAAGTACTGGATCGCGCGCTGCGCTGGGGCATGGTGGGCGGCGGCGGCACCAGCCAGATCGGTTACATCCACCGTTCCGCTGCTTTACGCGACGGCAATTTTACCTTAGTGGCGGGTGCGTTTGATATTGATGCGGAGCGCGGACAGGCGTTTGGTCGCGCGCTGGGCGTGGCGGCGGAGCGCTGCTATAGCGATTACGAAACCCTGTTTAAAGCCGAAGCCGCGCGTGCTGATGGCATTGAAGCCGTCTCCATCGCCACGCCGAACAATACGCACTTTGCTATCTGCCGCGCCGCGCTCAGCGCCGGGCTGCACGTGGTGTGTGAAAAACCGCTGTGTTTCACCTCCGCTGAAGCTGAGGAACTGCAGCAACTGTGTAAAGCGCAGCAGAAGATCATCGGCATGACCTACGGTTATGCCGGGCATCAGCTGATTCAGCAGGCGCGCACCATGATTGCTGACGGGCTGCTGGGTGAGATCCGCATTGTGAACATGCAGTTTGCTCACGGCTTTCATCACGAAGCGGTGGAGCTACAGAACGCCAGCACCCGCTGGCGCGTCGATCCGCGTTTTGTCGGCCCGAGCTATGTGCTGGGCGATCTGGCCACCCATCCGCTGTTTATCGCTGAAACCCTGTTGCCGCAGTTGCAAATAAAACGCCTGCTGTGCAGCCGCCAGAGCTTTGTGGCCTCGCGTGCGCCGCTGGAAGATAACGCCTTCGTGATGATGGAATACGACAACGGCGCGATCGGTACGCTGTGGGCGTCAGCGGTGAACTGCGGATCGATGCACGGCCAGAAAATTCGCGTGGTGGGGGCCCGAGCCAGTCTCGAGTGGTGGGACGAACAGCCAAACCAGCTGCGCTATGAAGTGCAGGGCGAGCCGGTGCAGATTCTTGAGCGCGGCATGGGTTATCTGCACGCCAGCGCGCTGGCCGATGACCGTATTGGTGGCGGCCATCCCGAAGGATTATTTGAAGCCTGGTCGAATCTCTATCGCCGTTTTGCGCTGGCGATGGACGCCACCGACCGCGGCGATCACGCCTTCCTGCAGGACTTCTGGTATCCGGACGTACACGCCGGGCTGATGGGGGTACGCTGGGTGGAACAGTGTGTCAAATCGGCGGATGCCGGTGCGGTGTGGGTTGAGTGCTGACTGGCTGACGAAATTTAACCGGAATGCGAGGCAGCGGGGCGGCATCCGTGCTTTACTGGGAGCCGCTGCGCATGCCTTCTGCAGTTGCTGCGGCGATCTGATCGATGGCGCGCTGCGCCTGTTCGCACTGGTGCAAAATAGTGAAGGCATGATGGTAAAGCATTTTTCCTGCTTCGGTAGGCGTTACGCCGCGTTTGGTGCGGATCAGTAACTGCTGATTCACTTCTCCTTCCAGCGTGGCAAGCTGCTGGCTTAGCGCCGGTTGCGCAATATGCAAACTTTCAGCGGCCTGCGTCAGGCTGCCCGCGTCGACGATTTTGATGAAATATTTAAGGCGACGAAGGTTCACGATTACTCCCTCTGGCGACACGATTCGGTGTATCAAAAACGTCCGGCACGATGAGATGCAGCAGACGCTGAGTTAAGGACAAAAGCCACGACGGCAGGCAGGTACTACGATTAACAGTTTTTTAACATCGACACGCGCAACGCGGCGTGACCGGTGGCGCAATTCGCTGGAAAGGTTTGGGCGCAATCGCAAAAGTGTGCGACGCGTCGCGCAAATGGGGCCGAAGCAGTCAGGGTCGTAATGGAGCTAATCGATATTGCATGGGATTGCAGTTTTTTCAGGTACTCCGCACAAGCTGAGTACGTCCACAGCGATGCTGGCATCCGGCATGATACAGGTCATCTTTTCAATATAACTTCCGGTTTATATCAGGACGCTATAAACTACAGGTTATATGAGGTGATTTTGAACAGCTGGAAGGTAGAAACCACCGCGCGCTTTGCCACATGGCTGCAGGCGCAGGATGACGCGATGATTGAGGATGTGTTGGCCAGCCTGGCGGTTCTCAGGGAGTTCGGGCCCACGTTAGGGCGGCCTGATGTTGATACCCTCGTCGGGTCGCGTTTTTCCAATATGAAAGAACTCCGTGTTCAGAGTAATGGCCGGGCGATTCGTGCGTTTTTTGCCTTCGATCCGGTCAGACGGGCCATTGTGCTCTACGCGGGAAACAAAACCGGAACGCATCAGCGGCGCTTTTATCAGGCGATGATTAAACTGGCTGACCGCGAGTATCAACAGCATCTGGAGGAGATGAATCATGCCAAAACTTGAAGACCTGATTGCTCAGCGTTCGCCTGAATCACAGGCGCGCATCAGAAATAAGGCGGCGGAAAAAATCCTCGAGATTCGCCTGCGCCAGCTGCGGGAAGAACTGGCGCTTTCACAGGTACAGCTGGCTGAAAAGATGGGTGTTTCGCAACCTGCTATTGCAGCCATCGAGGCGCGTGGTGACGAACTGAAACTCTCCAGCCTGAAAAAGTACGTTGAGGCGTTAGGCGGAAAATTGAGTGTAACCGTTGAACTGCCAGCCGGTGACGGGCGGATCTTCCAGCTTTAAGAGTTTCTGCCAGGCCGCAGGGTGAGCGATTCTGCCGGCGCAGAAAAGCAAAAACCCAGCCATAAGGCTGGGTTTTCTGAATAGTGGTGCCCGGACGCGGAATCGAACCACGGACACGGGGATTTTCAATCCCCGTGTGTAAGTATTAATTTTTTCCGCTTTGATTGTTGTGAAATTGCTTATCTCACCTGAATAAACTTCAGGTGTTATAAATGCATTTAAAATCAGATAATTACAAATCACTTGGTGCCAGACCGAAAGTGATTCCAGTTGTTTCAACTAAAGGTGGCGAGGGTAAATCAACCCAGGCCGCAAATCTCGGCGGTTTTCTCGCCGATGCGGGCATCAAAACCCTCATTATCGACGGGGATCACGCTCAACCAACTGCCAGCAGTATCTACCCCTTAGCATATGAAGCGCCTTGCGGTCTCTATGAGCTGCTCATGCAGACTGCAGACCTCTCACGGCCAGAAAACATAATTTCCCGCACCGAGATCGATAATCTGGACGTCATTGTCTCCAATGATCCCCGCAACCTTTTACCTACCTACATGCTCAATGTCGCTGACGGACGCGTGCGCCTGCGGAATGCGCTGGCAAATCCAGTATTCAGCCAGTATGACGTCATCCTGATAGATTCACAGGGTTCACGTTCGGTGATGTCGGAACTGATTATTCTTGCCGCTACCGGTGAAATGATCGGCATGGTTAAGCCCGTTCTGCCCGATGTCCGCGAATTCATGCGCGGCACAGTTGCTCTTATGGAAGAGCTCCTTCCTTATCTGGCCTTTGGTATCAAACTCCCGCAGATACGCATGCTTGTTAACTGTATGGATTATACGGTGCTGGCGAAAACAACCGTTGAGCATGCTGAAGCCATCATTTCAGGCGGGGATTACAGTCAGCATTCGGACAAAATAGTTATTGAGATGCTTCAGACCAGAATCTATGACCTGGATATCTATAAACATGGTCATGCAGCAGGGCAGCCAGTTCACAGGCTCGAGAAGAAAACCAGCCGTAAAAGTGATTCGGCCTTTGATTCGATGCACAACCTTGCATGCGAACTTTTCCCCGAATGGAAAGAGAAGTTTGACGAGCTTGCTGCAGAAGGGGAACGTAAAGATGACCTCTAATCGCAGAAATATCCCCGGTCTGTTTTCTCTTGATGCTGAACAGTCTGTCATCGGTGGCCTGATGCTGGATAACGATCGCTGGGATGAAGTGGCAATCCGCCTCAGCGCCAATGATTTCTTCCATAAGGTTCATAAAGCCATCTTTCAGGAAATGACGCGTCTGGTGGCGGCCAGTAAGCCCATAGACCTCGTGACGCTGGTTGAAAGTATTGAAAGCCGTGGTAAAGATGCCCTTGACCAGCTCGGTGGCTTTGCCTACCTGGCAGAGCTCGCTAAGAATACGCCCAGCGCGGCAAATATCGTTGCGTACTGTGACATAGTGGCAAAATACAGTCAGGGTCGTCAGTTAGCCGCAATTGGTACAGAAATCACTGAATCGGTAAAAAAACCGGGTGCTGATATTGAAAGGGTAATGGAAATTGCCGAGCAGAAAATCACCCGACTTGCCGAGCGAACTGAACCTGAACAGGCAGTCACTCTCATTGATGGTATGGAAAAGCTGCTGGTTGAGCTGGAGCGCCGATGCAATGTCCCTGACGGTATTACCGGTACGCCTACAGGTTTTGAAGACTTCGATGCCATGACCAGCGGTCTTCAGGCTGGCGACTTAGTGCTTATAGCGGCACGTCCATCAATGGGTAAAACGGCGTTGCTGATAAGTTTGCTGATTAATTCCTTAATGAAAAAAAAGGAGTCAAACGGGCAGTTTTACAGTCTTGAACAGCCAACAGAACAGATCCTGATGCGCATGGTTGCTTCACTGGGCAGCATAGACCTGACCCACCTCAAGAGTGGGTTAATGGATGATGAAGACTGGGCGCGCGTGTCAAACGCTTATGGGTTGTTAACAGGGGACCTCAAGGATCGCCTCATCATTGATGACACCGGTTCACTGACGCCGGCGATGCTTCGTATTCGCGCCAGGCGCAACGCCCGGCGCTATGGTCATCCATCGATTATCGGACTTGATTACCTGCAGCTGATGCGCTGCCCGGATCAGGAAAACCGCACGCAGGAAATTGCTGAAATATCGCGTTCCCTGAAAGCGCTGGCCAAAGAAATGGACTGCCCTGTTGTTGCGCTGTCACAACTGAACCGACAGCTTGAGAGCCGCGCAGATAAACGTCCGAATAATGGTGATCTTCGCGATTCCGGGGCTCTTGAACAGGACGCTGACGTCATCGTTTTTATCTACCGCGATGAGGTCTACCACGAAAACACGGATGATAAAGGCGTCGCTGAAATCATCATCAGCAAACAACGTCAGGGGCCTACAGGCACAATTCGCCTGCAATATGAAGGTCGTTTCACCCGATTTTCTGACCTGACGGCCAGCGCAGGGAGGACAGCAGCATGAGTAACGTTCGTAACCTGAACATCGGAGCTGCCATGCTGCAACGGGGTAAATCGCCTTCTCAGGTCACTGACCCAATGGATGCCGCTACATTGCCGGTCAGCGAAATGGCAATGGTACTGTCACTGGACCAGCTGCGCCCGAATCCGGACAACCCCCGTAAAGGCCGCAATCCACGTTATGAAGAAATCAAAGCCTCCGTACGTGCTCGCGGACTGGATTCCATTCCTAAAGTGACCCGCGACCCTCAGGGGGAAGATGTTTACATCTTCAGCGACGGCGGCAACACCCGATATCAGATTCTCTGTGAGTTATGGCAGGAAACCGGCGATGAACGTTTCTATCGCATACACACTATTTTCAAGCCGTGGCCAGGCAGGCTTAAATGCCTGGTTGGTCACCTTGCAGAAAATGAAGTCAGGGGAGATCTGACTTACATCGAAAAAGCCTTTGGTGTGCATAAGGCCCGCGTGATTTACGAAGAGCAACTAGGCCGTGCTGTTACGCTGCGGGAACTTTCTGACCTGCTCGGTCAGGAGGGTTATCCAATTGATAATTCAAGTGTCAGCCGCATGGAGGACACGCTGAACTACTTATATCCACATATGCCAAAACTACTTGAATCTGGCATGAGTCGCAGTCAGGTAACGCCTCTTCTCAGCCTTCGCTCCTCTGCTATGAAGGTCTGGAAAGTATTTAGCGGTGACGTTAAACCTGCCGCTACTCTGGATGAAGTATTTGGCTCAACATGCAGGGTTTTTGACGAACCAGACAGCTATGCGCTTGATGTATTCAGAGATGAATTTATCGGCCAGTTGATTAAGGCTCTTCCGCATCCAAGCCTGAATTATGATCGCTGGCTGATTGAGCTTGACCCCCGCGAGCAGAAGCGCCGTGAGCAGTTTGGTGAGCCGCCACCGCTGCCGGCAATGACGCCTCCGCCGGAAAGAGCGGCAGGCCGGGAATCCACGGCATCTCAGGTCACTGTCCTGCCTCCGGATACCAGCTCCGAAACGCCGGTCACGGGGCTGCGCAGTGGCACCCTGACCACACCAGGTCGTCCCGAGCCGGCTCCGGAACTGCCCGCGGGCGCTGAACTGCCTGTGAACGCACTGGTAACCGCCGGCAGTGAACCGCGTCGCGAAGTACAGGATGATCTGTTCGGCGGACGACCAGTCATTACCGGCGAAACGGCTGGCTCGGACAGCATTTCTCTTCCTGATTTCAGCTCGGGCACGCTGATGTCCGCATTTGGCGAGGAGAGTGAGTCCCAGGCCGCGCCCGTCAGTTCGGTCGCCTTCGCTGCAACCGGGCTTGAGCCCGTCAGCGATATCTGGCACATCCCGGCACTCCAGGATGATATTGAGCATCTGCAGGATATGGCCTACCGGCTTGTCTTCGAGATTGCCGAGGCGATGGGCTGTGCGGACAACGTGCGGGAGGATAAACACCCTCAGTCAGCAGGCTTTGCCGTCTCCGAAACCGGCAGCGAATTTGTCCTCTTCCTGGCAGGCCTGTCCGGCGCGCTCCCCAACAGGCAGTTCAATATGTTCCTGTTCTGCCTGAATTTCTTCGGCTCTCAGTCTCCATCTGACACGGCCGTATTCGACGATATTACGGTGGTAAAAACCCTGCGCCTTATCCGCGTTCTCCGCCGTCTGCGTGAGCTGCAGCGACAGTCTGCAAAAGGAGGGGAAAATGTCTGATGACCTGAACGATGAAATGGCGCAGGCCAGTACGGCTCTGTTCACCCAGCGCGGCATCGATGCAATCCGGGCGCAGGTGCACTCAGTGAAACCGTCAAAAGTGTTCTGCGAATGCTGCGGAGCGGACATACCGGTCGCTCGCCAGCAGGCTGTGCCGGGCGTGGAGCTCTGTGCCGGCTGTCAGGATGTGAAAGAGAAACAGGACCGTCACCGTGCTGCCGGGAGCAGGGGGATGCGCTATGTCGGATAACGCAAAAGTCACAGCCCGTATCCGCCGCCTGATGGCGCTGGGCACGCGCAAAAGTAACCCTCATGAAGCCGCCCGTGCGGTGGCACTGGCCCAGCGGCTTATGCAGCGTCATGGTATGACGCCAGACATGCTTTCTCTCAGTGGCATCACCGAGTCAGTCTGCCTGAGCCTGACCAGTAATGCAGATAAGGTGCCAGCCTGGCTGAGCTCTCTGGCAACAGTGGTCTGCATGGCCACAGGATGTCGCTGCTGGTTTGGCTGGCATGTTCATGTCAGTTCACAGGGAACCAGCAGCGTTCGCCGTTCACTTCACTTTTATGGCTTCAGCGAACGACCCGAGGTGGCGCTCTACATCTATACAGTTCTGCAGCGCCAGCTGCGCGTCGCGTCTGAAACGCACATGGAACAGTATCGTACCCGTCGGATGCTGCTGCGTACGCGCCGTCGTCGTGCAGACCAGTTCAGGGAGGGCTGGGTATCCGGCGTCTGGCAGGTACTGCGTTCATTTGCGCCCTCTGAGGAGGAAAATACCGTACTTCAGCGCTGGCTGACAAAGCGACATGCCGGAGACGCACTGGCCGACGTGACTGTTCGTGAGGCGGGAAGCTGTCGCGGTGACAGCGCGGCCCGGATGGCCGGTTTTCTCGCCGGCCGGGATGCCGACCTTCATCATGGCCTCGGTGGCGCACAGGCACCCCGGCAGATTTCAGCAGGGGGAGGCTCTCATGACTGATGTTCTTTTATGGTGTGCCTGCCTGTCGGGCTGGATCTTTGATGTTCTGCTTGTTGCTGATCAGACGTTATCAGGAGGTGGCCTGTGAGCCAGATTAATCTTTCCCAGGCCACCACGGCCATTCTCTCATCCCTTCTTATGGACATTAAGAATGGAAATATACGTCGCTGCGAGTCGCTTGGTATGTCAGTAGAGGAGATACGTGCACTGAGTCAGCTCAGCCTTGATGAACTGCACTACCTCAGCCAGTCGCACGTTTCCGTTCTTGATATCCGTCTGAACCACGAAAATTTCTGGCTGATGCTGAATCAGGCTCGGAATGAACTCAAGCGCATGCTGATGATCGATCGCGCGCTTGAACTGGGCGGCTCTATGGAGCTGATAGACAAATATTTCGGTCTTTCACCTGCGGAGGTCAGTGCCCGGCGCCGACTCATGGGTATTGAGTCGCGTCAGGGGCGTACTCAGGGCCTGACGGAGCCGCAGGATGCAGCGCTCTGGACCGAGTGGAAAGCCTCAGGCCTGACTTCACCAGATTCCCATCAGGCGCTGGAAGCGATGATGCTCACTGCCGAGCAACATGGCCTGTCTCTTACCGCCGTTTGGAGTCGGGTTTGTCAGTGGTGCCGCGAGGCAAACACGTCATTACGTCGGACCGAGTCAACCGCTCGCAAGGAGGCGTGATGGAACTGGAAGATTTTTCTCCTCGTCAGCAGGTTTCCCCGGCGGTACGCCGCCGGGCGCAAAAGTTATTTCATGCACTTTGCTGCGGCCAGAAAGTGTTCCGCCGGCTGACCATGAACGGATATCTCAAGATAGATGTAGGACCGTTCTGGCGCATCCTGAGCAAGGACGGTGGCCGGCAGTGGTGGCTGATGGATCATGAGACATACAACCGTGAAATACGCCGGTAAAGGATTGCCGCTGATGACCACACTGTGCCGGGTTTATCCCGGCACAGTGCTGTCTCAGGCAGAAGAGGAGAGCATAAAATGACCATTCCCGCCGACAGTATCGTGGCGCATACGCTTGGCAGAATGCAGCAGAATCTTGAGCGGCGCGCTGATAACGGCGATGTAAGCCAGGAACGCAGCGGACTGCTGTTTATGGGAAACGTGCACGATGCGTTCCCGCGCAGGCTGTTTCTTGATACGCGCCTGTCACCGCTGGATAAAACCGCCTGGGTGATGATCAGGCTTTATGCGCAGCAGAATGAGGGAGCCATCTTTCCGACCTATGACGAGCTACAGGTTCAGCTGGCCTCTGCGCATTCCGAAAAATCCTCACGCGATACGGTGAGCCGCGTTCTGCTGATGCTGCGCCTGACCGGCTGGCTCAGTCTGTGTAAGCGGGTGCGCGATGACCTTGGCCGCGTGAGGGGCAATATCTACGCGCAGCATGATGAGCCGCTGGGTTACCGTGACGCCGAAACCTTTGACCCGGGCTGGCTGACACTTGTTGAAGAGAGCTGCCAGAATCGTAATAAAGCGGTCCGGATGACCGCGCTGGCCGTGGTGAATGATATCCTGCAGGACCCCGGGATGCGTCATCGTCACAGTCGCCTGGCCCTTATCGAAAGTCGCCTGAGCGCGCCGTCCACGCCTCAGCAGATGGTCTGCAATCGCCAGGCTGTGACCCGCAGTCCGGATTCCGGACTCAGTCAGAAAAGCGCAAAAAATCAACCAGATCCACTGAGTCCGGAAAACGGACTCAGTAATTCATTAATGGAGAAAACGCCGAGTCCGGAATCCGGACTCAGCCTGAAATCAATGACTTACACCGGAGTCCGAAATCCGGACTGTAACGTACGTTCTTTCACACAGAGTGTGAATAAAAAAACGTACGTACCGGGTGGAGAGCATTTTCTTCCTGACGATTTTGTTAACGGGCTGAACAGCGAGGATCGGCAGATGCTCACCACCCAGATGGCCTCACTGCCGGAAGCGGTAGCAAAAGCGCTGGCTGACATGCTCCGCGAACAACTGCGACTTGGCAGGCTTAATAACCCTGTTGGCTGGTTGTTCACGATGCTGCGACGTGCCCGCAGCGGTGAGCTGAATCTGCAGGAAGCCGCAGTACATGGCAGCTCCGGCAGCAACAATCCCCGGACAACCAGCATGCGTACTGTACCCGCAGTCAGCCTGCCTGTTCAGCCTGGCAACCGCCCGTCGCAAGAGGAAGTCAGGGAAATGATTGCCGCCATTCGTAGAAACGTAAACAGCAAAACGTAATTGCCGTATTGAAATCATTGAGTGCGCTCGAAGCGCCGCAACAAATAACAGGAGCCAACCATGACTAATCATTTCATGACGATGCTGACTGATGAGCGTCGAGATTCTCTGATTGACTGGGCTAAAGGATACATCTATGCCGCAGAAATATATGTGGCTAGCAACCCCGCTGACCGTTCCGGCAAAGCATACCTGGAATTGTTGCAAATAGCCCTCGCGGCGCTGACAGCAGCACCGGAGGCCAGCAATCAGCAATGAAAGCAGCAACGAGCGGCTGGATCAAATCGCTCAGTGCAGCGATGTGGCAAAACTATTCCCCTACGGACATGGTCAATGCAGGGTTGATTAAAAAGTGAACTTGCTGCGGGGCGCAGCAAGATTAAAAAACGTACAGACGATCGTCGGTTAACTCTCGAAGATGCCACCTGAACCTGCGACGAGTGGTTAAAAAATAACCTTGCTGCGCCCCGCAGCAAGAGTGATAAATGAGCAATTTCGGAATTTCATTAGGATGATTAAGAATTTCACATTGTTGGAAGGATAGTCTTTTCACGACTATGCCTGCTCTTCTTAACTGAATGCAGGTGACGACAACGATGGCAGAGAAACACAAAAGGGCTGGTGCTCTCCAGTCAGAACTCCATATAGAGCTGCATACTAATTACGCTATCGGCCTATGGGAAGGTCGCAAAAGAGAAAAGCCTGAGGATGGTAAAAAAGGCAAACAACCTATTATGGGAATGCCTCAGTTCCTTCATCGCGCAACTCTGATTAACAGAGATTCATTAATGAATGACCCCTGGGCGGATGCAGCAATGCTGGAACTGGAAGAAAAAATCGAATACGCCAGTAATGAAATGAGCAAACTGATTGATGCGCTGGACAAACAAATGAGCTTTGTTCCTGCAGGTGTCACGATCAGTGATGCACAGGCCGCAGAAACACTCGACCTGACGGTATTCAGCGGGACACCGCTGGGCTATCGCTGTGTTTTCCTGTTAATGGGTTTCGATCAGTTTGCCAAAAAAGTCCTGCAGGCGGCTCACTATAGTGTCATATCGCGTAAGCAACGTTATGAACTTCTGGGTGATGGCAGCAGGCTGTTACGTGAAATTTATGGATGTGTTCTGCGGTATCGTAAAAAAGGAGCAACCCGTCTTGATGCTGTTGAAAATAATGAAGTCTGGCAGAAAGCCTGTGAGGAAGCTGGAGAGCCCGATCGCGCTGTTTTGCTGGGGTTGAAGCGTTCTGCCTTTTCACCGCCGGTGAACGAAGCGAGCGTAAACCTGCTGCGCATGCGTTATCAGTCAGTCTGACTCACTGGAGGCTGGCTATGCGCCTTTATATCTGTGAAAAGCCCTCTCAGGGGCGCGATCTTGCGGGGGTTGTCGGCGCCACCCGCCGCGGCGATGGTTTTCTGACAGGCAGTGGCGTCACCGTCACCTGGGCCGTAGGCCATCTGCTGGAAACCGCTCCGCCGGAGGCCTACGGTCAGCAGTATGGTAAGCCCTGGTCGCTCTCTGCGCTTCCCATCCTGCCGGCCCCCTGGCAGGTTGTTGTGAAAAAGGAGACGCAGGATCAGTTTAAGGTCATAGAGCGGCTGCTGCGTCAGGTTGACGACGTGGTGATTGCTACTGATGCTGATCGTGAGGGTGAAGTCATCGCGCGCGAGCTGCTGGATTACTGCCGCTGGGAAGGCCCGGTGCAGCGGCTCTGGCTCTCCGCCCTGGATGAGCTCAGCATCCGTGCGGCACTCAAGGACCTTCGCCCCGGGCACGCCACGCTCGGGATGTATCATGCCGGTCTGGGGCGAGCCCGGGCCGACTGGCTGATAGGCATGAACCTCTCCCGCCTTTACACCCTGCGTGCAGCCGAGGCAGGCTTCGATGGCATTGTCTCTGTAGGTCGTGTGCAGACGCCGACGCTGGCGCTGGTTGTTCGCCGGGACCGGGAAATCGCCTCTTTCGTGCCCAGGCCTTACTGGCAGGTTAAAGCGATTATTTCGGCCGGCGGCCTCACCTTTCCTGCGCAGTGGGTGCCGGCGAAGGTGTATACCGATGAAGAAAAGCGCTGTGTTCACCAGAACATTGCGCAGCAGGTGGCGCAGCTGTGCCGTCAGACGGGGCACGCTGTGGTGACAGAATGTGACACTAAGCGCGAAAAAGCCGCCGCGCCGCTGGCTTTTTCGCTGGGCACCCTGCAGCAGGCCTGTGGCAGGCTATGGGATATGTCACCCCAGCAGGTGCTTGATACCGCGCAGAGCCTGTATGAAAAGCACAAGGCCACCACTTATCCCCGCACCGACTGCGGTTATCTGCCTGAATCCATGCGGGAAGAGATTTCCGGTGTGCTCGATGCCATTGGCCGTACCGACCCGGAATGTGCACCGGTGCTGGCAGGCCTTGACAGGGAATTTGTCTCGCGCATCTGGAACAACAAAAAAATAACGGCACACCACGGCATTATCCCCACGCGCAATGCGTTTCAGTTGTCCGCTCTGACAGAGGCGGAGCGTAACGTCTATCTGCTCATCCGCCGTAACTACCTCGCGCAGTTCCTGCACCTGCATGAGTCCGATTTCACCGAGCTGCAGTTCGACATTGGCGGGCAGCTGTTTCGCAGCACCGGACGAACGGAGGTGATAAAGGGCTGGAAGGTCCTTTTTGAAAAAGATCAGGATAGTAATATTGATGAGGACGATGAAGCAGCTGCTGCCCTGCCGCCGCTTAGCCGCAATGACCGCTGCGCGGTGACCGGTGCTGAGGTGGCGCAGCTGATGACCCGTCCGCCGGCGCACTATACGTTTGCCACCCTGATTGGCGCCATGATGAATGCGGCCGCTTTAGTTACGGACGTTGCGCTGCGTAAGGTGCTTAAAGACAATGCGGGGCTGGGCACCGAAGCTACCCGGGCAGGCATCGTTGAGCAGCTGCTGAACCGGCGTTTTATTGTCCGTAAAGGCAGCAAAATTATGGCGACCGAACTGGGAACCGACGTGATCGATGCCCTGCCGCCCCAACTGACCGAGCCGGGCATGACCGCGCTCTGGGAGCAGGCGCTGGATGAAGTTGCCGCCGGCCGTATGTCGCTGGACGACTTTCTGCGCCGCCAGGCCGGCTGGACGCGTAACCTGGTCAGCCAGTGGGCTCAGCAGCAGGTCCGTATCCGGGTTCCGCCCACGCCTGCCTGCCCGGTGTGCGGAGGGAAAACCCGCCTGCGCAAAGGAGAGAAGGGGGAGTTCTGGAGCTGCCAGCGCTATCCTGGGTGCAAAGGCGTCATAAACATCAGCGGCAGCAAAAAGAAGCGTTCCCGGAAACCTAAGTCTGCTGAATCAAAGAAGAATTAATCCGTCGTCTCCGATTGCGGGCCGTCAGGGGCTTTGCTATTGTGGCACCGGCTCTGAAGCCGCACCCCGTGACTGCGGGTTTCGTCAGCATCTAATGCATGTGCTGACGGAATACAGTCTGACCGGCCCTGTCCACACCTGAACGGGAGCCGGTAAGGCACGAAAACTCCGTGAAACCCGTGCCGGGCCCTTTCAGCCTTCGGAGCGACTGCGAAAGCAGGTTAACCTCAGGTCGATGGTGCAGACCTCAGAAGGCGGTGCCGCAGGGTGCCGCTTTTTTAATTTTATGTGCTGATGATTTTTTGCACGCTGCGACGTTGACATCCGCGGCGTCTGAATGAATGATAAAGAGGCTAATCGTTGTCGTTCCGACAACTGCCAATGTTCCGGTGATTTGAGAGGAACGCCTTCGGGTAATCACATGCCAATGCCATCACAACCTGAGAGATGGCGCTTTCGGGCGGTTTTAAACCTGTTAACCTCTGAGAACAGGAACTCTTCATGAGTTGAGGTCCATTTCACCAATTCAGCCAGTCGGCAATCCTTGCTGACATCCCTGCGGGAAACACTTCCCGTAAGGGACAGATGTTTCTCCGCAACCTGTTTAGTTTTTACTCCGGAGAAACCATCATGACTGCAACTACCAATACCCCTGCTTCAAACAGCTCTGCTTCTGCTAATCAGAAAAAAGAGTTTTTCAACCTCAACGTCAGCGGCATCGGATATCTCAATTCGATACGTCGTGTTCAGGGACCCAACGGCGAATTCACCTGCGCCGTTATTAATGCCCTGACCGGCCCTACTGATAATGCGTCCTATACCCGCTTCGATGTCACTGTCGCTGGCGCGGACACCACCAAACTCATTAACCGCTGTCAGAAAGCCGTTGATGAAGAGGAAAAAGTTCTGATTGGCTTCGTGCTAAGCGGACTCAAAGCCGATGTGTTTACCCTTCAGTCGGGTGATCATGCCGGTGAAAGCCGCCCTTCCCTGAAGGCCCGCCTTATCAAGGTGGAGTTCATCAAGAAAGGTCAGGACGTAGTCTATCAGGCACCCAATGCTTCCCAGACGCCAGAATCCGGCTCATCGGCTCAGAAAGAGTACGATCCGAATTCGTTCTAAGCGTTACGGATACACCACCGGAACATCCCGGTGGTCGTGTTTCTCACCCCACATTTCTGAGAGGAAAACATTATGTCCGCACGCGGCGTCAACAAAGTTATTCTGGTCGGTCATCTCGGTCAGGACCCTGAAGTTCGTTACATGCCAGATGGCAAAGCAGTGACCGGCTTAAGCCTGGCCACTTCTGAAACCTGGCGTGATAAACAGACCGGTGAAAACCGGGAAATTACCGAATGGCATCGCGTCGTGCTGTTTGGCAAGCTGGCTGAAGTTGCCGGTGAATACCTGCGTAAGGGTTCACAGGTGTATATCGAAGGTCAGTTACGCACCCGCAAATGGACGGATAACAGCGGCACCGATCGCTGGACTACTGAAGTCGTTGTGGGAATGAACGGAACGATGCAGATGGTGGGCGGAGGCCGTAACAATGGTACCAACACCAGTGGAAACAATGCGCAGTCAGGTCAGCAGAGTGCATGGGGCCAGCCTCAGCAACCTCAGCAGCCTCAGTCTGCGCCACAGAATCCGGCGAATGAGCCACCAATGGATTTTGACGATGACATACCGTTCCTCGGACACGGTTATGGCATATGCCGCAAAGCCATTTACGCCATTTCTTAACGGAATCACAGAATTATACCCTCTTATGCGCCAGCTCAGTCTGGCGCTTTCTTTTCATCATCTACTGAATGGTTATGTATAGCAATTTGCTACCATTCGGGATACCATATGCGTATAGCAATTTGTTACCAACAGGAGGAGTTATGCAAACAACTTTCCGTAAATCCGTTCGTGATAAGCAAATCAATATCCGTGCCACGGATGAAGAGCGCGCAGTGATTGATTATGCTGCGAGTCTGGTGAATAAAAACCGTACTGATTTCATCATTGAAAGGGCTGTGCATGAGGCACAGAACATTATTCTGGACCAACGCGTGTTCATTCTTGATGACGAACGTTATCAGGAGTTCATCAGGCAACTCGAAGCCCCTGTACAAAATGTTGAAGGTCGTCAGCGACTGATGGATGTAAAACCTGAATGGAAATAAAAGTCACTGCGCCTGCTTTACTGACAGAGGGGCATGATCTTGAGCCGTTCGATAGCGGAAATATAGTTCTTGATGACTGGCTTCGCCGGCGTGCGTTGAAAAATCAGCATCTCAATGCCTCCCGTACATTCGTCATCTGTCTTGAAGGAACCATGCGGGTAGTGGGTTATTATTCCATCGCGACCGGCTCGGTAAGTCATGTCGATTTGAGTCGTAGTCTCAGACAGAATATGCCCGATCCCGTACCGGTTGTTTTACTGGGCCGTCTTGCAGTCGATGTAACTACTCAGGGCAATAAATTCGGGAAATGGTTGCTGAATGATGCCGTGATACGCGTTTCAAATCTGGCGGATCAAGTCGGCATTAAGGCTATCATGGTACATGCAATTGACGAGCAGGCTAAAGCGTTCTACGACTACTTTGGCTTTGTCCAGTCCCCGGTTGCCGCTAACACATTATTCTACAAAATATGATGGTTTCATGCTGTTATCCAACAGCTGAACTCATGGGCTTCAAATTACTATCAACGCCGGTTCCCCCGGCGTTTTCTTTTCTGATTAAAGTTAATGGCCAGGTCCGTTGATTAACCCGTACCGGCTCTGCAGTATTTTTCTTCAGTTTCAGGAAAGGGTTCCGCATTGCCCGCTTTTTCATCACCGCGAGAATAGCACTCCAGGCTAAGACTATTCATGGGGTGAATCCTGATGGCAGTACTTTCAAGTCGCGTAGCAACGGTAATCAGACTGGCTGAGGGCTGGGTTATGCTGGTCAGCTGCAATAACTCAGATTCTGATAATGTATGATTAAAAAATGGGCGTTATCATGAACAATGCTAAGTGCAGCGGATTAAAAAGAGCTGTTAACAGTGTCACAGATATTTTTTATTTCGGTACCGCTGACGCCATTATTTTGTACCTGCTGATTTACATGCTGGCTGCGGGGGGCTCATACCTGATGCTGAAACCCCACGGTGGCTGGCCTGCAATCATTGCCGTCAACATCGGGGTTTATACGCTCAATCAAATCATCTCTCGCGTGTATAAAAACGATGAAGCTGGGATTTTGGTTGGGCTGACTTATCTTCTGGTGACGTTGTTTCCGCTGTTTCATCTCTTTTTCTGGGTGAAATGTTAAACCGCTTTTTTTGACGACGACATACCGTTCCTCGGACACGGTTATGGCATGTGCCGGAAAGCCATTTACGATATTTCATTATCGATTCATGTAATTACGACCTGAATTGCGCCGGTTCAGTCTGGCGATTTTTACTTCTATATTGATGTTCATTAATCAGAAATGTCACTGGAGATCTAGCATGAACACACGATACGAAGCTGATGTTGTTGCCTGGGCTCAGGAGCAGGCAGCTTTACTGCGTACCGGTCGGTTCTCTGAGATTGATGTTGCTAATATCGCCGAGGAGATCGAGGACGTGGGCAAAAGCGAGAAACGGGAACTTGCAAGGCGTATGGCCGTTCTGCTGGCGCATCTTCTCATATGGAAGTTTCAGCCGGGCTGCCGCGGTTCCAGCTGGCAACGAACCATCAAAGAACACAGAAAAGCACTGGCATTACACATCAAAGGCACACCCAGCCTGAAAACTGCGCTCTCTGATCGTGACTGGATAGCTGCTGTATGGGCCGATGCTGTATCTTCTGCAACTCAGGAAACACAACTTGACGTCTTTCCCGAGGACTGTATCTGGGATATGGGACAAATTCTGTCTCAGAAATTTTATCCTGACTGAGTTACCACCATGCCAGACAATAAAGCGCCTGCGGGCGCTTTTTTTTATCCCATGCAACCTGAAACAGCGGGGAAATCGAGAACCCCCTCTGTCCGTAAAACGTGCTTTTATGGACAGAAGGGGTTGCCCCGGAGGGGATTATTTCTGTAAAGCCGTTATCGGTTTGCAAAACTTAATTCTTTAATCCGCAGACATAGTTTCGCATTGTCCGTTTTTCCTCCACCGCGAGAATAGCACTCCTGACTAAGACTATTCCTGGGGTGAATCCTGATGGCAGTACCTTCAAGACGCGCGGCAACGGGAGCCGGACTGCTTGCCTGCTCTGTCATGCTGGCAAGCTGCAGCAACCCGGCCTATGACGCAGCGCCATTAATCAATGGCCGTTATCAGCAGCCTGCCCGCTTCGATGACATTTACCGAAATCGTTCCCCTGAAGTGGTGCGCTACGACCGTTACACGCTCGTCAGCACACGCCCAGATGATGCGCAGCGCGATCCGCTTAATCAGATAATCGATATCACTATGCCTGCTCAGCTGGTTAACTCAGTGGGAGAAGGATTTCGTTATCTCCTGCTGGAATCCGGCTATTCACTATGCTCAGCCACTTCTTCAGCATTTTCAGAACTGCTCAGCCGCCCCCTTCCTGCCGTGCAGCGCGATATCGGTCCTGTGAAACTGAGCGAAGCTCTGCAGGTGCTGGCCGGTCCAGCCTGGCGCCTGAAGGTGGATGAGGTGAACCGCGAAATCTGCTTTGAGCTGCGTGACCAGTTCCGTAGTTTTGCTACCCCCCAGACGTTGCCGATCTCGCGCTCACCACAGGCTGTAAATGTGAATCGTCCGGTAGTGACGCAGCCTGTTCAGCCCCCGGTGGTGACGGGAAAAGGCAATACCGTCTCACGCAATCCTTTTACCAGTGACACCATCAGCGTCAATGCCCCGGCCACCGCGCCGGAAACGTCGCTCAAACCGCAGAATCCCGCAGTTCCGTCTCCGGTGCTGACGGCGGCGAACGTGTCAGCACCACAGAAAATCCCTTCGGTGGCCCCGGTAAAAAGCAAACCGGTGTCATCCCCTGCTGCGACTCACGCACCTGATCAAAGAACAGCGCTGTCGCAGAAAGCAACTGTTGCCGCAGCGCGCCCGGCGGCCGCGCTGCAGACTACAGTGAACGGCACCTCACCGTCGGCACCGGTCCGCCCCGTTACAACGCTGCCGCCTGCTCCTCCCGTCAGCAGCCAGGCCTCATCTTCTTATGCGCCGGGTACGCCAGTTGCTGCGCTTCCCGTCGGGCAGACCTGGCGGGCGGAACCGGGTTCGACCCTGAAAGAGACGCTGACCAGCTGGGCTTCGAAAGCACAGTGCAGTAATGGCGGCAACTGGGTCGTTATCTGGCCCGTAACGCTTGATTACCGCATCGATGCGCCGCTGGTTTTCCACGGCAACTTTGAGTCGGTCATGGTTCAGGTTTTTGACCTCTACCGCAAAGCCGAAAAACCCCTTTTCGCTGAAGCCAATCGTATTCAGTGCCTGATTTCCGTGAGCGATACGCCAGCGGGAGGAGTTCACTGAGATGGGGTTTGCGCTGCCCATACTCGTGTTCTGTCTGGTCATTTCGCTGATGGCGGGTGATGCGCAGCGCCATTCTGCTGAACACATCCGGCTTTCAATGCAGCAGACCCTGCCGGATCGGCTTGCCGGCGACATGCTGCGCACCGCGGACGCGGTAAATAACTGGCGCTACGGAAAAACGGTGGCTGATGGTCCGGTATCCCTTGCTCAGACAGGTATTGTGCCGCTCCCGGACAATCGCATTAAGACCGTTATCCAGGGGGGGCGCCTCTGGATATGGGTGCCTGAAACTGCCGGTGTTTTTGCCGCGCTGCGTGCGAGGTCAATGACCTCGGCGCTGGCCCTGACCGTCAGCGGTGGCCGTCTGCGCATGGCGGATGGCACCGATATGAATCTCTCTCTGCCGTCCGGCGTATCGGAGGGCAGCATTGTTTACCTTAACTAACAACACCAGGGGGCTGCGGATGCGCCGTTTACCTTTCTGCCTGACAGCGCTGGCCGCCGCGTTTGTGCTGTCATCATGTTCGCTGAGTGAAATCAGCAAAATGGATAAGGAGGCCTCAGGTCAGGCTGAAACGGCACAGCGGGTGCTGCAGAGCCGCCAGGCTTTGTCTCAGCCTACCGTTGTCTGGTCTGATAAACCCTGGGTGAACCTGCAGCCGGTTGCACCGGTCGTGTCCACGCCGGATGAAAAAAAACTGCCTTCCTGTCAGATAACGATTAACCGGCCGGAAGGGATTTCACTGCCTGAGCTGGGTCAGCGCATCACCGCGCTGTGTGGCATCCGGGTGTCGATCACCCCCGATGCCTATGCTGCGCTCAGCAGTGTCACAAACGGAGGTGTGGTCACCTCCCCGATGAGCGGTCCGTTACCGGCACCCGATGATAACGGTCGTGTGCCGCTTTCACAGATCGGCGCTTCTGCAGGGCAGGCTACGCCTGTTCAGCAAAGCACCATGATCGCGCGTGGCCTTAAGTTCCAGGGCGACGTCCGCGATCTCCTTGATATTGAAGCCAGCGGATACGGCCTGTCCTGGCGAAGTGACAGTAGCGGCGTGTATTTCTATCTCCAGGATACCCGCACTTTTCAGCTGGTTATCCTGAATACAAAGGTTAACAGCAGCGCCTCGATCAATTCCGGCTCAGGCAATCAGCTGGGCAGCGGCGGCGGGACGACCGGCGGGACGACCGGCGGGACGACGGGCGATATCAGCTCTAATCAGAAAACCGATTACGGCATGAACAGCGACCTTTACGATGATATCCGTAAAACGGTTGAGCAGATGGTGACCCCGAAATCCGGGCGATTCTGGCTTTCGGCCGCCACCGGCACGCTGAGCGTGACCGATACGCCTGACGTGCTTAACCGCATCGGTCGCTATATCGAATACCAGAACAAGGTCCTGAGCCGTCAGGTACAACTCAATATTCAGATTGTCAGCGTCAGCCAGACACGCAACGAGCAGCTGGGCCTTGACTGGGGGCTGGTTTATAAATCCCTGCATAACTTTGGCGCCAGCCTGACAGGTTCAATGGCCAATGCCTCCACGTCAGCCGCCAGCGCCGGTATCTCAATCCTCGATACGGCCACAGGTAATGCGGCTAAATTTTCCGGATCAAGCCTGCTTATCAAAGCCCTTTCCGAGCAGGGTAATGTCAGCATGGCACTGAACCAGACTGACCCTACCGCCAACCTGACGCCGGTGGCGTATCAGCTTTCAAGCCAGAAAGGCATCCTGTCCAGTTCCAGCACAACTGCAACGGCGAACGTGGGCGTCACCTCATCGATGACAACGACGACCATTACCACCGGCCTGTTCATGACCATGCTGCCGTTCATTCAGGAAAACGGTGACGTGCAGCTGCAGTTCGCTTTCAGCTATACCAGCCCGCCGCAGATTGAGAAATTCGTCAGCGCTGACGGCAATACCCGTAACGATCTGCCGACAACGTCAACCGAAGGGCTGGCCCGCAAGGTCAATCTGCGTTCTGGTCAGACGCTGGTATTGACCGGTTCGGAACAGCAGAACCTTTCTGCAGACAAACAGGGCACCCTTACGCCAAACAACTTCATTCTGGGCGGCGGCCAGACAGGCTCCCGCGGCCGCACGACGCTCGTCATCATGATCACGCCTGTTCTGCTGAGGTAAACCATGTCAGTACTGAAAAAAATGAGCCTCCGGGCCGGCATCCGTTTGACGCATCAGCGGCGGGACTGGATGGCAGGCCTGCACTGGGAGCCGCAGCGTAATGCGTTAAGTACCCGGTTTCGCAGTAAAGCGTCGCCTGATACGCATTATGCCGCTGCCGGAAGAGGAAATGCTTCTATGCGCGGTCTGGTTTCCCCGGGGCGCGTGCGCCGCAGCCAGCACGCGCTGGCCGTGGCATTCCTGCTGGCCGAGGGCGGAAATGCCTGGGGTATTTACCGCCTGAGTCACACTGAGGATTCGTGGGTCTTTTTCGCGGCTATCGGCGGGCAGTTATCCGTCATGGGCGATGTGACCGGCTCCCGCGCCATCATTGAACAGTCGGCGGCAAACTTCCTGCGTTTTAATGATGCTGATTCGCCGCGTTTACGCTGTGCAGCAATGGCAGACGACAACCTGCACGCCGGCACACTGACTGGCAGACTCAGCCGGGCGCAGGTAAAACGCTGCCGGCTTCATAAGCGCGTGACCGCCCTGTCGGTCATTATCCCGGCAGCCGCCGTCACCCTCGCGGTGGCCTGTGGCGTTTACTGGTTCGATGCCGCATCAGAGAAGGCTGAACAGGCCGCTGCAATGGCAGCGTTTCGCGCGCGCATGGCATTGACGAAAGAAAAGCCTGCTGAACCCGCACGTGCACCTCACCCGTGGGCCTCACTGCCTCCAGTTTCAGTGCTGCTAAGCAATTGCTGGCTCACGCGTGAGCCCGTATTCGCATCCGTTGCCGGCTGGCGCTTTACCGACGGGGAATGTGTCCCGGAGGGCCTGCGCCTGCGCTTTGTTGCCACTCCGGGTGCAACGGTCGAGGATTTCTCCCGCCGCGCCCGCGAGCTGTTCGGTCACTCAGCCGTCTTTAATCTTCAGGAAGGCGCTAAAAACGGTGATGTTTTCATTCCCTTTAACCATACCCCCCCGACCGGGTTCACTGACGAAGGACTGCCCGGTGCTGATGCTCAGCTTATGCGCTTTATATCCCATCTGCAGCGCCGCAACCTCGACGTCAAATTTACCGAGGTGAAGCCGCCGCCGGTAGCGCCGGGTGAGGAAAAAATTACCCCTGTACAGGACTGGCGGGAATTTAACTTTTCTGTCAGCTCACGTCTGCAGCCCGAGCGACTGCTGCAGGATTTTGATGCCACGGGGCTTCGCCTCAGCAGCCTTTCGATCACCATGAGCCCGCAGGGGCAGTTCGACTACACCATGAAGGGGAGCATCTATGCGCAGAATTAATCCCGCCCTGCCTGGGCTGCTTCTGTCCGCTCTGCTCTGCGGACCCGCGCCCGCGGCCGCTACCGGCGATGTGCTGCCGCCGAATGTCACCCTCGGGGAGCTGGAAGCTGCGCAGGCCCGCAATCTGATTCTGGAGCAGAAAGTGCAGACGGCGCGGCTGGAGCAGCAGCTGCGGGAAAGTCAGTCCGGACAGGGTGCCGACCGGAATTATCTGGCCACCGCCAGCCAGCCGGCCATGCCGGTTATGGCGCAGCCTGCCCCCTCTCAGCAGACTGCGTCTGCCGGCACGGAGAAGCGCGCCGGCAGCGTTCGCCTGCAGGAAATTTACGGGCGGGGTAATCAGTTACGCGCGCGCATTGTCCTGCCTGACGGCGGGGTCACGGAGGTGGTAAAAGGCGATCAAATCCCGGGCACGGCTAAACGCGTCACTGAGGTAACGTCAACGCTTGTGCGCCTCAGCGACAATTCTGAACTCTCCTTCTGAGGCCACGATGACACCTGATAAAGAGATAATGGATTTTGTGTTCGCCGAGCTGCATGCCACCGGTGGCGTAACACTGTTAATCGACGGCAACCGCCGTAAAGAAGCGGCCATACAACGCTGGGTGATGGACGTCACCCGGACGCATCCCACGGCAAAAACCGAGTTTGTGACGCTGAGCGAGCTGAACCGCCGGCGTGAAGTGGCAGAGCAGCGCGGCCTGAGCCTGTCACAGAGCGTCAGCGAAGGCGATCTGGACAAGCTCGACATCAGCGTATCGCAGGATAAGGTCATTAACTATATGAGGCTCGGTCACGAGTTCAATGCCTCTGATATTCATATTGAAATCAGCAGTGATCGCAGGATTTCCATCGTCCAGCTGCGTATTCACGGCGAGCTGGAGGTGGTGGATGAAGTGAAAGATGTGGAGGGGATGACGCTGGCCTCTACCTCATATCTTTCCATGTGCGACGTGCGCGAACAGTCATTTTTTGCCGGTCGCGAGCAGTCAGGGCGCATAGATGCAAAGTTTGCCCGCCGCGCCGGTCTTTATGGCGCGCGATACGAGCATCGTCCAACGCCCGACGGGTTGATAGTTGTCATGCGTCTTATTCCGGACGACGGTGACAACATACCGACGCTGCCGCAGCTGGGTTTTCTGCCGGAGCAGATAAAGCTCATTATGCAGATCCTTCGCCTTCCGGAAGGCATGGTTCTGCTCACCGGCCCAACCGGCTCGGGCAAAAGCGCCACGCTGCGCGTGTTCAGTGACATCTGGCTTGATCTGACGGGCGGTAAAAAGCGCCTGCTGACGCTGGAAAATCCGCCTGAGGGTCGGATTCCGGGTGCCATACAGACGGCCGTCATGCCTGCCGATAACTCGCCGGAGGCCATCAGTCGCGCCTGGACTAACGCCAATGCCTCCGCGCTGCGTCTCGATCCGGATGCCATTCTGAACGGCGAGATGCGTGACCTGCACTCCCTTATCGCCGGCATTTACGCCAGTGAAACCGGCCACGCGCTGTTCTCCACCCTGCACACGCAGAGCCCCATTGGCTCCCTGCGTCGTATGGAGCACTTCGGTATTGACCGCCATCTTCTGGCAGATGCCGCACTCATCACCGGCTTAATAGGCCAGCGTCTCGTGCCGCTGCTGTGCGAACACTGCCGGGTGCCGTGGGAGAAAAAAGCCCCTGAGCTGGACGCTGATACGTGGGAACGTCTTGAACGGTACTGCACTGTTGAGGGCTTCTGCGATACCAGCAAACTCTTTTTCCGCAATCACGAAGGCTGTCCCCACTGTCAGAAAACGGTACCGCTGACCGGACGCATCATCAGCCATGGGGTGACCGGGCGCACGGCCATTGCCGAAGTAATACGGACCGATGCCCGCCTGATGCAGCTCTGGCTGTTACACGGCCCGGCCGTTGCCCGTCAGTACTGGGTGAATCAGGGCGGTATTACCCGCCGCATGCACCTGATGAGATACCTGGCTGAGGGGCGTGTTGACCCGCTGGAAGGCGATCTTATCTGTCCGCTGGATGAAGATTCGGTAATGGAGTGCGAGGTACCCGATGGCATCCGCTGATCGCTTCACGCCTGACAGGCATATGTCGATAGCAGAAAACCTGCGCTACCGCCTGGTCAGGGCAACATTCACCGGCCAGTACCGCCAGCCGTTTTACGAGACCCTGCGCTTTCTGCTGGAAAACCGTAAACAACTCAAAGAGGCCCTGACCATGATTGGCGAGGTGCACACCGACTTTGGCAGCCGCTGGCATCCTTACCACGAGCTGGTTCAGGACTGTCTTGAAGGGGTGAACGATAACCGCCCCGGTCGCGCGCTGCAGGACGTGCTGGCCGCCTGGGCACCTTACGAAGAGGCCGCACTTATCAGCGCCGGCATGGAAACCGGCAATATTCCCGGTGCCCTGATGCAGGCGGATAAACTCATTGTGGCCCGTCGTCGCATTCTCGGCCAGGTGGTATTCGCCTCAGTATTCCCGATCGTGCTGGTATTGCTGGGGACGGGGTTGCTGCTGGCCAACAACCTGGCGCTGGTCCCCACCCTGAGCAAAATGTCCGATCCGGCAGGCTGGACTGGCGCACTCGGATTTATGAATGGGGTTGCGCAGTGGAGCAGCCGCTGGGGACTGACTGCTGCCGGCGCGGTCGCGGCACTTGTGACGCTGGCGTTCTGGTCCCTGCCCCGATGGCGGGGGCGACTGCGTCGCTTCGCTGATTACCTTTTGCCCTGGTCGGTTTACAAAGACCTGCAGGGGGCGGTGTTTCTGATGAATATCGGGGCGCTGCTGGGTGCTGGCGTGCAGGAGCTTAAGTCGCTGCAGATCCTTAACGGATTCGCTCCGCCCTGGCTGCAGGAGCGCATCGAGGGCGCAATGGACTGCATGAGCGAGGGCGATTCTCTGGGTCGCGCAATGCGCAACAGCGGTTATGACTTCCCCAGCCGTGAGGCGGTGAACTACCTCTCTCTTCTCGATAAAGGCAACAGCGCAGCATCGCTGATCACCAACTATGCCGATCGCTGGCTGGAGCAGGCGCTGGCGCGCGTTGCCCGCCGCGCGAACGTCACCAAGCTCTTTTCTCTCGTCCTGATTATGAGTTTCTTCTTACTCATACTGCTGATGGTGATGCAGATTCAGGATATGAACACCTTCAGCACACATTAAGGAAACATCATGTCATCAAAGGCATTCCCGCAACATCATCGCCAGCCCGATCGCGGCTGGGGCATTATGGAACATGGCGCCATTGCACTGCTCACCATCGTTGTTATCTGTATCGTGGGTGCATGGATCTGGAGCCTGTGGGGTAAAAAGTCCGTAGGCGTGGAGGTATCCAATCTCCAGTTTATCGTGACCAATGCTCAGCAGCTTAAGCAGACTCAGGGAGGGTACAACTTTACCAGCAGCACCACGATGACCGGCACCCTGATCCAGCAGGGTGGCGCGCCGAAAGCCGGCTGGACCATTCAGGGAACGGCGAGCTCCGGCACGGCGACGATGTGGAACAGCTATGGTGGCCAGGTCGTGATAGCACCGGTGGCGACCAACGGGTTCAACAACGGATTTTCTGTTACGACCCAGAAAGTACCGCAGGCAGACTGCATCTCTATTGCCACCCAGCTTGGTTCCGGCGGTGCATTCAGCGCAATCAGCATTAACAGCACGGATTTCAGCGACGGCATTGTCAGCGCGGAAGCGGCAGGAAAGTCCTGCACGGCTGACAGCGGCATGACCGGGAATAACACGCTCGTCTTTACGCATAACGGCTGATGACATGCTGCGCCTGTCCACGGTTCTGTTCCTGATATTGCTTTGCCCCCGTGCGGGGGCGTTTTGCTTTGACGCAGCGGGTGCGAAGTACCATCTCGATCCGCTCCTGCTTAAAGCCATCGCTACGGGCGAGAGCAGCCTCCGGCCGGCAATAACGAATATTAACCGGGATAAAAAAACCGGGCGGGCGCTTAGCACGGACTATGGGCTGATGCAGATCAATTCCTCACATATTCCTGGGCTGATCGCGCAGGGGGTCATCAGCGGTCCACAGGATTTGCTGACGCGCCCCTGCCTTAATGTACAAATCGGCACCTGGATACTTGCCAGACATTTTCAGGTCTGTGGCTACAGCTGGAACTGTCTCGGCTCGTATAACGCCGGGTTCAGAAAAGACCGCCATGAAACGCGCGAGTCCTATGCCAACCGCATATATGCCATTTACCGCCAGCTTTTACTAAAAGAACGGGGAATTAAACTGTGACGCTGCTGACGCTGAGCATGCCGTGGCCAATGCTTATCATCATTTTTCCGCTTGGCTTGTGCCTGTTCTGTTTTATGGCAAACCTGGTACGCCTCAGCTATCTGACCACCAATGATGAAAAAGAATGGCTGGCCATTTTTTTAAATCCCGCCCCCGCCGGCATTACCTGGCTTTTTGCGGCATCGGCAACCTGCATCGTACTGTCGCCGGCGCCGGCTCTGGAAAGGCTGATGGCGCTGTTGCTCAGCCTTTTTCTCTTCAGGATGACGCTCATCGATGCGCTCACCGGATTTCTGCCCCGTTATATGACGGTGAGCTGCCTGATTGCAGGTCTGGCTGCTGCTCTGTCAGCCCCCGGATTCTGGGGACATTCATTCTCTGCCGCGACGGCGCTGGGGTTATTCGGGCTCTGGCGCTACGTCACCGGAAGAGTCTCTGCACGCGAATGCCTGGGACTTGGCGACGTCTGGCTGGCCGGCGCTGTTGCGGCCTGGCTCGGTGGTTGTGAGGGGCTTTATGCACTGCTCACCGGCGTCATTTTATTTGTGCTCTGGCAGCTTCTGGTTCGCCGCGTCCAGCAGGGAGGTCCTATGGGGCCCTGGCTGTGCGCCGGTGCGATGCTGGTCGCGCTTATCAAACTTTATCAGCCACTCATTACATGGTGATGCCTGTGAAATCGACTGAAAAAAACGACAGGGGCTGGGCGATCATCAGCACCGGCGCCGCACTGATTATTCTTTTACTCGTCAGCGTCTGGGGGTATTCGCTTATCAGTGACTGGATGGATAAGCGGACCTGGATGAACACCGCTGCGCAGGTTTCCCGTTTCACGCAGGCCGTCAAGAGCTATACGGGACGTTATTACGATACGCTGCTCTCCAGCACCACGACAACGTCCCCTGTCATCGTGACGCCGGTCATGTTGAAAAACACCGGTTTTCTGGAGCAGGGTTTCAGTGAGAACACTATCGATGGCCAGGTATATCGCGCTGCGCTTGTCCGGAATGCAACTAACACGGACCAGCTGCAGGGGCTGATTTTTACACAGAATGGTTCCGCGCTGCCCTTTCTGGCGCTGCGACAGATATCAATGGATATCACCTCTGGTATGGGAGGCTATATCTGGACGTCAGGGATCGCCACCGGCGCGATGAGCAGCTGGAGCATACCGCTCGCACAATTTGGCGTCAGCACCACGCAGGGCCATATCGCCGTTCTGCTGACCACGGATGAACTGGGTGCCGCGCAGGGTGAGAGCGATCGCCTGTATCGTTTCTCCGTTACCGGTAAGCCAGACCTGAACACGATGCATACCAGCATTGATATGGGAGGAAACAATCTCAATAACGCGGCTACGGTGAACGCGGTAAACGGTGCATTCAGCAGTAACGTCACTGCACGCGGCAACATCACTGCTAACGGAACCGTTACGGGCCAAAACGTCACCGCAGGGTCCGGCGTCTCAGCAGGCGCTAACGTCACTGCAGGTAACGCGATTACCGCGAATAACGACATCAGGTCTAATAATGGCTGGATGATTACGCGAGGCTCTAAGGGCTGGCTTAACGAGACATATGGCGGTGGATTTTATATGTCTGATAATGACTGGGTTCGCGCAGTTAATAATAAAAACATCTATACCGGCGGTCAGGTTCGTGGCGGAAGCGTGCGGGCAGAGGGGGACATGTCTGCCGGAGGACTTATATACCAGGACCAGGTCAACTCGCCAGGCGCAGGCTGCAGCATTATTGGCGCGATCAGTCATGATTCGAGCGGCGCCACACTCTCCTGTAAGGACTGGGTGTGGCAGAGCGGCTCTTCATCTCCCGTGCGCGTCTGCGCTAACCGCTGCGGCGGGCGCTGGCCGCTTGAAATTGGCCGCGTAAACCATGACGGCGACTGGTCTTCATGGAATACGCTTGGCGAGGGATGTGGTGGAACATATACCCAAAACTGGCTCGTGCCTGTTTTCTGCAGCATAAACTGACGGCCAGACTGGTGTGTGGCGTGTCAGTTAACATTCAGGGCGCAGTGCTTGACGCCTGAACGCGTTTTATAGATCCTGTCAATGCACCTATAACAACGAACCTCTAATGACATTTTGATGCCGCGCACCGGGACACTGGCCGCGGTTTTTTTTAACGCCTGAAACAGAGCCTTCTAGGCCCTGTATAATTTACCGATGTATCCGCCGCCCGGAAATTTTTACAAACGGCTAATGAGTTAACCATCGTTATTCGTCGCGCATTTTTGCACCTTATGGCCGTTCTGCTGTGCAGCCATAAGGAAACCCTGTATGTCACTCAGCCATGCCTCGCCCGAGGAACTGCTCCCTGACGCTCCTGAACATCAGGCCGGAGCGTTAGAGGCGCAGCCCGCCGCGGCGGATAAGCCCCGAATCCGGCCTCCGTTTAACCACCGAAAAATCATCAAAGGTGGCAGCATCGTTTTGCTTACTGTCAGTCTGACGGGTTCCCTGATCGCGCTGGTTGTCATGGGGCGTCAGGTATCAGACCTGACTATACGCGTTAACACACTCGATGCGGCGTTTCGCAGCGGCCAGATTGGTCAGCTTGCCTCCAATGTCTCATCGATGGAAGCGCGCCTGAAAACACTTGAGCATCAGACAGCCGCCTTAGCCTCACTCCCCGTGAAACTGCAGTC
This sequence comes from Pantoea sp. VS1, assembly GCF_002207995.1. Classification (NCBI taxonomy): domain Bacteria; kingdom Pseudomonadati; phylum Pseudomonadota; class Gammaproteobacteria; order Enterobacterales; family Erwiniaceae; genus Pantoea; species Pantoea sp. VS1. The sequence goes on from NZ_NHZE01000005.1 coordinate 64,311, forward strand.
GGCCGGTGATGAACAGGCCAGCCTGAAAAACGCAGTCAGTCAGCTGCAGGACGCCGGCAGTAGTAACGGCCAGGTGGTTGCTCAGCTGCAGACGCGCTTAAGTTCTCTTGAGCACGATGTTCAGCAGTCATCCTCCGCACTGAGTGAGCTCAACCGCCAGCTGGCGCAGAAAGCGGCTGAGCCTGAGAAGAGCCGGACTGCCATCAAAGCAGCTAAAACCCCCGCGGCGACTCCTGCAAAAAAGATTAACCGGTCAGCCAGGCGCACGGTGACGCTGGCTGCACCGTTTGTGCTGACCGGCATTGAACGCCGTGGCGGGCAGACCTTCGCCGTTGTCATTCCGCGCGGTGCTTCACAGATATCCGCCATGCGCCTGCTTTCACCAGGTGATTCCCTGCTGAGCTGGACACTCCGGTCAACAGAGGGAAGTAGCACCGCGCTCTTTACGGTTAACGGCAGCGAGCAACGGCTGCATGTTGAATGAACGGAGATAGATCTGTGATTAAAAAAAGCTTACCTGCCGTGCTGATTCTGATGTCATTTCTCTCAGATGCGGCAACGGTTCAGACGCCGACAGCGCAGAGCAGCGTATCCCCGCTGCAGGAGTCCTCATCGGGCACGCTGAGTTCTCAGCAGCAGGCGCAGCAGTGGGGACTTTCTGACAGCGACTGGAGCCGTTATCAGACGCTCATGCGAGGCGAGCGCGGCATTATGTCTCCCGGTCTCGATCCTCTTACTGCTCTGGGCGTGGAAACCAGCAACAGCGCTGAGCGTCGTCGTCTGGCCGAGCTCTGGGTCAGGCATGAATATCAGCGAACTGAAAAAGAACTGGCCTTCCAGCGCGAGATCAATGCCGCCTGGCTCCGCCTGTATCCCGAGACGCTGGCCGTAAATATGGGCAGCAATGCTGCAGGGATAGCACACGATACGCAGGGACGGCTTGCACTGTTTGTTAAAGAGAACTGCTCCCGCTGCGATGCGCGTCTTGCGGCTGTTCTTGCAGACGATCGCCCGGTTGATATTTATCTGGTCGGCGGAAACAGCGATGAGGCCATCCGCGCCTGGGCTATCCGGCATAACATTCCGGTGGAAAAGGTTCGCAGTCGCCAGATAACACTTAACCACGACGGCGGCCTGTGGCTGCGTTACGGACAGGGGCAGATGCCTGTGATTCTGCAGCAGGGGGAAAACGGATGGCAGCTCGCCGCGTTCTGATGGTTGCATCTGGTCTGCTGCTGGCATCGGCAGCTCACAGTGCGCCGGCACTCCAGGTCATTCCGGATGCTTACCGTGAAATTGCTGCAGCCGAGCGGGTACCTGCTGAATCGCTGTACTCGCTCGCTATGGCTGAAAGTACGCGCAGTACCGCATGGGGAGCAAAGCCGTGGCCCTGGACCATCAACGTGGCAGGCAGGGGATATCACTATGATACCCGGGAGGAAGCTTTCACGGCGTTGCTCGGATTCATGCAGCGCTGGCCACTGAAAAATATCGATGTCGGGCTGGCGCAGGTGAATCTGGGATGGAATGGCCATTTCTTTGCCACCTATCGTGATGCATTTGACCCTTATACCAATCTTCGCGCTGCTGCCCGTATTCTGCGGGCCTGTTATGACGCCCGTCCCGGAAGCTGGCTGCAGGCTGCAGGTTGCTACCATCATCCTGCGGGCGGGCGGCACGCCGCAACCTATATGGCGATAGTGCGCCGAAAGCTCAGCCAGATTGCGCCAGCCGATATGCCCTCCCGAAGTGAGCAGCCTGTCACCCTTGCCCGTTCAACACTTACCTGGATTGAACCTCAATGAAAATTCAAATCCGTAATATCCTGCCTGTGACGCTCCTCCCTGTCATGCTGATGGCAACCTTCAGTGCGTTTGCAGCGCTCACCGTTGTCGGGGATCTTGGCGGTGAAAGTACCGCACCTTTCTTCGACGCAATTAACGCGGCTCCTGCGGGCGATCCGGCAGCAACAGCGCTTCCTCCGCCTCCTGTGTCGCTATCCATTTCCGATATGCTGCCCGTCAGCACACCAGAAATGTCCCCAGGCACCGTGACTGCCAGACCAGTAAACCTGCCGGGGATGCCACCGGTATTTGTGCTGGGTGACGATCCCTCATCCCGCAGATGGCTACAGCATAATGCCGCTGAGCTAATGCGTATGCAGGCAACCGGCATGATTATCAACGTGCAGGATGAAAGCGGCCTGAAATCGCTGCGTCAGATAACCCCGGCGGTTGAAATGGTGCCTGTCAGCGGCGGAGATCTGGCCCGCCGGCTGGCGCTGACACATTATCCGGCGCTGATCACCGCAACAGGAATTTCACAGTGATGCCGGCAACCCTTTTCCCGGAGCTGTTCAGCCAGCATCGCGGGCTGGTTGTCCTGTTAATCGCTTTTGCGACTGCACTGGGCCTTCTGTTATCAACGCGCCGTTCTGTCACCCAGCGCCGTCATCGTCGCTATCAGAAACAGGCTGCCCGGGCGCTGCTTCGCCTGTCCCGGCTGCGCGACGAGCCGGCGCGGATAAGCTGGCTTCGCAAGATGAATCCGTATGTGTTTGAAGAGATGTTACTGACAGCGCTGTCACGGCAGGGGCTGCGTATACAGCGCAATGCCCGTTACAGCGGTGATGGGGGGGCCGATGGGACCGTCTGGATCAATGGTCGCCGCTTTCTGATTCAGGCCAAGCGGTACAGTGCAACCATCAGTGCGGCACACGTTTCTGCATTCGGGTTGCTGACAGAGCGCGAACGCTGCTCTGGTCTGTTTATTCATACCGGCCGGACAGGTGAGGTGAGCCGGGATGCCTTACGACATTACAGCGGCATCACCCTCATCAGTGGCCAGCGGCTACTGTGGCTGCTGTCCGGTGACCGGCGCTGGATGGACTACCTGAACACCCAGTCACATTGTCAGGCCCCGCGACAACCCCCCCAGAAAAACACGCTTCTTCCACAACTGTTCATGATTAAGAGGGAGATAACAATGTCTGGTTTTATGGCGAGTAACAATGACAACCTGCTGCAAAGCGCGGCAGAGGTTGACCGCAAAATGAATGCTGCAGCAAAGCTTACCGGCTCTTCTGGCTGGCAGACCAGCAGGGAGTTTTCATGAGCGATCGTTATGTCATGGAGTCCCTGCTGCGCCCGGCGGTAGAGCTCTATTCCGCTACGGTTGCGGCCAGTGCGACCTGCATATGCCTGACCGCCCCCTGGGCGGTGGCACTCGCGCCTTCCGTAAGCTGGATTACGGCTGCCGGCTTCGGCGTCATTGCCCTGAAGCGGACCCGTCAGGGCATGAAAATTTTGCGCTACCGGCAGAATATCCGTCGTCTCCCCCGTTACGTGCTGACCAGCGATCAGATCCCGGTCAGCCGGCGCCATCTTTTTCTGGGCAAAGGGTTCCAGTGGTCGGCACGTCATACCCAGCGACTGATGGAGGCGCGTCGTCCTGAATGCGAAATCTACGTGCAGCCCTCCGTGCTCTACCGCATGGCACGCGAAATGGAAAAAAGGATGGAATACAGCCTCCCCTGGCTGTGCCGACTGACCCGTGCAGATACGGCGCTAAACCCTTTTCGACCATTGCCGCCGGTCGGCGGCAGCCCGATTTATCACGGCGTCGAGCCTGATGAGACGACGGTGACCTACGATCTCGGCGAACGCGTCGGACATATGCTCGTTATTGGCACCACCCGCGTGGGCAAGACCCGTCTGGCGGAGTTGCTCATCACCCAGGATATCCGACGTAAAAACGCCGCCGGCGACCATGAGGTGGTCATCGTGTTTGACCCCAAAGGGGACGCTGACCTGCTGCGCCGGATGTATGCGGAGTCGCACCGCGCGGGTCGTCAGGATAATTTCTGGGTCTTTCATCTTGGCTGGCCCGATATCAGCGCACGGTACAACGCCGTCGGACGCTTCAGCCGTATTTCGGAGGTGGCGTCACGCGTGGCTGGACAGCTCTCCGGTGAAGGTAATTCCGCCGCATTCCGGGAGTTTGCCTGGCGCTTCGTCAATATCATCACGCGCGCGCTGGTCGCCCTCGGTCAGCGACCGGATTACGGCCTCATTCTCCGCTATGTCACCAATATCGGTGAGCTGTATGAAACCTACGTGGATAACCTGCTGAGTGAAAAGGCGCCGCAATTGCTGAATACCGCAGAAGCTATGATGCAGAGCGGGATCAGCGATAAGGACCTGCCGCGTCATCTTCAGGGCAGGCCTAACGGCGCGAAAATTTGGGTATCGGAGCAGGTACTGGGCAGCCCGGAGGGGAAAAAGCTCTGGGACCCGGTGCTTGATGGTCTGCGCAGCGCAGTCCAGTACGATCGCACCTACTTCGATAAAATTGTGGCCTCCCTGTTGCCGCTGCTGGAGAAACTTACCACCGGTAAAACGGCTGCGCTTCTCGCGCCCGATTACACCGACCTTGACGATCCGCGCCCGATTCTGGACTGGCACAATATTATCAAGTCACGCGGCGTGGTGTATGTCGGCCTCGATGCGCTCTCTGATCCGGTGGTGGCCGCGGCCGTTGGCAACAGCATGTTTGCCGATCTGGTCTCTGAGGGCGGTCACATCTACAAGTTCGGTCTTGGCGATGAGGAGGAAGGAAAATCCGCAAAGGTGGCCATCAACCTGCACTGCGATGAGTTCAACGAGCTGATGGGGGATGAATTCATTCCCCTCATCAACAAAGGGGGCGGCGCCGGGTTTCAGGTGACCGCGTACACCCAGACCCTGTCCGATATCGAGGCGCGGATCGGCAGCACGGCTAAAGCGAATCAGGTGGTGGGGAACTTCAACACGCTGGTCATGCTCCGCGTGCGTGAGAAGAACACCGCCTTGCTGCTCACCGATCAGCTCCCTGAAGTGGACGTTTACCAGAAAACACTGACTTCCGGCTTCACGGATGTTTCCCGTCCCGGGGAAGGAACAGACTTTAACAGCAACGTTAATGACCAGGTGAGTCTGGTAAAAGTCCCGATGATAAGCCCTGCAGATATCATCAATCTGCCAAAGGGGCAGGCCTTTGCGTTACTTGAAGGGGGGCGGTTGTGGAAAGTTCGCATGCCGCTGCCGGCAGATAATGACGATCCACATATGCCAGCCAGTCTGAAGCAACTGGCTGACAATATGGAAAAAAACTACCACACCGGTGAAACATGGTGGACGGGTGGTGACATGCCGTTGGCAGGAGGTCCGGATGTCCCAGCATGATGGTGACAGCAGACAACGAAGCGCCCCTTCGCGCCAGCGGCAGTCAGGACCGATTGGGCTGCTTCTGTGGGATTTTCCTGTGGGACTTATCGGCGTGCTGCTCGGATCACTGCTCGTCAGCCTGCTGATTGAATATGCCTGTATCGCGCTGTTGTGGCCGGAGGAAGGCGCCGCCCACAGCTACCGGGTGATGGTGGCTGAAAGTCACTGGCTGTCGGAGGGGTATACACGCAGCCTGCTGATGGCTTCACCGGTTGAGACGGTCAGCCGCTGGGTGCATGTAGCGTGGCAGTGGCTGTTCGTGGACAGCGGATTCAGCGGCTGGCTGCAGTCATTTAAAGCCCTGAGCGAAAAAGGCAGCGGGCTTATTCCGGCGCTAAATGGGCTCGGTGCTTCACTGGTGAGTTGGCTGGGTGTGTACCTTCAGGCGACAGTCTGGGTCACGTTGATTTTCTTCATCCGGGTCATGATCCTTTTTCTCAGCCTGCCGCTGTTTGCGCTGGTTGTCATCATGGGCGTGGTGGACGGTCTGGTCAGGCGTGATTTACGGCGATACGGCGCCGGCTATGAATCAAGCTTTGTCTATCATCACGCCAAACGCTTTATTAAACCCGCTCTGTATGGTCCCTGCATGCTCTACCTGGCATGGCCCATGGCGGTGTGGCCAAATCTGTTGTTACTGCCTTCAGCACTGCTGGTTGGTGGCGTGCTGGCCGTGGTAACGGGGTCATTCAAGAAATACCTCTGAAGATACCGCGTGTTGTACCATTTTCGGGATGCTCCCCGGGGGCCCGCAGCTGGTGCGGGCTTTTTTTATGCTAATTAAATGGCATGAGAGATAGATACTCCCTTGGGCACTGTAATTTTTTTGTCGGGTTGATGATACTGATTGAGGAAGGCATCTGACTCAATTTTTCAAACCGGCGCGTGATTATGATTTTTGGTCAGCGCGTTATGATAGGGCCCGGCAAGTTAACCCTCCGGGCTGAGCAGGCTAAGTCAACATTTCTGAGCACCACCTGCGGCGGTTAAGGGCCAAAAGCGGACATTTCTCATACCTTATACCTTATAATTACAAACAATGCGGATTAGTTGGAACTTATTATCTTCCTATATATATAGTTAAAGTTAACCAAAAAAGGACAAAAACCATCTTTCCATTCTTGATTTTAGAAACTTGTGGCAAACTGCTAAATCTATACCTGTAACATTACTTATTAACCCAAACAATAAGGTAATAATCAAGGTAATACCGACTAAACTACCTTTAAATAAATCGTTTTTGAGAAAAGCAGGTTGCATCTCATCAGGAATACCTTTTACAGCGGCCAGACAAAGAGCAAAAACAAGCAAACCGCTGAAGAACCAAGCTATTACCCCAGCCAAAAAGGCACTCAACTTACGTATTTTTCGCTCTAGCAATTCAATTCTTACCTGAGCAGCATGATGCTCCTGAGTAATGGTCTGAATTTGCGTGGTTGCTTCTTGACGTACAGTCTCAATTTCTGAGCGACTGCGCCCTTCAAGTTCTGCTATATCACTTTGATGTTTTTCCTCATGTTTTCTCCTAATCGTGTTAACAACGTCGAAAACATCTTCCTCGGAAAAGTCTTCTCCCACGTCGACAGATACATCATGGACAAGTCGGAGAAGATCACTATCCCAGCGAATTTGTAGAAATTCATCCTGCGTAATATCCCCGCGCTTTTCAAGTTTCTCAAGACGACTAACAAATGCTTCCCAGAAGCGATCATCGGTATACAGTAAGCTATATGCTGTTGAAAGAAGCTGCTCTTGAGGCAGTCGAGCATAAATATCTGGCTTTTTAAGCCAAAACATGGCGGTCATCCATTGTTCTGAAACCACAATAGGAATAGCCTGGCGGTTAGCTTCATGGCGGAAAAACTCATTTGCCTCCTTGACTAGACCGGTATTTGGGGTGACAAAAACGCTAAAAGACTGACTGAGATTGTTGATGATTCTACCTTCTCGCATATTGTGTACACGAGAAACACAAACAGTATCGTGCTCGAGATTTTTATCTCGCCGGAAAACCCTACCAATAGCACTTTGAAGTTTTACCTCGTCACATTGATGTATTGCTTTAGGGCTAAAACCGAGTTTAATATCTATACCAAGTTTAGAGATATTACTTTCTAAAAGTTTAAGATCAGTATCAAGGCGTTCTGCGTCATAACCTTGCGCCCTCAACCACTCCAGCGTTTTCGTATTAAAACGATCATATCGTTTTCTAGAAATGTCATTTTTCCAAGCGTAAAGCAGACCTTCTATTTCACTAAGCGTGCGGTCGAAAATAACAACCTCAATATCGAGTGATTTTAAAAGATTCAAAAAGTCTGTATATGCCTCTTTGGCTTGACGCCCGCTGTAACCTAGCATACCTATGACTATAGGAGAGTCAAGGTAGACGGTGATTCCTTTATATGATTTCTTATCTGTGGCTTTATCTGCATAAAATAGGTAATTAGCGAGCAACATTCCTTTAACGCAACGACTAAAGTGCTCAAGAACTCCTGGTTGATTGCGGTGAATATGACTTATAAAAGATGCAATTACATGGTTAGTATTTTTAATGCGGTCAGCCAGTTCCATTCTTTGATAAGCCCTGTGGCTAATCACACTACTGACGTTCACTTCAATAAAATCGGTAATTAGTTTTTCAGCTTCACCGTCAGATAGTTTTTTAGCAAAGTTTACCTCCGTAAAATGGATAAACTCGCGTTTAAGACTTGCAAGCGATGTTTCAACATCCTCTTTTTTATGCTCGAAGCCATTTTTCCATTCGGTAATTTTATCGTGAACGGGTATAAAAGCGTAGTTTTCGCGAGTTAGTAGCCCTCTTTTTTTTGCGCGTGTCATCAAGACTTTTACCGCTGCCAATGGAGGCTTAAATCCAAAACTCTGCTTAAGCTTATCCTGAATATCACTCTCATTTATAACAGGCTTGCCGATATCCGATGCAGTCACTGCAATAAACGGTAGAAACAAGTCTATTTCATCGTGTATATCGTCTCGTTTTAGCGTTTCAAGCAAAGCGAGGTGAAGCAGCGGGCTGTTTATTTCAAATTCTGTCATAGTTTTGAACTGACCAAGAGGTTTGAAAAGAAAATCCCATCATCTCCTTTTGTGCATTAATCCGCCACTACCATATGTAGTAGATAATACAATAATTTTAATTTATGTGAACATGTCCTCACCTTGCTCATCGTGGCCGCTCGGGGGTTGTAATGTGGATGCAATTATCTGAAACATAACGGTCGTGCACAGCCAAAAACATGAGCGGCGCGGCAGACTTCCCGGTGCTCAATCGTTACTCTTCCAAGAGTGGCGTAAGTCAAAAATTGCGCACACTACATCCACTTCAGGTCTTTTACTGGCTAACCCCGGTGGTGTTTCTATGAAAAAGGCAATTGCATACCTTCGTTTTTCCTCGCTGCAACAGGCGAAAGGTGACTCAGCCAGACGTCAGAAGAAACTTATCGATGAATGGCTTAGCCATAATCCTGATTATTACCTTGATCCTGTTACCTATGAGGACATGGGGCTAAGCGCCTGGCGGGGACACCACGCCGTACGGGGGGCCTTTGCCGTATTTATGGTGGCGGTCGAGCAGGGTCTGGTCGGGCACGACACGGTACTGCTGATTGAAAGCCTTGACAGGCTGTCACGCGAGAAAATTGGTGAGGCCACTGGTCGTCTGCGGGCGGTGCTTGAAGCCGGCATTGACGTCATCACGCTCAGCGATAATGTACGTTACACCCGTGGTTCGCTGGACGATCCCTTTGCCATTATCAGAGCCATTCTGATTGCCCAGCGGGCGAATGAAGAGAGCGAACTGAAGTCCAGGCGCATGCGCGCCGCCTGGGCGGAAAAGCGGAAGGCAGCTGCTGCGGGGACCATCATGACAACGAAGTGCCCCTACTGGCTTAAGGTTAATGCTGCCCGGGACGGCTTTGACGTGCTGGAAGAACGCGCAGAAGTGATCCGCTCAGTTTTCCGCATGCGTCTTGAGGGCATGTCATTTGTCAGGATCAGCTGCGCGCTGAACGCACAGGGGAAGGAGAATCTGAAGGGAAAGGTATCACAGTGGAACTCTTCATCCATTGAACGACTGGTCAGAAAAAAGGCGGTAATAGGCTATCTCGTGCCGTCACATCAGTGCACCGCGGCAGAGGCAGAGGAGATACCTGGTTATTATCCGCCAATCATTAGCGAAGAGGATTTCGCGCTCGCGCAGTTGATGTACCGGGAACCTGAAAGCCGCAGGGATGGTAATTTTAATCCTTACCTCATCAATATTTTCCGCGGGCTGATGCGGTGCGGCCTCTGCGGCCACGCGGTTATCCTGACCGGTATCTCGATAAAGGGCTACGGCTACTACGTATGTTCAATGCGCCGGCAGAACCGGTGTGAAGCCGTCACGATACGCCGGGACCTGACCGATCGTTATCTGATTAGTGGCTTGGTCCAGGAGGCATCAGCCATGGGTGGGCGCGTTTCAGCTGAAGATACGCTGCGACCGCTGACTGCACGGCATCTGCAGCTCACCGGAAGTCTGCACAACATCATCAGGGCGATTGAAATCGCGTCGGACGTGTCTGAACTCAGTGAGCGGGCAAAGAGCCTGTCCGGGGAGATAAGAAAGCTGGAGAGAGAGATGGCCGGCGTCCGACAGATGAGAGATTGCGTTGCTGTCACGCAGCTGAACCTGCAGGACATCGGCGCTCGCCAGACGTGCCAGCGCACGGCAAGAAGCCTATTCCGGGAGATCAGGATGCATACCGGGGCAAAGACGTGCGACGTATTTCTTAATAATGGCATGAAAATCCATAATTACCCTCTTTACCGCCAGGTTGGATGGTCATCCATCCTTGACGCCATGGCGTTTCTCGGAGAGAAAGAGATATTTCTGTAACGGCGGATCTTGCGGCTGCATCCAAAAATGCCAATCTATAAAAAGAATGATTATGCCACAATGCAAGAATGTAGCGGATGGTACACATTGCTGTTTCCATCTTTGAATCAGGTAGCACTTACTTGTCAATCTCGTAGCCAGTTGTTCGTCCCATAAGCTGACCCGCTTCTCGTTGATTCACACGGGATGCAATTAACAATGTCCGTAGATCGCTCAAAGCAAACTGTTAGTTTAAGTCTGAGCTGGTACATACTCTGAGTGAGCGATGATACGGTCTATATACAAAGTATACAGTTAAGACGTGCACGTTGAGTTGATTCATCACCCTAAGCAATTACACCTAAATTTTCGGCAGTACATAAAGAATTTCCTGCTGTAAGCATCGCTGCTTTGCGTCACTCTCCCGACGACCAGATAACCGGGAGAGCCTCATGCGTCACACCATAAACCTCATTGCCCTGCTGATAGCCACACTTCCCGTCCTGCAGTGTCACGCCTCCGAGAAAGACGAGCTGGCGCTTGTCATGCGTCAGCTGGATCAGGTGCAGGCCGGGCTTGACCGGGCCCGTGTCGCGGCAAACCAGACTCAGGATGCCCGCTTTTATTTCGACTATCTGCAGGCGAAACGCGATATCGCCACCATGAAGCAGGGTATTTCCGCCTACCTGGAACCCTCCCGGGCACAACCCGCGTCCCGGCAGACCGCTGTTACCGGCCAGTATCGTGCTGAGGAACCCGCATGGCGATGAACGGCGCGCAGCTGAACGGGTGGAGCGCCGGCACCGGCAGCGGCCTTACGCCCGGACAACTTAACACTCTCATTCTTGGGGGGCTGGCCGTCGTCATTCTACTGTTCTGCGCCTGGGCGCTGGTTCAGGCCTATCGCGGGATTGCATCCAAATCCGTGACGTTTCGTCAGTTCAATGAACTTGCGGTAAGGCTAATCGTGCTTTACCTGGCAACGCTGTTTCTGTTTTTCCACTAAAAGGACACCTCAATGAAATCCACATTACTCAGGCTTTACCACTCTGCATTCGCACGCGCCGGGCTGTTGCTGACGGGTTTTCTCATCAGTGGTCAGGCGCTTGCTGATCTGCCGCCGGTTGAGCAGCCCACTACCGGCGGTGGCGGTGGCACCTATAACACCATGATGGGGTACGTCAAAATGGGTGGGCTGGCACTCGGGCTGTTGATAAGCGTTGGGGCCTTCCTCGCGGTCGCCCATGCCGTCATTACCTCTTTCCACGACATCCGTAAGGGTAAAGGCTCCTGGACGGAATTCCTGCTTTACGGGGTGGTTGGGATCATTCTCATCCTCGCCGTCATCTATCTGGCCACTAAAGCCTCTGACATTTTGTAAGGAGCCTGCATGGCCGTCATCGACTTCCTTCCTGATCGTCTGAACAATCCGCCCGTGGTGTGGAAAGGCTTCACGTCTGGTGAGTTTCTTCTGGCGGCCATCATTGGCTTCGTCGCCGGCATTCCCCTAGCGGTGCCGCTGGCGCTGGTGCCATTTATCGGCTGGCTGGCATTTCCCACCTGCATGCTGCTTATGCCACTCATTGTCATCTTCCTGGGTGGCGGCTGGATTGCCGGCTATAAACGTGGCAAACCGGAAAATTACATCTGGCAGCGGCTGGAGGAAATCCGCTGCCGGGCCCGCCTTTCACGTTCACTGGTACTCGACAGCCGGGCGTGGGAGATGAAGCGAACCCGGGCCATGCCGCAGAGAGGTGAGCGATGAGCCGGTTTCGTAACGGTATGACCGCGCGTGATAATCACATCATTTCGCTTCGCATCGCCTGTGTGCTGCTGTTCGCCGGCCTGCTGGTCACGGGGATTGGCTGGATGCGCGCGCCTTCCGAACTCACCATCCATAACCCACCCGACCTGCGATCGGGCAGCACGCGAAAATGGTGGGAGGTTCCGCCGTCCACCGTATACAGCTTTGCGTTCTATATCTTTCAGCAGCTGAACTCATGGCCCAAAAATGGTGAGGTGGATTATCCGGCCAAAATTGCCCAGATGAGCCCTTATCTGACGCCGTCCTGCCAGGACTTTCTGAATAAAGACGCAGAGATGCGTAAAAACAGTGATGAACTGCGGGACCGCGTGCGGGTGGTATATGAAATTCCCCGCCGTGGCTACAGCAGTCGCAGCGTCACCATTCTCGATCAGGACAACTGGATCGCACGGCTGGATTTAGTGGCAGACGAGTATTACCACACCGAGTCGGTCAAGCGAGCGCTGGTCCGGTATCCCCTGAAAGTGGTGCGCTGGGAAGGCGATCCAGAGCGCAATCCCTTTGGGCTGGCGCTGGATTGCTATGCGGCTACGCCTCAGCGGCTTGAAGCTGTCACCCTGCCTGAGCCGGAGAAAAAGTGATGGGAAACCGGATGAAAAAGTACTCACTCATTTTTCTCGTCAGCCTGTGTTTTCCCTGGGTGGCGAACGCCGTTGAGCTGATGAAATGGGAGCGTATCCCGCTGCAGGTCCCCCTGACCGTGGGCCAGGAGCGTATCGTTTTTGTGAATAAAAACGTACGCGTTGGCTTTCCGCCCTCGCTCAACAACAAGCTGCGTATACAGAGCAATAGTGGCGTGGTCTATCTCAATGCCAGCGAAGCGTTTCCGGTGACGCGACTTGAGCTGCAGAACAAAGAGAACGGGGAGATTATCCTGCTGGATGTCTCTGCGGCATCCGGTAAAACCACGCGTGAACCCGTGAAAATTGTTTATGACGGTGAAGTGGCCACCGTATCAGCCAGTGACAGGCAGTCCGTCAGCAGCGACGGGGACAGCACCGGGCGTCAGGCGAAGCAATCGGAAGTGGATGCTCCTCAGCAGGATCGTAAGCCCGCTAAACTCAATGCCCCTCTGCCTGTCGTGCTGACCCGCTATGCGGCTCAGAATATGTATGGCCCGCTGCGTACGGTTGAGCCGGTGCCGGGTATCAGTCCGGTTTCACTGAAGCTGCCGTCCGCTGTTACCACACTGATGCCCTCAGAACCCGTCAGCGTTACACCAATGGCAGCATGGAGCCTGCAGGGCAGCAGCGTGGTTGCGCTGCAGGTCCGTAACCGTTCTGCCGGCAAAGTGATTCTCGATCCGCGCGCGCTGGAGGGGCAGTTTATTACGGCCACCTTCCAGCACCGCTGGCTCGGCCGTGCAGGTACGCCTGAGGATACAACGGTTCTTTATCTGGTTACGTCCGGGCGCCCGGAGGGGGCATTCATTGCCGAACCGCCGTCTCAGCAGACTGCTAACAGCCGTAAGCGGAGAGTAAAATAATGAAAGCACCTGCCTCTAATCTCATCGTTAAAATTGCCGTGCCGGTGGTGCTGGCCGGTGCCATTGTCGTCGGCGTGAAATCCTGCTCAGGGGGCGGAAATCATCCGGCGATGACAGGCAACGCAGCCAGTTCTGCGCTGAAAGACCTGTCGCCGGAAGACCTCAAGGCCGCGGGGATCGAGGGTGACACGCCGCAGGACACGCTTCGCACGGTGGTGGGAAATTTCCGCAAAGTTCAGGACCGTCTCGATTCGCTCGCGGACGACAACAAAAAACTCACTGACGAAAATAAAGTCCTGAAAACTACCAACAGCAACGTGGACGCACAGATCAGCCAGGCGGTGAGCAATGCCCGCAATGAGGAAGCGCAGAAACGCCAGCAGCTCAGCGCTCAGGTCACGGATCTCAGCTCACAGGTCAAACGGCTGATGGATCAGCTGCAGAATGGCGGTGCCGGCACGGAATCCGGAAAAAGCAGCAGTCCCGGCAGTGATATTCCGATCGGGCTGGGCTACGAGAGCGGGCTGAACAGCGGCGCTTCCGGCGTATCGTCTTCTTCTGATGGCCTGCAGTGGGTTGAGCCCAGAGACGGGGTATCCGTTGATGCCAGCGGCCGGCCGGTGACCGACAGCAACAGAAACAACGCGACCGGTTTCTCCTTTGCCACTTCGTTTTCCGAGGCGGGTGAAGCAGGAAAACAGGCGGCAGGAAAAGCAACCGTAATGGTTCAGACTCAGCTTACGGATGCGCAGAAGGCGACCGTTCCCGTATTTACGCTTCCGGAAAACTCCACGCTTGTAGGCAGTCAGGCGATGACCGCCTTACTGGGGCGTATTCCCATCGATGGTAAAGTCACTGATCCCTATCCTTTCAAGGTCATGATCGGCAGGGATAACCTGACGGCGAACGGCATCGAGCTTCCCGATGTTCAGGGGGCAATCGTGTCCGGTACCGCTACGGGGGACTGGACGCTGTCGTGCGTGCGCGGGTCAATTACCAGCATCACGTTTGTCTTTACCGACGGCACCGTCAGGACGCTGCCTTCTCCGGATGGCCAGAACAGTGGCGGCAATCAGAACAGCGGCAACGCGAACGGTAATAACAGCAGCATTGGCTGGCTGTCAGACGACAACGGCATTCCCTGCATTTCAGGCACGCGTAAAAGCAACGCCTCAACCTACCTGCCGACCATCACCACACTTGCGGCCGCCGGTGCGGCGGGTGATGCCGTGGCGGAAAATCAAAATACCGGCCAGACCAACGCCTACGGTGGCGTGACTTCAACTCTCACGGGTGATGCCGGTCAGGCCGTGCTGGGCAAGGCGCTTTCCGGCGGCATGCGGGAAACGATCGACTGGGTGAAAGCCCGCTACGGACAAACATTTGACGCCATTTATGTACCGCCGGGTCAGAAGGTGGCGCTGCATATCACGCGACAGCTGACTATCGATTACGAAGAAAAAGGCCGCAGGGTTAAATATGACTTCAGCCTGGCCGGCAATGGCACAGGCATGGACTGACGGGGATTTCAATGCAAAACACCAACCTTGAGTATCGGGTGGGGTATACCCCACTCAGTGGACGCCTGTATGCCGGTTATCTCCGGAAAGATAATGGAAAGTGGGAGGGGTCACCCCATGAGGTGACCGACTGGGCCATGTTTGCGGTTGGCCAGAAACTGGCTCGGGAAGAGACCGATATGCTGTTTCCCCTGCCTGACGGTCGGGTAATGCGTGTGTCTGCAGTCATTACAGACGCTGAAACAATGGAGGACGCGAATGCACAGCGCTAAACCCCGCCTGGTGTTGCCTCTGACACTGATGCTTTCGTTATCACTGGCCGGCTGCAGCACGTCCAAAGACGAGATGCTGCCGCCCGGAGACAGCAGCATGCTTGAGCTCTGGAATGATGGCGCCTCTGCGACACATGCAACCGGCGAAAGCCGCACGACACTGCGCCGCCCGGTTACGGACAGCGAACGCGTGATTTCTCAACAGACGCGCGAAAGCTACAGCCGCACGCAGGAAAATGAAATACAGCAGACGTTTCCGCGCCTGCCTAATCCCGACATGGTCATGTACGTGTTCCCGCACCTGGCCGACGGCAATACGCCGGTGCCCGGCTACAGCACCGTTTTCCCGTTTTACAGCCAGGTGCAGTATGCGCTGCCTGGTGAGCGCACGGAGGATCTGTAATGGCTTTTTCTCTTTTTCGCCGTCGGGCCGACGCGCAGGCGCCGCATCAGTTTGGAGATGGCCCGTTTTCCATTAACGGGCATGAACCGCTGACGCGAGAGGGGCGGCTTACCCGCCGTGATGAAGCTAAGCTGTATGATACTGCGCCTTCCATTATCGACCACATCCCGTGGGGCGAGTATCTACCTGAGCACAAGTGCATTCTGCTTGATGATGGCGTGTCGGTCGGCGCCGTTTACGAAGTGATCCCGGTTGGGACCGAGGGACGACCTGACACACGGCTCGATGAAATTCGTGACGTGGTGGAAAACGCCCTGCAGGACAGCCTCCCGGAGCTGGATGCTCACCAGTGGGTGGTGCAGTTTTACTGCCAGGACGAGTCAGATCTGACCGTCTACATGGACGGAATCAGGGGGTATGTGAAGCCCAATGCTCAGGGAACGGCTTTTACGGAAGCCTGGCTGACGGAGCAGGAGCGGCATCTGCAGAACGTGGCCAGCGAAAAGGGCCTGTTTCTGGATGAGGCTGTCACCGGTGCGCCCTGGCGCGGCCAGATCAGACGTACACGTATGGTGATTTACCGCTGGGTTGAATCACCGTATCGCGACCCGATGGCGCCCGAGGTGTTGCTCAAACAGGTTTGCGATCGTCTGACATCGGCAATGAGTGGTGCGGGTATCCAGTGCCGGCGTCAGAACGGAGAACAGATCCACAGCTGGCTGCTGCGCTGGTTCAATCCCGATCCGAAATGGGTTGATAAAGCGACACTTTATCGTTGTGCAAAACACACTGACGATGCGCCGGGTGATTTACCTCTGCTGAACGATTTCAGTGAAAGCCTGTGGTTTACTCGCCCGCGCAGCGACGGGGATAAAGGTGTATGGTGGTTTGATGATGTGGCGCATAAAGCTGTTCCCGTGGCGCGTCTGCGCAATGCTCCCTCAACAGGTCACCTGACGGGTGAGGTGAAACGCGGTGAACATATTAATGCCATTATGGACCTGCTGCCTGAGGGCACCGTGCTTGCCCTGACGCTGGTCATTCACCCTCAGGATAAGCTGGAGGAAAACTTTGCCCGCCTGAGCCGCGATTCAATGGGTGAAAACGTGGACTCCCTGCGCGCGCGCGAGGATGCCGCCACAGCCCGCACTTACCTGGGTAATAAACATAAACTGTATCGGGCTGCCATTACCCTGCTGATTAAAGCCCGGGATCTTCCATCGCTGGATAAGCGCTATCTTGATCTCAGCAGCAAGCTGCTCAACTGCGGACTTGAGCCGGTTAACCCGGAGCATGATATCGGTCCGCTCAGCACCTATATGCGCGCATTACCCATGTGCTTT
Organism: Pantoea sp. VS1; assembly: GCF_002207995.1. Classification (NCBI taxonomy): domain Bacteria; kingdom Pseudomonadati; phylum Pseudomonadota; class Gammaproteobacteria; order Enterobacterales; family Erwiniaceae; genus Pantoea; species Pantoea sp. VS1. The sequence continues at coordinate 81,297 of NZ_NHZE01000005.1, forward strand.
AATCCGGCACAGGACCGGCATAACTGGTATACGCGCCTGATGTTCGTGCAGCATTTTGCCTGCCTGGCACCGGTCTATGGTCGTGATACCGGCACCGGCAACCCGGGCTTCACCTTCTTTAACCGGGGCGGTGGCCCGCTCTCGGTCGATCCGCTTAACAGAAATGACCGCACGCAGAACGCGCATCTAATGCTGTTTGGGCCAACCGGTGCCGGCAAGTCCGCCACCGCGCTGGTCAAGCTTGCCCAGATGATGGCCATCTATCGCCCCCGTATTTTCCTGATAGAAGCAGGCAACAGCTTCGGCCTGTTTGGTGATTACTGTGCCTCCCTGGGACTGAGCGTACATCGGGTCAGTATAAAGCCCGGTAAAGTTATTTCTCTCGCACCTTTCGGTGACTCACATCTGCTGATGCAGGCAAAACCGGATGAACTGATCATCAGTGAAGATGCTCTTCCGGATATTGATGACGATGAAGATAAGGATGAAGAGCATGACGTACTCGGTGAAATGGAAATTGCCGCCCGCCTGATGATTACTGGCGGAGAAGCTGCAGAAGAATCACGATTAACGCGCGCAGACCGTGGCATGATCCGTGAGGCCATCATGATCGCCGCCCGCACGGCTTTTGAGGAAAGCCGGCAGATGTTGCCTGAAGACCTGATGTTTGCGTTGCAGAATATTGCCCGGGACAGCAGCCAGGGAGAAGACGGCCGGGAAAAGCGAACTGCGGCACGTCGTTCCCGTGCGGAAGAAATGTCCGAGGCGCTACGGATGTTCACTGAAGGTTTCGAAGGCGAACTCTTCAACCGTCCAGGCACACCGTGGCCAGAGGCGGATGTCACGATCGTTGACCTGGGTACGCTGGCCCGTGAGGGCTATGAGGCGCAGATGGCCGTTGCGGTCATTTCGCTGCTTAACTCAATCAATAATATCGCTGAGCGAGATCAGTACAGCGACAGGGATATTATTGTGCCCATCGATGAAGGACATATCGTAACGACGAACCCGCTGCTCGGGCCCTACGCGACTAAAATTGCCAAAATGTGGCGTAAGCTCGGCACCTGGCTCTGGATTTTCACACAGAACCTCGAGGATTTCCCTGATACCGCCAAAAAAATGCTGAACATGGCGGAGTGGTGGATCTGTCTGGTAATGCCTCCGCAGGAGGTCGAGCAGATTGCCCGCTTCAAGACGCTGACAGCTGAACAACGGGAAATGCTGCTTTCAGCGACGAAGGTCCCCCGGAAATATACGGAAGGCGTCATTATTTCAGAGAAGGTTCAGGCGCTCTTTCGTGCGGTGCCACCCAGCCTTTACCTGGCGCTGGGGATGACTGAAAAACCAGAGAAAGCCGAGAGACGACAAATCATGAACGAATTAAATTGCAGTGAGCTTGAGGCTGCGTTTCACGTTGCGCGCCGGCTGGATGAAAATCGCGGACTGAGTATCTGACAGGGGAACCCATGAAAAAACTGACTATGGCACCGCCAGTGGTCGTAGCGGATAAGGCGCTGATTGCGTCTGTCATTTTTACCGTGCCACCGCAGGGGACGGCATCAATTGGTCAGTCCGACAGTGTCTCACTGGAAATACTGCAGCGCGAGATCACAAGTCGGCTTGATAAGCCGGTTCTGATTTCAGTCTTCCCTCACCGCGTTGGGCGCCGCAGCTGCGTGGCGGTACATCTGACGGATGCCGGCGGGAAAAAACTGGATATCCTCATCACCGTAACCGGTAACACGCTATGGCCTGGTGAAGCTGAGTTCGAAAGCAGTCTGCGCTGGAATATCTGCGTGCCGGATGCCACCGATATGTTATGGGTATTGAAGGAGATCGACAGGGTTACAGCCGGCGAGGTGTTCAGTTAAAACGGCCCTGCCTGTTTGTCAGGCAGCGGTTTCAAGCTGTCTGACAAACAGGGAGGCTGCGGGTGCGGGCGGCATAGAGCCCGCTTTACCGTCTCAGCGATTTTTGTATGCCTTTCTTGTTTTGGGGACCTTAACGTATGCATTTGTAAGGTCTAACACATATTTAATGTAATAATGCAGTGGAATCGAAACTGCATTACCTTTATTTGACACTGCTATCACCGAAACATTCCTCACCCCTCCGGCACTACCTTCCTTCACACCTTCTGTAGAATCACGAAACTGAGTCAGTATTTTTGTATAGTCCTCCAGCTCAGCGATACTCATGCCCTCACCAAGTGGGAAGGGATTATTATTCACCTTTGAAATTAGCCTGGACTTTATCTTATCGTCGCCTAAAGAGAAATAAGGTTTTACGTGCAGCTGGAGTGTATTGCTCTCCGTAAGGCTGCCGCCTATAACAAAGTGATTCTTAAATCCTTTTTTATGCCTCAAAGCAAACTTTGCACTAATATATCCGACCTTGTCATCTTTGTATTTTGTTATTTCACTTGCATGACCACTGAGTTCTTTCTTAAATTCAATTATAAAGTGCTTAGCATCAGAGCCTGCAACCAAATCTCCGATTCTTTCTGCACCCCCATCGAGAGGAGATAAAAAATCTAATCCACACGTATCTTTAGAATCAAGTACAAAATTGTATTCAACGGTTTTTTCAAACCATGTATTTTCTGTGTTTTTTGTATTCATGTCATTTCCTTTGTTAATTAAATAGCCTAAAAGCCAATAAATATTGACATGCTGTTGGCTTCACACTCTGAATATTCTACTGAAAGCCTTCAGTTTCCATTTATCTCCACTGGCATCATAACAGGCTGAAAAAAGAATTTTAATTTTTCTTGATTCAGATATGAGTTGTTTGTTTAACCATGTGCATAATGCATGAAAATGGACTCCCGCTTATAAACAGGAGCCTGTTGATGCGCTATCCCTTTGAACTCGATCCGCAGATTATTCACCACATCATTTACAGTCAGGCCGGCTCTGTCGGCAAGGCCGTCATTGAACTCATCATGAACAGTGTCGATGCCGGTGCCGGCGCGGTGATCATCGACATTACCCCGGAGGGCTTCTCCTGCCGGGATGATGGACGCGGCTTTACGTCATACGATGACGTAAAGCGCTATTTCGGGCGTTTCGGCACGCCGCATCAGGAAGGTGATGCGACCTACGGGCGCTTTCGTCTGGGTCGTGGCCAGATCATGGCGCACGCTCGTACACTCTGGCGCTCGCAGCGCTGGCAGATGTCGGTTGATACGCGTGAAATGGGTTATCACTATGACCTGGAAGAAATTGCGGAGGCTGAGCCTGGCTGTCATATCACTGGTGAGTGGTATGAACCGCTGACCAGTCAGGAGCGTATGTCATGTATTCAGGAAATCCGTGATCTGGTGCGCTATACACCCGTCACGGTGCACCTCAACGGCACCATCATTACCCGCCAGCCGGCACTGGAGAAGTGGGATGCGGAGGACGATCAGGCCTGGTATCGCCTCCGGGAAGACGGAGCGGTGTCGGTATACAATCAGGGCGTTCTGGTGCGTCATGATCCGGGACACATCTGGGGCGTGGGTGGCCTTATCGTCAGTAAAAAGCCCATCGCACTTAACGTCTCGCGTACAGAAATCCTTCGCAAGAGCTGCCCTGTCTGGAAAACAATTGCCGCCCGGTTTGGCCAGCTTGCCACCGCCTTTTCTGACAATCAGGGGAAACATCGTAAAACTGAAGCGCGTCGGGAGAAAACCGCCCGCGCTTTGCTTTCCGGAGAAGGCGACCTGCAGAAGCTGATGCACGATGAAGAAGTCATCACGCTCCTGCCCGGCAAACGTCACGTCACGCTTGAGCACTTCATTCGTAAGTGCCGCTATTACCCGGCGGCAACCGACAAAAACTGCTTCACCCTCGCGCGGTATGCTCGCGATGTTCCGCGCGGGGAAATCATTGCCCGGGCCGGTATCGCGCCAGTGGTGCATCCTGTCACGCTGTCCCGCTTCGGCTGTTACGAGTCGGACGAGTTTATGGAAAGTCTGAGCCGCGTACGCGCAAATCTGATGGCTTACCGTGAACAGTTACCCCGGCACCGGCGATGGGGTTCCGGCTGGCAGTCTGAGCTGGTACTTATTGATTTCGACACCCTCAGCGCAAACTTTATCGACCGCACGCAGATGGTCAGCGAGAAACAGCTTGATAAGGAAACGCGACGGGCGTGGACAGCGCTGCGCTGGTGCCTTACCCAGTATGCTGCTGTCTGCTCGGGTGGCGAAGCGGGCTATCAGTCACGTTCTTACGGGGGGAAGCGCTTTCAAATTTTGCTGGGTGAGTCCACGTCGGCGGATGCCTGGACGGACGGAGAGACCTACATTGCCTACAACATCGATATCGTCCGCCGGCTAAAATCCGATGCGCTGCAGACTGCCAGTCAGCTGTTCAGCCTGACGGAGCACGAGGTGGCACACCAGGGCGACAGCCTGGACTGTGGCCACGACGAGACTTTTTATCAGCGTTTCCATGATATCAGCACCCTATGCGCACCCGATCGCCAGCGTTACATGCACGTCTGGCTGATGAAATACACGACTAGCCTGGAGGCAGAGGGTAAACGCGCAATCGGAACAGCCTGGAAAGAGCGTTATCTGACTGAGCGTGCCAGCACCGGCCGGGAGAAAAAAGGACTCCCCGGCGTTATCAGTGATGCCGGAATTCGTGATGCTGTAAGTGCACAGCCGGACCCGGAAGATATGTCACGGCTTGATTTTCTTAACCAGCAACTGACGGGCGCCGGTGCAGCGGCGCCTGTAAGGTCCGACTGGGATAGCGCGGTGGCCGCCGGCATTGAGCAGGCCCGTAAGAATCAGTCAGAACGGTTACGGGAACAGCAGGCTCTGGAGGACTGGTACGCTGCAGAGGATGATGCATCCGACATTCTAATCGATGAGCAACGGGCAGCTGAAGCTGAAGAGCAGATGTGGCTGGCTTCCCGTAAAACACATTACCTGTCCCTTTTACCCGACGCTACTGAGGAGGCTTTAAACGACTGGGTGGTTGAGTTCCTTGCCATTGCGACCGATTCAGATGAGGAAGCACGTGCTGCGTGGGCCATGCGTGCATGGGAAAACAGCGACCTCTGGTTTGCCAGAAATACTCCAGCCAGCATTGAAGCGGAAGACCTCCATGAACAGGATGCTGAACACCCGCCTGAACAAAGCCTTCCTGCAGAGTGGCTTCCATTTGTCGTGGAGGGCGAAACCCGATGGAGCATAGAGCGTAACGCAGCTGCAGCAGGTTTTGTCCGTGAAATGGATTATCTGGAGTGGCGCCGCGACAGCACCATCGGCGGGTCATCCTGATCATGCGGAATCACGGTTTTCTCAACCAGCCTGCGCGCTGAGAAATTATCAGCGCCGGGCTCAGAGTTAATTACTGACCGGCCCTGTTATTGAACGCACCCTGAGCAGGTTACTCACTCAGGGAGTGTTCTCCATGAAATTTTCATTTTGCTGCCTCGCAGCACTGTTACTAACCGCCGGCGCCCATGCCGGCACCGTCATTTATACCGACAACGCCCACCCCGTAACGGGTAACCCCGGGCCTGACGTGACTGTCATTATGCTGGATGCGCCTGACCGGCTGCAGGCAGATCTCTTCGGCCCGCTGCCGGCAGACCCGGCACAGGCTGAACAGCAGGCGCGGGCTGTCATCAATTCGCCTGCGTTTAAGCAGCGTCAGCAGGACCTTGCCGGAACCTATGCTGGTCTCACGCACGCCTGGTCGCTGGGTCTTGAGAAATACCCCGCGGTGGTGTTTGACGATAAGTGGGTGGTCTACGGCACCACGGACGTCGGCGTGGCCACGCAGCAGCTGAACGCCCGGAAGGAGTCTGCACAGTGAAAATGCCTTTCTCCCGCCCGCGCCGGCTGGCACTCGCCACGTTAATGGCCTGCACCGGCACGATGGCCAGCGTCAATACCGCGAGTCTGCTCTCAAGCGCCGCCAGTCCTGACTGTATCAGCTGGCGCATCAGCGGTATCTGTTACTGGCTGTTCTGTACGCCTTTCGGCTGCTCCGTTAAAACCTCCGTGAAGGTCACCCATTTCATTCCGGAAGCCGTGGTTTCAGCCTACCTGAGCCCTGGAGCCAATCCCTGGACGGAGATGTCGGCCGTCAGCAGCCTGGCTGATGGCGCCGAGGGTGCGCTCCTGGGAGGCGCTGCAGGTGTGGCGACAGGTGGCGGACGGCAGGAAATGAAGGCGCCCGGCGATCGTAAGCAGAACCTGCACTTTTACTACGGCGATGCGTATGGCCATCCAGCTACCAGACTCATCGGCGGAATGGTGCCGGGGTATTCCTGTGACAGTGCCGCCACGCCTTTTATGCCGTACTTCACAAGCAGCCTCGATGCGCTTGCCTGGCGCACTGGCGTACCGGAATCGCTCTACCCGGAGGCTTTAATCCCGGGACAGCGTGAGATTGGCAGCACGGCCAGCGGCAACATGTGGGGGAATGTCTACCCCCGCAGCGGCTTTGTCACTCAGACCGACAGTTACAAGTCGGCGGCCGTTGTGGTGCAGCGCGTGGCCGACATTATCACCCGCCAGGGACAGCTGCATGTCTACAGCCCGCTCACCGGGCAGCGTTCGCCGGGCTACTGGCCACCCGACCCCGTCCAGGAAAATACCGGCACAAAAAATCACAAATGGCAGCGTCTCTCTCCCCAGCTCTCACAGAGCTGCGCGGTTTTCCCCGACACCGGCGGGCAGATAGCTGAAAACGGCAACTATGCCTGGGCGCTGTGGCAGCCCTACAGCTGCTGCAAACGACGTGGCCAGACCTTCCTTTACAGCACCGATTTCTCCTGAGGACTAAGCAGATGAAACAGCAGTATTCGCAGCGGCTCTACCGCCCTCTGGCGGCATTAGCCTTCTCCGCCTTTCTCTCCCTGCCGGCACTGGCTGTGGACACGTCACTTTCGTCCGGCGGTGCGTCAGTGAGCGGCGCGATTAATGACGGACTTTTTTACTCTATTGGTGGCGGCTCAGTGATCTCACCGCCACCGAGCCGCAGCAATATGTCCCGGCTGGGGCTGAACGGTGGGTGGAGCAGTGACCTCATGTGCGGCAACTTTGACCTGAAAACGACCGTAGGCAATCAGCTCAACGGCATCACCAGCGGATTCAAGGACCTTATGGGCAACGTGATTCAGGGCGCGACCGGCGCGGTTATGAGCATGCCGGCAATGGCCATTCAGCGTGCTAATCCCGGGCTGTATGAAATGCTCACCAACGGGGTGCTGCAGGCAGGGCTCAACTTCGATAAAGCGCAGCTCAATTGCCAGAATATGTCAAAAAAGCTTGCTGACTATACCCTGGGCAGCAAGTGGCAGCAGGCTGCTGTATCCGAAGAATATAAGGATATTGTGGCGTCCAGCGGCGGAGACGCCGTCTCCAGCGACCAGCAGCTGCAGAAGGCCACCGGTGAAGAAGGCGTAACCTGGGTCGGCGGCCAGAAACGCGGAGGCAAAGGCCAGCAGGCCATTCAGCCGACCCGTGACCTGGCTAAAGCCGGTTATAACATGATGAACAGCCTGCCGGTGACCAGCAACAGCAGCGTGGGCTCCGCCAGCTGCAACGGCACGGTCTGCCAGCGCTGGAAAACCTCGGATGATGCGGCAGCGGCGGTGGTTAAGGTGCTTGGCGATCGTTCGATCCGGACCTGCAGAGAAACCAGCGAATGCACAAGCGGCGGGGCTGAAAACCAGCCCGGCAGTTCTGTCGCCGGCACGGGATTCTCGCCCGTGCTTGAAGATGCTACCAAAGCCAATCTGGAACAGCTGGGTAAACTTGTCGGCGGTGAACTGCAGCCAACAGCCGATAACCTGGCGGCGCTTAAAACCGGCAGCCTTGTTGTAACGCGCGGCGTTATTCAGTCACTACGCGATGACCCGGACAAGGTCGCGCTGGTTCAGCGCCTGGCCGGCGAGCTGGCGATGGCTGACACCGTGGAAACAGCACTGACCATGCGGCGCATGCTGACCACCGGAGAATCCGAGCCAAACGCCGCTGAGCAACCCGAGGCGCTTGCTGAAGGCGACCGCCGCATTGATGCTCTTGACCGCGAGCTCAGCGCCCTGCGTAACGAGATGGAGTTGCGCAAATCCATCAGCAACAACAGCCTGCTGACCACGCTGGCGCGTCAGGGAGAGCGTAACCAGGATAACCAGCTGCAGCAGAAAGCCGGCAATCAGGATCAGGGCTTCAGCCAGATGAACCAGACGCAGTCTTCCGGAGCAAACTGATATGACACTCTCCTCTGTTCGCGGCCGTGCAGGCCGCATATTACTCATGCTTCTCCCCTTACTGCTGGTAACCGTGGCCATGTTTGCGCTGGCTTCGGTCTTTATGGCGTATGACCCGGACGGCCAGCTGACACGCAGCTGGCTGCATGAGAGCCGGTGGGGGCTGTTTGCCTGGCGGCTTGTGATGTATGCCGGCATCGCTGCAGCCTGGGGCCTGAAGATCCGCCCGCAGCTTCTGAAGCGGTGGCCGGAGGCTCGTGCCCGCCTGCCGCGCACCGAGCTGCTCGGGGTGCTGTTTATTCTGGCCACGGAATGCGTGGCCTGGACCGGCACGGCATAAGGGGAAGATCATGACAGCAAACAGTTACCTGAAATATTTTCTGGTCCTCTTTGGCTGGGTGATGAACAATGCCATGTGGACCATTCTCAGCAGCACAGGGCTCTTTGCGCTGCCGCTGGTTTTTAAGGTCATGGGCGTGTGGCTCAAGGTGCGTGAGGAAGGTGCAGACGAAGGGAATAAAGGATTACTGGCGCTCCCGCGCATTGAGCATGCCATTTATGTTTCGTTTGTGGTGATGCTTTTTTGCTGCATCCCGCTGCTGCCAGTAGATATCAGTACCATCAAATTCGACAGTTCCCGGGCAAAGCAATGTGGCATCAGCGTACCCACGCCGCAGAACTCGGGGTACAGCGGTTTAGTCAATGACTTTGACGGTCGTACCGCCCAGGTGCCCATCTGGTGGTATCTGCTGCATATGATGTCTAAGGGCACTACCCAGGCTCTGATTGCGTCCATTCCCTGCGGCACGCAGCTGCGCCAGATGCGTTTTGACGTGCAGAACACGAAGCTACGTGACCCGGTATTGCTACAGGAGGTCCAGGACTTTGCAGATCAGTGTTATTCAAGGGCCTATTTCCGGCTCAAGAACAGCAACAGTCAGCTCAGCGATGCCACCATTAACTCGGTAGGCTGGATTGGCAGCGACTACTTCCTGAATACGTCGGGCTATTACGATTACTACACCGCCACCACCCCGAGGAGCCAGTGGCCCTATAACAGCTCCCGCGACAGCGGCTATCCGGACACCGGTCAGGGCGGCTATCCCACCTGTAAAACGTGGTGGTCCGATGGCTCATCGGGGCTTCGTACTCGCGTGCTGGCCATCTTCAGTGATTACACACGTAAAGAAGTGCAGAGGCAGTTTCCCGGTCAGCAATGGGAAGAGGTCGTGCTGCGGTGGATAGTAAGCCCGCGAAATGCCGGACTTTCGGGTGGCGGTGTTACTTACATGGCCGGTGCAGATGACACCGCCTCCGGTATTGGCGGAAATCTGTCACGGCTGGCATCTACTGTAGGTTTAGGTATGAAGCAGGTAGAAGCACTTCCTGGCTTCGATGCGCTGAAACAGGCGCTTCCGATGATTCAGGCGCTTCTGCAGATGATGATTATCACTGTGATACCGGTGCTGATGATGTTCAGTGCTTACGAGCCCAAAACAGTGGTTACCATATCATTTGCATTATTTGCATTGCAGTTCATCACCTTCTGGTGGGAGCTGGCAGGATGGCTTGATGACAGAATGATCACCATTTTGTACTCAAGCCTTGCTGAGAGCGGCCTTGCGTCTGGTCAGCCCATTGCTGATTTTTTGAGTTCACCCAGAGACGGATGGATTATGAACCTTGTGCTGGGAATGATGTATGTTGTGTTTCCAGCCTTTTGGATGGGTATGCTGAGTTGGGCAGGGGTAAGGATTGGAGGAGTAATCGATTCAGCAATGTCAGCAGCATCGAAAATGCCACAACAGGCGGGAAGTGACGGAGCAAAGCAAACGGCTGGCGCAATCAAGACTGTAGCTACTAAAGGTAAGGCATAAGAGTGAATAAATAGACCAAGTTTATGGATGCACTTGGTCTAATCTTTTATCCCATTACGATAATAACCATATCCTTGTGTACCATCCTTCCAACCATCAGAACTTAACTCATCATCAAGGTTTTTGGATGAATTCGGCATATTCGAAACTATATCTAAAGCACCAGATGCAACCGAAAAAATAACTGAAAAACAATCAGTTAAATCATCTTTGTTGGTTCTGCCATTTTCATATGCTTTTAACTCCTCGTTCCAATCATTAGCCATAACCCCTCCTGATAGACAAGTAGCGAAACTATATACGGCCTGCACTTCATTTAAGATTATATCATTTCATTATCAATAGATTACGTTACTTCACGGCACCGACTACATATACCTATATGATCATGATTTTTTTTAACACGAAGGATGCTAAAGTTCAGCATCACTCATGAAACTGTTGCCAGGTTACTAAATTTCCAAAGCACTGGCAAATTTTTAAGCAGGCAGATGCGTGAAATCTCATCCTGCGATGAGAATGTCTACTGGAACCATGACCGCCCGTGTTTTCTGTTTACAAGGGCAACTCTAGCAGGAAAAAGGCAGGCAAGCCCCCTAAGGCATCTCATTGACATGACAATTTATAGACTAAAAGCGCGAACGTTAAATGTTTCGAATATGCATATTAGTAATGAAAAAAACTCCTCAGAAAATTAAAATGTTGTCTTTAGCAAGGGGGAAAAGATCGAGCTATCTTATCCTTTAAACTGCAATAATGCCTATTTTTCTCCTTAATAAATGACGCTTGCTATTACCCGGTCAATTTAATTTAGATAGGTTGGGTTACTTGGCTTTAACATCCTTTCTAAATTTAAAATCTCATCACATTTTATTTAAGGGATTCATGTTGTGTTTGTTTTTTATGTTTAGATTAATGCAATCAACCCAGTTGAATGACGATAGTTATCCTGATGGGAGTCAGGTGTATTATGTTTTTATTTATTAAATTCTAGTTATCACTCAGAAATCACAATTTACTTTTGTTACTTTAAATATCCCGGTCAGGCATATCATCTTTGCAGTGGCTGCTTAATTTATCTATGAATGTTGTATGCCTACAATAACTCTCCACGCAAAGAAACTCATTATTAATGAGCCCAGCGTAGTTATTGTCATATGTTGGGGGTGGAATTTATTGGCGATCCTGCGACCATCTAAACACCCTGGTTTATATTGTATGTGTTCTTTTCTTATAGGAATTATAAACATTTATTTCTTATAAATGAAAAGTTTAAACACTCGAACGGTGACTAATACTTGTAAATGGATCCCAACCCGATCTACTATCTTCTCGTTGTACCGTTGCGTAAAGCAACATGCCAATGTCCCGGCAATCTGAGAGGGACGCCTTCGGGTGATTGCATGCCAAAACCGTTATGACCTGAGAGACGGTGCCTTCGGGCGGTAAACCCGTTAGCCTTTGAAAATGGGGATCGCTTTGACAGCGATAAAGGATATTCCTTTACAAACAAGCTGTCCCTGACAGCCTTCTTTCAGGCTCATCTGTCTGTTTTCTTCGTTTCGTCTCGATTTTTTGACGACTGCATCCGTTGCAAACTTTGCGACGTGGGTATGAACATTTGGGCATCTTCCACGGCCGCATTGAGAGCAGAGGAGCGCGGCGTCACTTGCGTTCGAGTGAAACGAGTACCAAGTGACGCGCGCAGCGCATAACTGGCAGCGCTGACGCACTGCCGTTTAAACAACTTCTTTACCAACTGACCAACACGTACTCAAAGGTTTTAAGCGCCTTAAAGACGTACTTCATTCACCGTTTGTTCATTTATCAATCAAACGTCTTAGCCATGAAAACGGCCCGGGACTTCATTAAAAGAGGAGAAAATCGACACGATATCGATGGCGACACCAGTCAGCATACTGGTGTGTGGAAGCAGACTGATTCATTTCAGCCCGGTGCAAACCGCGAACAGGTCAGAGACCTGGGGAGCTTCGCAATAACTCAACATTTCGCCGCCCCGATGCACAGATATCTGTCGAGACGCAGGAAGCGCAACCACAAACCGTGCCGTCGGGGTGAAATTCATCGTCTGTAGCTGTGGCGCAGCCGGTGTCAGTGCTTTTCCGTTTACGCAGACGGAAAAGCACTGACACCTGTTTAAATGGAGGGGGATTATGGCAAAACTGAATAAAAATCTTAAAACGCTTGCCAGACAGGCGGGCGGAAGTTTTAAAACTGTTTCTGACCGAATGAAAATTGCTGACAGGTTTGCCGAGCGTTTATTAAGGCTTAATGTTCAAATCAGAGATATAAGGAACATTAAAACGTCGCATATCGAACTGTATATGAAAAGTCGCCTTTCAGAAGAAATTTCCAGGCGCACACTTCAAAATGAAATGGCGGCGATCCGCGCTTTACTGCGGGTTGCAGGAAAGACATTCATGGCTAATCCTTCTCATGAAAAACTGAGCAACCAGGCCCTGGGCATTTCGGAAACGAGCCGGGACGGAACGAAGGTTGCCATTCCCGATAATTATTTTCGGCAGGTATTAACGAGTGTAGAGCAAAAGGATGAGGGCATTGCCTGCGCAATGAGGCTATCCCGATTACTCGGTTTAAGAACGGAAGAAACAGTTCAGTCTGCTAAATCATTGCGTACCTGGCAAAAAGCGTTACTGAATGAGGACGAAAAAATACGCATTGTATTCGGTACAAAAGGAGGGCGCCCAAGAGATACCACGGTATTAGATCGTGATGCGACTCTGGCTGCAATCAATGCGTCTCTTAAACATCTGAGTGAAAATAATGGCAAGTTAATCGATAAACCATCATTACACACGGCTATTGAACGCTATCGCAATGTCGTCCGTGAATCAGGATTAACCGGCAAATATGCACCCCATAGTTTACGTTATGCGTACTCTGTTGATGTTATGAATCTCCATATGAAAAAAGGTTTTACTAAAGAAGAGGCGCAGGCTCTTGCATCAATGGATCTGGGACATGGCGATGGCAGGGGACATTACGTGGCGCGTGTTTATAACAAGGTTGAGCTTCATGAATAAGCATGGTTTTATTTCTGGTAAAGTTTCGATTATTTGTCGTGTGCTTTTAGGATTTAAAGTAAACGTTTCACGCATTATCGACAGGGGACATTACGAGGTGGCCTGTCTACAGGAGGCTTATGCACATTATGGTGACAGGCTCACCCGTACTGATGCCTGTCTGTATTTCACTCAGGGCGCACTGATTGAAACTTTCAGGATTGTGCTGAGTGCAAAAATTAAAGCGGTAAGATCTTTGCGTTGATACTCTTGCCTGAGGTGCGGGAATTGTGTACGCTTATTTTGCTAACGTTGTCTCTGACAACTGCCAATGTTCCGGTGATTTGAGAGGAACGCCTTCGGGTAATCACATGCCAATGCCATCACAACCTGAGAGATGGCGCTTTCGGGCGGTACAAACCTGTTAACCTTTGAAAACAGGGACCCCTGCGGTTAAGGTCCTTTTTACTTCGCTTCACTCTCCTGAACACCTGATTTACTCATCCGGCATTTCTGGCCTGATTCTCACCCTGAGGGATACTTTCCCTTTGGGACGGTTCCCTTTTTTTATAAGGAATCGTACCCATGCATTACACCAAAATGATCAATCCGCTCACGTTACTGAATTGTGATTCATCCGCTTCTGCAAGAATCATGGTGGATTACGTTAAAACTCAGCTTAACGTACGTCTTGGTTACAAACTCATGGTTGACGCCGATCCTCAGGTTCCTGCTGACGGCCTTCCAGACTACCTGACTTTTCTCAGATATGTCGCACATACCGTTGGTTTTGCAACTGAGCATTGCTTCATAAGACACACCTTTGTCGAAGAAGCCGTGAACGAGCTGACGCTCCTGGGGGCAAATGTTCACAGTCGTCACTGGAATACGGCTTTTCACCAGGGCGTTACCCTGTCTCGCCAGGAAAAAGAGCTGGACGACGCTACAGAAGAAGCGCGCAAAATGTTTTATCAGAGCGCCGGTTTTTCTGACATCGCCTGACTGCCTTATCAAACGGACAGTCTTTCACCCTCACGGGACTTCTGTCCCCGTCAGGGACAGATTTCCCCGACGCTTCAGGGAATCCTCAATGAACGATTTAACTCTCACTTCAGATTTTTATCATCGTGCCAGCGAGCGTACCGCTCACAAAGTCGCACTGGCCAAAGCAGAGGGCGAGCTGCTGAGTATCGCAGCGCTTCGCCGTTTTGGCCTGAATACCGGGACAGATGACGACGGCTTTCCGTTTTACGTCTGGGAAATGGCTGCGGTCGCCAGGGACCTGGCTGAACTGCATGTCCGGAAGCTTATACCTGAATCATGGGAGGCATTCTTTAACGGCCTCTGCCGCATGGCAGAAGGTATTGATAAAGAGGCCTGGACATATTTCTACAAAAGCGCAGTCAAAGACGAAAAATGCTTTCTGGCTATGGAAAATAGCGAAGCAGATTTCTGAGGTGATGCACTTAACCCGTATGGGGATTTTCTCCATACGGAGACAAATCCTCTTATTTTTACTGAAGAGGATTTACCTGTGAATACACTGGCATTTAATACGTTATTACTCGTTAAACATAACAGCAGCGAATGGCACCGGATGTGGAGCAGGCTGGCAAAGCACAGATCTAACCGTGCCCTGCAGGACCCGGCTGTTGCTGATAATGACGGTGAAGTCTGGCAGTACATGGAGACAGTGGAAAAACGCGTTCTGTGGTTTGGAAAACGCTACATCCATCGTTTCCGTCATCGTTATCACCCAGCCTGCGGTTGCGCCATGACAGTTCACATTCCTGCCAGCCGAACCTTTAACCCGGACGATCCGGATAACGCTTTATATCATCACTTCGGTTAGTCATTAACCAGACGCCGGCGTCATTTATGACAAAGGCTTTAACCCATGCGGGGACAACCTCCCTGCATCTGCGGTGATGGTTTTCTCCGCATTCATTAAGGAGAAAACCATGAGCAGTATAATGCTGTTACTTATCACCCGCACATCGCGCGCCCTCAGCTGCCTTGCAGAGGCAATGCGTCAGCAGCAGGCTGAATGGTTCACCAACCGCAGCGGACACAGCAGTTTCCGCGCCGAGGTCGTTCAGTCTGAAGGAGGGTTTACCGCCATCATTTCACGCAGAACGGGCTACAGTTCGCGTGACTGGCAGTATCAGCAACTTGGCAGCGCAGGTAAGTTTGCCTCCGCACGTAAGGCTTTACGGGCGGGCCGGCAGATGGCGCAGCAAATGGCCGGATTGCGTTACCGTTTCGACTGAATCTGTTTTTACTGATTAACACTTCCCGGAGGGGCCTTCCCTCCCGGGGAGGTTTCCTCCTTCTTTTATACGGAGGAAATATGATCCGTTTTACTTCTGCTGAACTTCGTCCGCTTTTCACACAGAACCTGGGTATGCAGCGCCCGCTGATACTTGAAAAGAACCTGGGGATTTATCTTCGTGTACCTGATGACAATCATCCCGGAGAGTGGCTGAAAGCCTGGGCTGCAGGGTGTAATCCGTCGGAGGATGCAGACTGGTCAGATCTTGCTGACTCACTGATACCCGAACGGGAATTCTTCTTTCAGACCTTTATTGCGCAGAGCATGTCTGATGCTGTCCTGAATGACCAGCATGATCTGCTCATCAAACCCGTGATCAGTAACCTGAACAATGCGCTGACGCTTCATGTGGAAACGCATCCACCGCTGAAGGTGTATGTACCGGTGAGCGAATATCGTGACCGGACCCGCTGGCTTTACGATCAGTCGCTGCGCCATTTTCATGCCTGTGTAGGTAATGCTGAACGTCTCAGCTGGCGTTCGCAGGCATTACATGTTCTCGACCAGGTCATTCGCCTTGATTCAAAGCGGGCGAAACCCGCCGATCGGGAGATGTTTGACAGTGCGGTCGCGAGCGTACGTGACCGTATTCGTTTGGTTATGGCCGACGGCTCCTTACGTTTTTACTGATTTTTCCACTCACCGGTGGCGCATCGTCCGCCACCGGCCGGGATGCGCCCCGTTTTCAAAGGATGCATCCCATGAAAAAGACAACAGCCCGATCCAAAGCGTCAGCAGTACAGACTACTGACCTGTATCAGCAGGTCACCGATAAAATCATTGTGGCGCTGGAAAATGGCGTGCCGCCCTGGCGGCGCCCATGGCGTTCGGCTCAGAACGTGCACGGCAGCTGCCTGCCGGTCAATGCCGTAACCGGCCGTGCCTACAGCGGGGTTAACGTTCCCCTGCTCTGGATGGCCGCAGAAGAACACGGTTATACGTCCGATCGCTGGCTGACTTTCCTGCAGGCTAAAACTGCGGGAGGTCACGTCAGGAAGAATGAAACCAGCGCGCTGACCATTATCTACAAACCGTTTGAGAAACAGGCTAGGGACAGCAGTGATAATCTGCTGTTCCGGGACGGAGAGCCGGTTATGGAGCAACTGACCATGCTGAAGCAACTGCAGCTGTTCAACGTTGAACAGTGTGAGGGCCTGCCTGAATTCGTCAGCGGTGAAGGTGTGGTTTCTGTTCCGGCAGAATCCCCGTCTGAACTCAGCGCGGTACAGCTGAATCAGGTACAGCAGATATTCAGCTCCACGGGAGTCGGGTGCGATCACCGCCTGCAGGACCGCGCTTATTACCGGCCGGGCGCTGACCGCATAGTCATGCCGACGGTATCGCAGTTCCGGACGGAGGCGGACTACTGGTCCACCCTGCTGCATGAACTGGTGCATGCCACCGGGCACGGCAGTCGCCTGAACCGGGAAGGCATTACCTCATCGTCACGGCAGTTTGGTGACCCGGTTTATGCGTTCGAAGAGCTGATAGCGGAAACCGGCAGCGCCTTTCTCTGTGCGGAGCTCGGTATTACCGGCGACGTGCAGCACGAAAGCTATCTTGCCGGCTGGCTGAGAGCACTTCGGGAAGACAAACGGGCAATTTTCCGTGCCTGCCGGTTCGCCCGTGAAGCCTCGGAATATTTACTTGCGCCCCTGAACCGTAATACGGAACAGGCGGCATAATCTGACCCGGCGGCTGCGGCCGCCATCATCCCCCTGAGGGCATCTTCCTCAGGGAGATGCCCTCTTTTCGTTTCAACCGACAAGAGGAGTTTCACAATGTTTTCATGGTGCCAGAACCGCCTGGAAATCACCGGTAAGTCAGTCTGCCTTGATGTTATGCAGCCCTGGATTGCCGGCACGGAAAAACCGCTATACCGCCATGCCGTCCGGCAGGCGATAAAACTGTTTCTCGCTGGCTGTGCCGGCATACTCAAGCCTATCAGGGCCATGGACTATGCGCCGTATCCGATGCTGACCGCTTCAGGTACGGGAGCGCAGACTTCACCTAACCAGGCATTCCAGCACTTTATCGAGCTGCTGGAGCAGGATGCGTGGCTGGACACGAAGACACTCTCCCGCATGGAGAAAATCACGCTGCAGTCCGGCATCGATGCGCTGAAATGGGAAGCCATTCCGTTTTCAGCCCGGCAGATAATGGCGCAGCTGATGGCCGTGCATTATGCCGACTGGTTTGGTGTAGCCGGTGCCGGTGGCCAGTTCGATCCGCAGGAGCGCTGGGAATGGCTCAGCAGTATGCCGGAGACAACCTGCCCCTGTGACATGCTGATGGTGATGCCGTCACGTCTTGCTACCGAACTCAACGGCGATACGGGTCTGTTCAGGGGGCTCAATACATCGTTAGAACTTTACATGCAGCTTTTTGGCATGGAGTTCCCGGCAGGCCATCAGGCCAGCTGGAGCCGTGATGATGTGGGTTCGCTCACGCTGCACTTTGCGTCTCCCTGGTATCCGCCGTCAGGTGAGATCATGGGAGAAATGTCACAGTTGTTTGACTGCGAGATCAGGCACTACTGGATTTCACCGGATGCCGGCACGTCAGGTTACAACTGCTTTGACCGGGGCGATCATGTTGACAGCGGTCCGTACCCGGCTGAGGAGCTACGCCAGTCTGCATCGGGTGATGGTGCCCGTATGTACCTGGTTACGCCTGAACCTGCTTTAGTGCCCGCTGTAACCACAGCGCACTACGGCAGTATCCGCGCATAGCGACAATCCAGAACCGGTAATCCGGCTCTGTCGTCCCGCCACAGCGAAACCTGTGGCCGTTTTTTCACCCCGAAGGGAACACCGTTTCCCTTCAGGAAGCGTGTTCCCTTTTCTGAGGAAGCACGCATGAAACAAGTCATTAATCACGAAAAAGCCTTTCTTAAACTCTTTAATCAGACCGCCCGTTATCACCGCCGGCATCAGGTGTTTGAGGATTTCATCAGCTGTAGCGTCATCGCACTGGAAAATCGCCTGCAGTTCTGTGAAAAGCGTGAACAGAAGTACCTGCGCATCGTGTCCCGTTATGAAAAACCTGACGTCAAAAATTTGGCGCAACTGTTTGCCCATGTGGTGAACGGGCTTGAAGAGGAGCTAGGTGATTTTCTGGGGCGGGTTTTTATGCAGCTCGAGATGGGTGATAAATACCGGGGACAGTTTTTTACCCCGTGGAGCATTGCCCGTATGATGGCTCAGCTTCAGCTTGGGATTATTGAAGAACAGCTGAAGGTTAAACCTTTCATTACCCTCTGGGAACCAGCCTGCGGTGCCGGTTGTATGGTGCTGGCGTACGCCAGCGTGATGATGGAGGCCGGTTATCCACCACACCGTCATCTGTGGTTTTCAGCAACGGACATCGATCCGCTGGCCGCAGGTATGGCTTACATTCAGCTCTCACTGTGCGGCGTAGCCGGAGAGGTCGTGATTGGAAATGCCCTGAGCGATGAGCGGCGAAGGGTTTTACGAACGCCGGTTCATTACTGGGAGCGCTGGCCGGAAAGGTTGCGGAATGTCACTAAAGGGCAAAAACAACTTTTTCACGTAGCTTAAAACTCAGCAGGCAGACCTGAATACAGGTCTGCTTTCTTTTGGAAATTTTATGCCCGCTTCTCCCTGAGAAGCCGATTGCGAACACCTTTATGCTCCTTTGTTTTTCGGTGCATATAAAGCATGACAGCTTCATCAGAAGTTAGCTTGCCAATGCTGTATCCGAAATAACAATCTTTCGCTACGTGTTCAGATTCGGCTAGCTGCTTTAATTTTTCAATCGGCGTCGTCATTTCTGCTCCTCCTTCTGATAAATCGGGTCAGTACCGCGCGGGAACTTCTGCGCTTCTTGCCGATAGAATTGCAGACGCTCCCGGAATATTCACGCATTTCTTCTGGCTGCTGCCGCTCCACTTCTGCAGGTATTACCGGCAGGTTCATGCGTTCTTTGTAGGCCGCGCCTGACGCAGCTAAATCCACGTTAACTCTGTCGCGTTCTTCCCGCGACCGGGCTGCAAGGTTATGAGACATGATGACTCCTCCGGATGACAGTATACCGCCTATGCTGAATAGCAGGAGGTAATTATGTGTGGACGGTTTGCGCAGTACAGCAGCAGGGATGAATACTTTGAGGCGCTTGGCGCCAGCCCTGAAGAATTAATCCGGGACCCGGAGCCTATCGGGCGGTACAACGTGGCGCCGGGCACAAAGGTCCTGTTACTCAGTGAACGCGATGGGGATCTGGCGTTCGATCCGGTCTACTGGGGCTATGGTCCCGAGTGGTGGGATAAGGCGCCGCTCATAAATGCCCGCAGTGAAACAGCTGCATCAGGGCGCATGTTTAAGCCGTTGTGGGTACACGGGCGTGCCGTCGTGCCTGCAAACGGCTGGTTTGAGTGGCAAAAAAGTGGTGCCGGAAAACAACCCTACTTCATTCACCACCGTGACAGGCAGCCGCTGTTTTTTGCGGCCATCGGAAAGGCGCCCTTCAATCGGGAGCACGGGCGGGAAGGCTTCGTTATCGTCACCGCGGCCAGCAATCAGGGCATGGTAGACATACATGACCGCCGTCCACTTGTGCTGACTGCAGACGCGGTTCGGGAATGGCTGAGTCATGATACTTCTCCGGCGCGCGCTGCGGAGATCGCGCGGACCAGCGCTCTGCCTGAATCCGCCTTTTCGTGGCATCCGGGCGTACAGGCATCAGTCCGATGAGCATGCAGCATGATCTTATGCGTCAACGTGATTAAATATATTTAATTTATGACCAGGAATTTTGCCATCAAAATTCCTGTTTATTTAACACAAATATAATCAGATATTTTAAGCGGCTTTTCAGGGGTGATTTTTTTAAGCGATCATAACGAAAATAAATAACGCACCGTGAGAAAACAGAGCTATTATGACCGTGTTATTAAAATAATATGAAATCACAGTAGTTTTTCACCCGGGGGTTATATGGTTCACATTGATTTGCGCACACGTGAAGGCGTGATGAAGGCTTATGCTTTCAGGACGCCTGAACAGGCTTTAAGTATGATTGAGAAAATAAAGGACGATGATTTTCAGTGGTTTAATCTGGACTGGGAGGGCAGGAAATTCACCTGCCCGAAAAAGTTTATTAAAAGAATGACAAGCTGGTCTTATATTAAAATGATGCGGGGATTTCTGTAACCCACCTGCCGTTAACAATCTGGGAATAAATATAATCACGCAGGGATGCGTGTTTTCTTAATATCCGAATCGTTTCGGACACTGTAAAAAAACACTGAGCGGCAGACGTCACTTTCCCGCCGCGAGGTCAGCGCCCGGCCGTCCGGATATGACGGTAACGGCGCAATAAGAAAAAGACGCCCCTCAGCACATACATCGGGGACTTTACGGGTATGTGTGCCTCACCCGCCTGATGCCGGATGTCCGTGTCGCAGGTCTCACAGTGGCTGATAAAATAATAACGATCCTCCGTGGTCAGAGGTGCACAGCAGCGCCGGCAGCGTACGGGACCCATGGCGTTTGTTTCTCCGCTTAACCTGCTGTATCTCTGCAGTCGTTTAAGCAAAGACCGCCGCTGCCGTTAAGGCAACCGGGCGCGCGTGAATAAGATGATTCCTGGCAGCGCGGGTCGCGGTCACGGAAGGGCAGGGCTCAGTGGCAGCGTGCCGGCAGGGCGTCAGCCCAGTGTCGCAGGCTGGCGGCAGAAAAATTCAGGAGGCGTCCTTCCGGCAGTGCGCCGGCCAGCCGGACTCCTCGGCCTGCACGCCCGGACAGCATGTCCAGCATGGCGCCGGGCACCCGGGCGTAGAGAATGTTGCAGTGGCCACGCAGGGCCTCGCCGGCACACGTCCATCCGCCGCCGTCCTGTCCTGCGCTGTTTTGTATGTCATCGCCCGAAAGCCTGCCGTGCGGCGCCTCCAGCGAAATCAGAAGCGCTCCGTCGTCATCGCAGGTCGCGTGCAGAAACACGTTTTTATCCTCCGAAGCCGTGATGCAGGTGCCGGAGCCGGGCGTGCAGGCTGCCGGCTGCGCCCATAAGGGGGACGCCATGAGCACAAACAGCAGCAGCATCTTGTTCATAAACGGCCCGCCTGTCTGTATGAAATTTGTACGCCACCCGCCATCGGGCATGGTGCGCTCCCTGGCCGATGGTGTATGCACCCTGCCCACAGGGTTATCCACCGCACGGGTGCATAAGTTCGCCTGTACGCCGGCGGAGAAAAAAACCGCGCGGGTGCGCGGTCAGGACGTTCCGTAAATACCGGACAATACGCCACCGGTCGTCCGGACCTGAGTCAGGTGCGGAAGGGCGGAGACGCCAGCTCTCTTCGTTTGCTGTGCAGACGCGTTGTGTGTGCAGCGCAGGGAGTATATCCCTTTTATCTGTATGGTACCGGCCCGCCTTCATGAAATAAAACGTCCGGCACGATAAAAAAATGCCCGCAAGCCTTCACGGGCTAATCGTTGATTTATGCCGTGGTGAGACGGCACCGCTTTATTAAGCATTTTCCATGATATTTATCCACGAAAATTGTGTGAAAGCAGAGGATTATCAGATTAAGTTGCATTAAGAAGAATGAAATGCGCTAAGCTGGCGTGGGCCGGCCCCCGCAATCCTGTCGCGCGGCGCATAAAAGGCGCGCTGTTCTGCCATTTAACCCGGTCCGTGACCGTTACACTCTGATGACACCTCAACCGGGCCCCTGACGCCATGCCGCTGAAAAAACTCCGCCTCCGTACACTGCTCCTGTCGCTCTCCGTCGGCGGGGTGATCCTCACCTCCTGCCTGCTGCTCGGGGCGCTGCTGATTTTTCAGAAGGGCAACATCGAGGACAGCCTGCTGGAGAGCAACATCGCCTACGCGAGGAAGCTCGCCGACACCACCGATCGCTATCTCGGCACGGCGCAGCGCGAGCTCGCCTGGAGCGCCACGCAGATTAAGGGCCTCACCGACCCCGCGCTGCTGAGAGGGGAGACCGACCGCCTCCGGCTGCAGTCCGGCTTTTTTAACACGGTGGTGGTGGTAAACCGCGACGCCGTTATCGCCGCCACCTCCCCGGAGAGCCTGAGCCTGGTCGGCGTGAAGCTGCACTCCGATGCGAGCCGGCAGGCCATCGCCACGCAGAAGCCGTTTATCTCGGCCCCCTTTACCTCGGCCTCCGGTAATTACGTCGTGTTCCTGTCACAGCCGCTGTTTGCGCCGGACGGTGGCTATCTGGGCTACATCGGCGGCACCATTTACCTCAGGAAGCAGAGCATGCTGAGCGATATCCTGAGTCAGCATTTCTACGCCCGCGGCTCTACCGTCAGCATCGTCAGCAATGACGGCCTCATCGTGTTCAGCCACGACCCGTCTCTCGTGGGAACCAGAATGACGCTGAGTGCAGCCCTGATGAAGCGACTCGCCACGATGGACAGCGGACGATTCAGCATGGAGGCGGGCGGACAGGCGTTTCTGACGGGGTTCGCCAGCCTGCACAAAACGGACTGGAACATTTTTATCGCGGGCACTTCTGAAACGGTCCGGCATATTCTCGTGCGCACGGCGAAAAACGCGCTGTGGTTCCTGCTGGGGATCATCGTGCTCACGGCCGCCGTCGTTGCCCTGATGGCCGGGCGCATCGCTTACCCGCTTGAAAAGCTGGCCGGCATGGTGCGGGACGACGACAGCGAGGCGTCGCTGGCCTCGGTGCCCGCCTGGTATTATGAGGCCGATCGCCTTAAGGAGGCGGTACAGGATCACCGCCTGGCGGTCGCCGGCCGCATGGCTGCGCTCAGCGATGAGGCCATGACCGATCCGCTCACCGGAATCTGCAACCGCCGCGGCTTTACCCTCATGGCGGACAGGTTCAGCGATGACGCCGCGCAGTGCGTGATTGCCATCGACATTGACCACTTCAAAAAAATCAATGACTGGTACGGCCATGATGCAGGCGATGCGGTGCTGGTCAGCCTCGCCGGTCTGCTGCGGCAGGCGTGCCGGACGGGGGACGTCGTCAGCCGCTTTGGCGGTGAGGAGTTTATTCTTCTGCTGCCGCAGACCTCCGTGGAGGATGCGGCCCGCACAGCGGAGCGCATCCGCGACGTGGTCAGCACCACAACGTTCCCGTACGTCGGCGCCATGACGGTCTCTGCCGGGGTGGCCGCGCTGTCAGACTGTGGCAGCCGCGATGCGCTTCTGCGCCGCGCCGATGAGGCCCTTTATGAGGCCAAAGGCGCCGGACGTAACGTGGTCATCGTCGCCGGACCGGAGGGGTTCAGGCGCTACAGGACGCCAGCCTGAGGGCTGTGAACCCGCGGCGGCGGGTCAGCACTGCCCGCGCAGCTTCCAGCCCAGCCACTCGTCGAGCTCCCCTTCCGGCAGCGGCCGGGAGTAGAAGAAGCCCTGCGCCTGGTCGCAGCCGTACTGGGTGAGTGCGGTCACCGTTTCTGCATCCTCGACCCCCTCGGCGAGCACCGTATAGTCCAGCTCCTTCAGCATCGCGATGATGCTGCGCGCGATGATGCGCGAGGCGGTGTCTGACGAGATTTCGCTGATGAGCGTGCGGTCCAGTTTGATGACGTCCAGCGGCATGCGCCGCAGGTAGCTGATATTGCTGTAGCCGGTGCCGAAGTCGTCCAGCGAAATGCCAAAGCCCCTGAGCTTCAGCATCTCCAGCCCCTGCATCGCCGCCGGGCTTTCAATAATGCGCTCGGTCTCCAGGCACTCTATGCCCAGCAGCGAAGTGGGCAGCTTTGCCCTGATCATTTTTGCTTCCAGCGCGTCGGCAAAACCCTCACGCGAAAAGTCCCTGCAACTGACATTGATGGTCACCGGGAGCTGGATGCAGCTGTTGCGCAGGCGGGCAAGGCGCGCGATCGCGCGGTCGGTTACCCAGGCTGTAAGCGTGCTGAGCAGCTCGGTCTGCTCAGCCAGCGGCACGAACAGGGCGGGCGAGAGTTCTCCCCGTACCGGATGGCGCCAGCGCACCAGCGCCTCCAGCCCCACCGGGCGGCCGGTGTGCAGGCAGACTTTAGGCTGGTAGGCGAGCCACAGCCCCCTGTCTTCCCGCAGCGCGGCGGCCAGGTCGTTCATCAGGGTAAAGTCCTGCGTATGGCGCGAATCGGTCGCTTCGCTGAAGCGCATGGCGGGCACGTTCCGGCCGATGGCCTCGTGCAGGGCGCTGACCGCGCGACGCAGCGCTTCCTGCGCCGGAATGTCGCCCGGGGTGAAGGTGAGCTCCCCGGTGTGGGTGCTGAGCGCCACGGCGATGCCGTCGCCCAGGTCGGCGCTGATCCCCTCCAGACGCCCCGCCACCCAGTCCGCGCTGAGCCGGCTGTCGTTACGCGTCAGTACGGCAAAGCGGCCGGTGGCAACGGTGTAGAGCAGCTCGCCGGTGGCAGGACGCAGCCGCAGCGGCAGCAGCGTGGCCACGTCCTTCAGCAGGCTCTCTACCGGCCCCATGCCCATCGAGCGCGCGAGTTCATAGGCGCGCGGCATGTCGATGCAGTCAATCAGCACCAGCCGGCGCGGCGTACTGTCCCCCGCCGCCGCCAGATACTGCAGGTCGCGGATGAGGCGCTGGCGGTTGGGCAGGCCGGTGACCGGGTCGGCAAAGCCGGCGGAGTGCCAGGCCTCCAGAAACGACATCACCAGCGCGGCCAGCAACTTCAGGGTGGTAACCTGCCCGGCGCCAAACGGGTGTGGGGCAGTGTCCGTGACGCACAGTGTGCCGAGCACGATGCCTTCGCGGTTCTTCAGCGGTACGCCGGCATAGAAGCGGATGTAGGGCGCGCCCGTGATGAGCGGGTGCGTGACGAAGCGGGCGTCCAGCCAGGTGTCGGGCACCACCACCGGGCTGTCGTTGTCCACCGCGTGACGACAGAGTGAGTCCTGCCGCGAGGACCTCGTGAGGGCGAAGTTGTGGGCGGCCTGCACGTGCTGGTGCTCGTCGTCCAGCACGGAGATAAAGCTGCCGGGGATACCCAGCGCCTGGCTCGCCAGCCGCACAAATTTGCGCAGCACGTCGTCGCGGCTTTCGTCGGGGCTGCGCAGTGCTTTCAGCGCCCGCGCGCGGCGATCGCTGTCGCCGTTAATATTCATCAGCATGGGTTCCTCCGCACCGGCCTGGTTCCGGTGCGAAATTATAAAGAGAAAGTGGACGGTAACGGACCGGTGTAAAAGGCAATAACTGCGAAAGGGAAAAGCGATTAAAACTTTTTTATGGTGCTTACTATAGGCGCTTCCTGGTCTGATGTCATGTTTATTTTCTTTAGCAAAATATTTAGCGCAGCGCGATTCTTTTATTTTATCGTCCGTGAGTGTTCTTTTTGAATAATACCTGCCAGACTCCTGCCAAATAAATGTAGTGCGCAACTTAATCACGCGCGTAATTAAAACAAACGATAACGCCTCTTATTATTTAATAATAACAACACCGGGGAAAACCTCATGCAGTTACTCAGACATTTTACCATCCGCCGCGTCGTGCTGTGGATGATGATTGTTTCATTTAGCATGGTTGCGGTCGCCGGCGCCTGGAGCGCGCTGACGCTGCGCGAAATGTACCGCCACGCCGACCACGCCGGTGCGCTGACCCGGCAGCTGACCTTTCTGGCCCGCGCCGGCCTCGTCATGCAGGGCGGGACCGCAGCCGAGAAGACGGCCCTGCTGGCCGCCGTTCCGCCGGAGGCGGCGTGGGACGGCTACCGCGCGGCGTTGAGTGCGCCGGACCGTTATCCGGCCGCCGGCCGCGAGCGGCTCGGAAGCCTGACGCAGCAGCTCGCGGCCGACGACGCGCCGGTGATGGCCGGGCGCCACCGGCTGGAGGTGATTCTCAGCAGCGCGCTGCTGGCCGCTGCCGCGCTGCTGGCGTTCTGTGACCGCTATCTGGTGGTGCACCTGGTGCGCCCGGTAGCGAAAATCCGCGCGCACCTGAAGACCATCGCAGGGGGTGACCTCACGCGCGAGCCGGAAGACCTGGGCCGCAACTGCGTCGGGCAGCTGGTGCCGCTGGTCCGTGAGATGCAGCACAGCCTGCTGGACGCGGTGGCGGCCATCCGCGACAACGCGGCGATCCTGCACCGCGAGGCTGGCGAGATTGCGGCCGGCAACGCCGATCTGTCCGACCGGACCGCCACCCAGGCCGCCGCGCTGGAGCAGACCGCGGCGAGCATGGAGGAAATTACCGCCACCGTCAGCCATAACGCGGAGAACGCCCGCGAGGCGCGCGAACTGGCGGGCCGCACCGCCGGCACCACGCAGCAGGGCGCGGCGCTGGTGCAGACCGTGGTTGACGCCATGAGCGGCATCGCGGAGGGCTCTGAAAAAATCCGCCAGTTCACCGCCACCATCAACGGCATTGCCTTCCAGACCAACATCCTGGCGCTCAACGCCGCCGTTGAGGCCGCCCGCGCCGGGGAGCAGGGGCGGGGCTTTGCCGTGGTGGCGGCCGAAGTGCGGTCGCTGGCACAGCGCAGCGCGGCCGCCTCGAAAGAGATTGAGGGCCTGATTGCCGACACCGTGGCGCGCGTCAGCGACGGGCGACGGGCTGCCGGCAGCGCCGGTGCCACCATGAGCGAGGTGCTGCACGGCGTCGGTGAGGTCAACGCGCTGATCGGACAGATTGCCCTGGCTTCGGAAGAACAGAGCAAAGGGATTGCGCAGATCACGCTGGCGGTTGCGGAGCTTGACCGCGTCACGCAGCAGAACGCCACCCTGGTGCAGGAGGTTTCTGCCACCGCGGGCAACCTGAACGGGCAGACGATCGCGCTGGGCGGCGCCATCACCCGCTTTACACTGCCTGCAGAAGAAGGCAACGTGGCTGTTGCCGCGTCCGCTTCACCGGTCAGCCCGCGCCGGGCGACCCCGCCACCTGAAGGCGACTGGGTGGCCTTCAGGCATCATTAACGCGTCGTGCGGGGGGGCGGATTTTTCTCCAGCCACGCCCGCACGCGGTCGGCTTCCGGGCCCGCCTCGCGCACGGCCCGGGTCAGACGCTCCTGGGTCGTGCGCAGTTCCAGCGTCCAGAACGTGATCTGCCACTGCTCCCGGATGTCTATGCGGCTCAGGTCGGCGGGTACCCGCCGCTGAATATAATCGCGGTTTTTCATCAGGTTATCCTTTTCATCAGTACAGGGTGTGGCGGCACAATAAATACGGCCGCCAGCAAGCCCTGCCTATCCTGGCGAATAATAATCAGGAAAACACCGGATTAATCCCTC
The DNA here is from genome assembly GCF_002207995.1 of Pantoea sp. VS1. Lineage (NCBI taxonomy): Bacteria > Pseudomonadati > Pseudomonadota > Gammaproteobacteria > Enterobacterales > Erwiniaceae > Pantoea > Pantoea sp. VS1. The sequence goes on from NZ_NHZE01000005.1 coordinate 108,967, forward strand.
TGTCAGGATTTCGTAAAAAAAGGAGAGGATTCCTGGGTGTATGGATATTATGCCTGTCGCGCTGAGCGGCTGATTTGGTTTAGCGTTATAGAAATAAATCAGGTAATGGCGGTTGACTATCCCGCGATCGATTCAGGGCGCATTGCATTACGGAATAAATATTAAGATAATGTGATGTATCAGGGGCGTATCCCGTATTTTTTATCCTGACGGCCCGTTGTGGTCCGCCTGGCCGCGAAAGGAGTGTCTTCTGGGAAATCAGCTTTTATACCGGCCCGTCGCGGTCGGTTCCGACGTCCGCGAGCTCCGGCTTGCGGCCGGCCTGTCGCAGGAGGCCGCCGCCGAGCGGTTTGAGCTCAGCCTGCGCGTCTGGCAGATGAAGGAGGCGGCGAAAAATCCCGCCCCCCTGAGCCAGGGAGAGTACGAGCTCCTGCTGCTGCTCGCCGGGCGTCACCCGCACTATGCCCTTGTGCCGCAAAAGAAAAAGTAGCAGGCTCTGTTCCCTGAGCCCCCTGAAGTTCAGGCGGGCCCGGCCGATAAAAGGATAAGGACATGAGCGGAAAGTACTACTATGCAGTTCGATGCGGGCGCCCCGCGATTGAAGAGGTGCACTGCGCGGGCTGTGGCGAGCTGGCGCAGGCCGGCGGGGGCCGCTTTCTCGGCACGTTTTACTCGCTCAGGCACGCGCTCCAGTCCGCGCGCCTGCGGCATCCCGACTGCGTAATCTGCCTGCGGTGCGCCTCCCTGCAGCGCTGAAACGCGGCCAGGAGTGGTCCTGAAGTAACGTTTTCGTGATGCCCGGACAGCCGGGCGTCACTGTTATCCCTGACTCCGCCCGCGGCGGGGTCAGCTGACGGGCCTTTCTTCCGGCGGCGGGGCGGCAGGGATTTCTGCGGCCCCGTCTGATTGAACGTGTCCCCTTTTTGCTGTGTCATGCCGGCCACAGCTCATTCGACCCGGGGGGACAGACCCTGAAACGCCCGACATCAGACCACGAAGCGACCCGTCTTGCGGCGCTGGCACCCTATCAGCAGGCGGATGCGCTGCCGGAAAACGCGCTGGACCGGCTCACCACGCTCGCCGCGCGCCTTTTCCGCGTGCCCACCGCCTTCGTTTCGCTGATTGACGACCAGCGGCAGCTTTTTGCGTCCCGCTACGGGCTGAACATCACCGGCACCGCCCGCAGCGTCGCCTTCTGCGACCACACGCTGGCGCAGGGGGAGATCCTCTGCGTGCCGGATACCCTCGACGATCCGCGTTTTCGCGACAGCCCGCTGGTGCACGGCTACCCGCACATCCGCTTCTACGCGGGGATCCCGCTTGCCACCCCGGACGGCCACCATATCGGCACCGTGTGCCTGACCGACACGCAGCCGCGCCCGCCGCTCACGGACGCGGACCGGCAGCACCTGGCCGACATCGCCGCGCTGGTTATGGACCGGATGGAGGTCCACCGGCTCGAGGTGCTGCGCCACGCCAGCCAGCAGCGGCTGGAGTCCATCTCGGCCACCTCCCCGGACGCCATCATCTGCACCGACCTGCGCCGGGGCATCACCTTCTGGAACCCGGCTGCCACCGCGATGTTCGGTTACGGCCCGGAGGAGATGGCGGGCCAGTATGTGGCCGGGCTTATTCCCGAGCGCTGCCAGACCGACTACCGCAACGAGCTGGAGCGCCTGACGGCCGACGAGGCGGCGATTTCGCAGCCGCGCACGCTGCAGATATGGGGGCTCAGGCGCGACGGCCGGGAGTTTCCGGCCGAGGTGTCATTCTCGGGCTGGCGGGAGGGCGGCGAACGCCTGGTGGGGATGATTGTGCGCGACGTCACCGCCCGGCACGAGAGCGAGGCCCGCCTCTGCGAGCTCGCCTCGCTGGACATGCTGACGCGTCTGGCCAGCCGCGGTGCCTTTATGCAGCAGCTGGGGCAGCTGACCGAGGCCGGCGTGCCCTACACCCTGCTGATGACCGACCTGGACGGCTTCAAGGAGGTCAATGACACGCTCGGGCACGCCGCCGGCGACGCGCTGCTGTGTCACGTGGCGGAGCAGATCCGGCTGGTGTGCGCGGAGGCGGTCACTGCGGCCCGGCTCGGCGGCGACGAGTTTATCATCCTGCTGCCGGGCGGAAGTACCGGTGCCGGCCTGACGGCGGAGCGCCTGATTGCCGCCGTGCAGACGCCATTCAGCTACCACGGCTCCCCCGTGATTGTCGGGGCCAGCACTGGCATTGCCGCCTATCCCGAACACGGAGAAGACGCCTCGTCGGTGATGTCGGCGGCGGACCTGGCGCTCTACCGGGCCAAGGCGTCGGGCAAGGGCTGCAGCGTCCTGTTCCGGCCCGAATTCCTGGCGGCGGAGCAGCGGCGCCGGCGCTTTGAACGCGAGCTGGAAACCGCGGTACGCCAGCAGCAGTTCATCCTGCACTACCAGCCGCGCTATGACGCCGGCAGCGGCCGCCTGCTCGGCTGCGAGGCGCTGGTGCGCTGGCAGCATCCGGCCCGCGGCCTGCTGCTGCCCGCCGAGTTTATGGATATGCTGGTGAAAAGCCCGCTGTCCGTGACGCTCGGCGACTGGGTCATCCGCACCGCGCTGGCGCAGGTCCGGCAGTGGCAGGTCCGCTGCCCGCGGCTGCGGGTCAGCGTTAACCTGTTCCCGCGCCAGCTTTCCGGTCCCGGGCTGGAAAGCGTGCTGCGCGAGTCCGCGGGCGGCGACGCCGCCTTTGTGGACCTGGAGGTGGACGAGCCGCTGCTGACGGGGCTCGTTGAGGAAATGCCGGCACAGTTTGCGGCCATCCGGCGCACGGGGGCCGCGTTCGTCATCGATCACTACGGCCGCAAGCTGGGCGCCATCAGCCTGCTTCGGCACGGCTTCGTCAGCGGCTTCAAGATTGACAAGTCGCTGACGCTTGAGCTCGGCACCAGCATGTGCGTGCGGATGATGTTCCGGGCCATCGCGGCGCTGGGGAAAAGCCTCGGGCTCAGCGTGGCGGCCGAGGGTGTGGAAGACGCGGAGCAGCGGGCGTACGTAACAGGCGCCCGGTGCGACATCATGCAGGGGAACGGGCTGTGCAGACCCCTGACGGCGGTGGCGTTTGAGGCGCTGCTCAGCGCGGAGGGTGACAGTAAGACGCTGAAGCACAGCTGATAAAACGGCGCCCTCAGCGGCCCATCAGCCGGTGCGCCAGCTTATCGGGCAGAAGTAAGGGCAGCGAGCCCGGAAACAGCAGACCCCGGCCGGTCCTGTGCAGCGGGTCAGACGCTCATAGTTCGCCAGCTCGAAGTTGGTGGCGGGCACCTCTGCCAGAAGTCCCGCAGGACCGCTTCCGGGCTTTCGACTATCAGGCTGGCGTTTCCACCGACGCTGCAGGCGCAGCCAGGCTACTTTGTAATCCAGACCGCCCTTTCCCGCAACTGCCTTACTTAACCGCATCTGCTCCACTGATGAAGTCGGTTCAGCCGGGGCAAACCCGGAAACCTCAACACGTGTAGCCGCCGCCAGCGTGACGGCCCATGCGCAAGCTTGCTGCACAAGCCAGGTGCCGATACCGCTTCCGCGCAGCGGCGGGGCCAGCACCAGACCGCCGGGTGCCAGCGCCACACGTCCCGGCCGGCCGTGCGTGAAAACGGCGCTGACGGTGCCCGAAAGGTCGCCCTGCGGCAGAGCTGATAGCACGTGCCAGGCCAGTATCAGCGAACACATCGGGCTCCGTGACCTCCGGCAGGGAAAGTGTCCCTCCCGGACAGACACCAGGAAGCTGACCGGCGTGTCAGGCAGAATGTCTGTGGATAAACGGCGGACCGTCAGGAAATATTCCGTAAAGGGCCCACCCTGTGGCGGCTGACATAAAACGGCTCCTGATGGTATTCAGGGTACCGTGATGTGAGCGGAGCGCGCTTTACAGCAATGCGCGCTCAGCGGGCCATAATTCAGGATAAACTGTACCGGCTGAAACGATAGTGGCGCAGTCAGTGTAAAAAAATCAGTGAATCAGACACTTCCTGGCATCACTTTCTCGACAGCGTAATATATTCATATAATGTTTTCCCGTATCATGGATGGCGGCTTTCCGCAATATCAGTAAGCACTTTGTGGGACTCTGGTCCGCCCTTTACACAGCCAGCGTAAGGCCGGTTATGTGAAATCCTGCCTTGATCCCGGGTCTGAACATCCCGGGTTACTTTTTGCCATGTGTCCCGCCACATCGTTTCCGGCTGTACTCGCTGCTGCCCCACGTTGTTCTGTGACACCGTGCACGTTTATCTATTCCGCCGCCGTCACCTGCTTTACGCCTGCGTGACAGAGTCAGGTTGGGAGTGATAAAACCCAAAAGGTTGAGTTGACAGGAGGCATCCCGATGAAAAATGCTGCCACACCTTACCGCGAAGCGCTGATACGTCTTTGTGCGCTCAGGTTGCGCTACCGGCGTGCGAGCCGTAATCCGGCCGCCGGAGTGGTTGACCTTGCGGCGTTGATGTCCGAGCTCGAAGAGGCCGAACAGGACGTTGAGCGACATGAAAAGCAGTAAATGCTTCCGGCAGATCGGGCTTTAAAGTTTTACGCCAGCAGGCCTATACGAATAAGGTGATTAATCCGATGGCCACACTCCACGAGTAAGTCCGTTTATCTCATTGACGTTTTCAGGGGCTGACCGGCCCTGACCGTAACGCGCTCCACAACGTCTTCCGTAACTGCAGATGCAGGCATGACACCGCGCCAGTCTGCCGTGATTACTGCCACCGGTTCATGCCTGACATTTTCTGTCTGGTCAGTTTGATAAAAACCGGCTTCCGGGAGGAAGCCATCAGCACAATCAGTCGCAGTATCTGTTATTTGTCCCCTGATAAGGCACACTAAAGATGTCGGTACGCGCAGGCCAGACATATGCGCAGCGACGATGTACTTTTTCTGGCCGGCAGGCACCACGCCAATAACGTAAAAACGCTGAAAGGCTGAGGAAGGGTCCCTGCCCCGTGTTTCAGTCTAAGAAACCGTAACTGCTGCCTCAGAAGCTCTTCCAGTTATCATCTCCCGCTGCCGCAACGGCAGGGGTGGGACGTAATGCAGCAGCCGTCCTTATCGGCCGTGTTGCCTGAGCGCGCACAGTGTCTGACTGTCCCGAATCGGGAACCAGCGTAAAGGCACTGACCAGCTGATTCAGCGCCGCCGCCTGCTCCATCAGCGAGCGTGACGCGGCCGAAGCCTCTTCAACCAGCGCGGCGTTCTGCTGCGTCACGTCATCCATCTGGTTTACGGCAATATGGACCTGCCCGATACCCTGAGATTGTTCACTGGCGGCAACGGATATCTCATCGACAAGGTCGGTGACCTGCCGCACGGCGTCGTTCATGCGGGACATATTCTCTCCTACACCCTCGGCCTGCGTCGCTCCGGCTTCGACAAAGCCCATGGATGACTCAATCAGCTCCTTGATTTCGCGGGCGGAAGAGGAGGAGCGCTGCGCGAGGTTGCGGACTTCGCCGGCGACCACAGCGAAACCACGGCCCTGCTCCCCGGCACGCGCGGCCTCGACGGCGGCGTTCAGGGCCAGAATGTTGGTCTGAAACGCAATCCCTTCAATGAGCCCGATAATATCCGTAATTTTTGCAGAGCTCCCCCTGATGTCACCCATTGTGCCCAACAGCGTGCGCACCCGGCCGGCGCTGTCTTCAGAAATATCGCGGGCATTTTTCGCCAGCTGACTGGCAAGCTGTGTGTTTTCTGCGGTCTGACGTACGGTCTCACTCAGCTCTGACATGCTTGCCGCCGTCTGCTCCAGCGAGGCAGCCTGCTCCTCGGTTCGTGAAGAGAGGTCCTCATTACCGGCTGCTATCTGCGCAGAGGCTGAGCTGACCGACTGTGCAGAAGCCTCGACCTTCGACAGCGAGGCTGAGACGTTTTCAATAAGATGATTAAACGCTTTTGCGGTCAGGCCGATTTCATCCCGACGCGACTCGTCCACCCTCAGAGTCAGGTCAAGCTGCTGGCTGGCGATTTCCATAGTCTGCCGCATGCCGTTGAGCTGTCCGCGGATAGCGAAAATAGTTTTCAGCGCAAAAAAGGCCAGAATGGAAATGGCCAGCATTGAGCCACCCACAAGGCTCCAGACTGTCATCTGATAAGTCCGGTCATTTTCTTTACGCAGAGTACTACCGATGTTCACATTCAGTTTGAGCTGTTTCTGGTAGCCAGCAATCAGCTGGCGGGCAGCTTCTCCAATGCCGTCATTGCTCTGAAGCGCCCCCAGTGCAACGGCGTCATTCTGTGCGCGTGAGCCAGCAAGAAATGCAGGAAGCGACGATTCAACCTGTTTGATGGTGGAGAACGCCTTCTCTGTCAGTTGCCGGTCCTCCTCGTTCGATATGTCGTTATTTAGGTAATACTGGTTCAGTGATTTGATATTACTGATAGCTTCATCGATTTTCTTTTCAACTTCAGCCTGCCGCCGCCGGTCTGTTGCGCTCTGGTGGCGGTAAAGCCAGATAATAAGGGAGTTACTGCCGTCTACCAGCTTGCCCAGGTCCAGCAGTGAGGCAACGGTATTTTCCTGCACATACTGAAAGCGGGACTGAAATCCGCCGGCAACCATGACGGCCACGATGACCATCGCGACCAGAGCGGCTGAGAGAAGTGAAAAGGTGAGCAATAATCGCTGTGTAATCGTCATCTGTAATTCCTGCCATTGTAAGTGACTGATACTTTATGAAATCTGAAAATAATAAAAACTTTCAGCATATATATCGGCAGAAAAGCAGGAAACGTTATTTCAGGAAAGGCGCACCCGGCGAAATAAATTCTGTTTGTGGCAATCCCATTGCCTGATCCTGTTCGATGAGGATATCCATACAGCATCTCTCATCAGCACTGTGGCGGATGAGCATCAGCGCCCCCGAGCTCTGAAAGAAAAAAGCCTGTCTGGCCGCTATCGGCCTGCTGGCAGAGCGCCTTCACTGACTCAGAATCGTAATGTTCAGGAATAAACCAGCGGGTCGTTGGCTCTTCCTGAGATACAGGTGCTCATTAACCCGTCCGCTTAAGCAGATAAGGCCTGCGAAGCAGGCCTCATACAATCAGTGTTGTGGCTTCATTGCCGAACCGGACTAAGCGTCCTCTTCCTCTCGCGAATACCCCACAACCATCTCCAGCGCGCCGCGCAGTACATCGAGCCTGACGACGTCAGAGGTGCTCTCCAGCTCTGCTATCAGGCTGAGTATCACGTCCTTTCGCAGCACGCGTCCGCCCTGAGCCTTCAGGCGTGTAAATACCGCGCTGATGATTTCTGATTCAGCGGCCAGCTGATCGCCGCGCTGATTAATTACACTGAGAATTTCTTCTTCGGTTTTGTTCTGCTGCATAACCCATCATCCGGGACAGATAAAGAGAAGGGCGCCGCCGGCGCCCGGGCTGTCTTCAGACTCCGTTCTGCCTCCGCCCGTGGCGGAGATACGTTACCGGTCAGTGCCGGCGCGTGCCTGGCGGAGGGGCATCCTCTGTCATAAACAGCGACTCCGGACTCTGTACGAGCCGGGCGCCAGGAAGCGCCGCACTGACCTCATCAAGCGCCAGTTTCAGGGCCTCAGCCCTGTCGGGATGCGTTTCACGCGCGGCCATTTCGATCAGCCTGACGGCAACCGTTGCACCCGATACCGGTGCATTCTCGCTGAGCAGACCGAGGACGGCCTCACCGATAACGTGGTCCATAAGCATTTCAGTTTTGTTTCTGTACATACCACTTCCCGGGTGTCAGTAAAGGGACGCTTTCCTGTACCTGCCGCCGCTGACGCGGCTGGCTGACGTTACATCCGCATGCATGACCGGATGTGATATCCACGCCGGAGAAGGCACTGCTGTGGGCAGATACCTGATTCAGAGAGGCTCTTCCCGGCCAAACAGCAGGCCAATCAGCGTGCGGCAGAGCTGCTCCTCTTCTGCGCTGCCCGCGAGCTCCAGGCGACGTACGAGCTTTGCGCAGATGGCCGGCCGGTTGAGGGCGGCGCCGCTGCGCAGGATTTCCACCACGATCTGCCCCAGCATGGCCTGCTGCGAAGGGAGTTGGGCGTCAGTGAAATAACGGGCAATGTCTCCCGCATTATCAGGTTGCATGCTGTTCTGGCGCATAGTCATTTCTCTCGAGATAATGGTTAAAATGTCATCGGGTGATGATGCGCGGAAAGTTATACAAAAAATAAAAACCTGTACAGAAATATTTTTGACGGTGAAATGAATTTTTTAGCAAAAAATGCTAATCATTATAAATCATGAGGATAAATAACTTATCTTACGAAGGGCGGAGGGGGGCATCCCTGACAGTTTCTCCGGCCGGCACGCGCACAGCGCGCCCGATGCGAGGCTGGCTTTTCATCGTCGTGTCCCGGCCAGAGCCGTTCTACGTTCCAGGTCGTTCTAACCGTCGTTTTCCTGACCCGTCATCGTCATCCAGTGCAGCTCAGCCTGCTCGCGACTGCCGTACTGACGGAAACCCTGCAGCCAGCGTCTGGCATCAAAGATTTCCGCAAGCTTCTCGTCGCTGACGTCAGCTTCGGCCATCACGGCGAGCTCCTTTCTCAGGGACCCTGCCGTACTGTCCTGGCCGGCGCTCGCCAGGCTGACCGCTGCCTCTCCGATAATGAGATGGCCTTTCTCATCGTCGTGATAGAACACAGCAAATCCTCCTTCTCGGGAAAATAACAACCTCAGGACTGAATGTAGACGGAGAAGGCGCCTTCACCAGAAGAAAAATCTGTCATATGGATAAGAAATAAAATATTGGTTTTGTGTGGCGGAGTCGCCGGGTGTAGAACAGAATATAAATGCGTGAGAAAAACTGATGTGTTCAGTACCAGGGGAATATGCGGTCAATACAATAACGCTTTAAAAATTAGCCGCGGCATAACAGCCGCGGCGTTTCGTTACACAGCCTGCCACTCACTTTCAACTTCATCTTTAGATTTGGAAAGAATGACTTTATTGTCATCCACTTCATTAACCCAGCTGAAGGGGATGATGTGATGCTGACCGCCGGCTTCCGGGTCGCTTTTCGCCAGCTTAATTTTGTCATCACCCTCGAAGTGGTCAACAACACCCACGTGCTCGCCGTTAACGTCCACTACCTGAGCATGGTCCAGAACTTCTGCTTTATCAACCATAATTAATCCTTAACAACGTCTGGTAAATGATAAATTAACCCAGTCATCATGCTGGGTATGCTTTTAAAGCGTGGGTTATTAATGTGTCTGGCGTCAAGAAATTAACATAATGAAACATCTTCCTCATCGCAGTGTATGGCGCATACCTCTGTCCCGCCTTTCAGCCGCGAGGCTGCAGAGGCCGGTCTGACAACTATTTACCCGGTGCCATGATGAAAGCGCCGGCTGCATTAGATCCAGACTCAGTTAAGGTAAATCGTTGAATTATTCCCCTGGCACTTCCCGGACTCTTTATGAATACGGTTAATCTGCCCTGTGCCACTCTTCCACAGACAACCATACTTTTTCTGGCCTGAATTACTGCCGGTGGATGGATTAGGTAACCTGATTTCCAGCGTTCTGAACGCTGCAAAAATGATTAAAGGTGTCGCACTGTATTTTCGGCTCTGTTGCAAAGATCAGCGGCGCTGATAAACTTTCTTCCCATTTTCACCAGTGACGCACCCCATGAATGTATTTAAAGGCGGGCATTTTCAGCGCGACATCATCTTCTGGGTGAAATGCGCCTGGTAGCCAGAGTGTTTGAAATGCGGGCCTTTATCATCGGCCAGAAGGCATATCAACTTTAATATTTGCAACAGTGCCTAAATGCGCACCCTACGAAAACTTCGCACGATCTTCGTAGTGTTGTGACCAAAAAGCGCTTAACAGCAAGCATCAGGGCAGCTTTCGCCGCCCTTTTCATAACTGTTACTTCAACGCAATACGCGCGATGCCGTCAGCGCCTTTTGTAGAAGAGTCTTTATTAAATTCCGCTTTCAGGGTCACATACAGGGTGTTGTCGTCTGGGCCAATCAGCAGACTGTTAGGATTCTGATCAAACGACCAGCTGTTTTTCACCGCGTAAGTGGTGGCATCCAGCTGCAGCACTTTCTTCGATTCACGCTGGCTGATGTAGATTTCGTTGCGCTTCGCGTTGAATTTGATGCCCAGCGAGTCACCTTCAATACGTTTGACCACTTTGCCGGTGTGCTCGTCGAGTACCAGTGTCGCTTTTCCTTTGGAATCGTCAGTGATGAACAGACGGCCAGTGGCAGGATCTTCTGCCATGTTCAGGAACAGATACTCTTTACCGTCACCCGCCGTCCAACGCTTCTCGATTTTGTGGGTGCGCGGGTTAATCACCAAAATTTCGCCAGAACCATTGGCGGCATAAATGCGCTCAGTGACCGGGGAATAGATCAGGCCCGTTACCCATTTACCGGCATTTTTGATCTCGGTTTTTAGCTTGAAGGTTTTCGTATCAACCACCGAGATGTAACCTGGATCGGCAACGCGGCCCACGTACAATTCGTTGCCGTGCCACAGCACTTCACGGGCGCCCGCCGGATAACCTTCTTTACTGATTTTGCCTGGGAACACCAGACGTGCCAGCACTTTGCCACTCTGGGCATCAACCTTAGAGATTGCGCCATCCAATGAGTTAGTGGTGTAGAACACACTGCCTTGTTCATCGATTGCCGCACCAAAGTTTTTCAGATCGGTGTGAGTCTCGCCTTCAGTCGCCAGGGTTGCTGGGTCCAGACGATAGATAACACCGCCATTCACATCCTTAAAGCTCTGCGCGCTGGCGACAAACAGCCCTTTTGAGTCCTGTGAGTAAACCATCTCATACAGGCCATCACCCAGGACACGCTGTGTCACGGCGGTATCAACCGGTTTAGCGGTTTCAGCAACAGGGGCTTCGGCTTTTTTAGCAGGCGCCTGACAAGCAGTCAGACTAAATGCAGCAGCAACCGCCATGGCAACAGCGGCTTTGCGCGGACTAAACAACGATTTCATGCAGTACTCCATCAATGGATGAACGGCTCCGACCGTATCTAACGAGCGGAAAATATAAGAAGAATGAGAATCATACGCATTAAGATGAAGGAGGCAAATATTCACGTGGATTTCTCTGCTCTCCCGCTTTCAACCAGAAAAAATGTTCACTGCATCTGCCGCACCATTTACCGCAAAGTTCCTGTTTATTCCCGTAACAAAAATGAAAACGCCAGCAACTAACGGGTTATGAACGCATCCATCACACTGATTTCGTTGTTATTTACACATTATTACACTTCAGGTTGAATCATTGCGAGATTCTATAAAGCAAATGATTATCATTGGCGTTCGTAAACAGGAATACGCCGCACCTACCCCTTTTCTATGGGGGGTAAATTCAGGCGCAAACATAACAACCGAAGCCTGATGGCTTTACATAACAATCATTGACCACGGAAATAATTATGTCTTCGAAAGGCAGGGATTCAGGCATCCGAAAAACGTATAGCGTGTCGCTTTTGGCGATGGCAGTACATACCCTTCTCAATCCAGGCATAGTACAGGCGGCAGATAACACGCAGCAGGATTTGGTGGTTAATGCCATCACCAGCGACAACAGCGGAGATAATGAGAAGCAGGATTATGCGGTGAAAACCACGCGTGCTGGCACCAAGTTGTTACTGACGCCGCGCGATGTGCCGCAATCGGTCAGTGTGGTGACTCAGCAGCGTATGCAGGACCAGCAATTACAAACCGTCACCGATGTTTTGAATAACACCACCGGCATCACCAGTAACCTGGTCGACTCAGAACGTTCAGAATATTATTCACGCGGTTTTAAAATCACCAACTTCACCTTTGACGGCATCCCCACGTCGGTGGGTGACAGCTGGAACTACGGTGATGCCGCCTCTGATACCGCGATTTATGATCGTATCGAAGTGGTACGTGGTGCGACCGGACTGATGACTGGTGCGGGCAGCCCATCAGCGTCGGTGAATATGGTGCGTAAGCACGCCGACAGCAAAGAATTCACCGGTAGCGTCAGTGCCAGTTACGGCAGTTGGAATAAGCAGCGCTATGTGGCTGACATTGCGGGCCCGCTGAACAGTAACGGCTCGTTGCGCGGACGTGTTGTAACGGGTTATCAGGACCAGGACAGCTGGTTAGACCGTTACCATAAAAACAAGAAGTTCCTGTATGGCGTCGTTGATGCCGACCTTACCGAACACACCACGCTTTCACTGGGTTATGACTATGAGAAAGCCGACACGCGTGATCCTACCTGGGGCGGCTTACCAGTGTTCTACAGCAATGGATCACTGACGCATTACAACCGCAGTCTCAACTCCGCCGCCGACTGGACTTATTACCACACTGAAGTGCAGAAGTTGTATGCCGACCTGGTGCATAACTTCAACAATGGCTGGAGCATTCATGTTAACGGCACACATGCGAAAAATACCTTTAGCGATAAACTGCTCAATATCTACAGCGCCTTCCCGGATGAAACCACGGGTGAAGGGGTGACCGGTTACGGCAGCCTCGATCGCGGTAAACGTGAACAAACTTCCGTTGATGGCTATGCCAGCGGTCCGTTTGAGTTGTTTGGACGTCAACATCAGCTCATGGCGGGTGTAAGCTACAGCCGTCAGCATAACCAAACCTACAGTCAGGATGGCGTCACCGATCTGGATGAATACGACATTACGTCAGCCGACATGGGGGCTTTTAATAACAACTGGACCGGCAATATCGCTGAACCGCAGTGGCAAGGCTGGTATCTCAACGCCAATGACGTGATCCGTCAGAAATCCGCCTACACCGCCGCGCGCTTCTCGCTGGCTGATCCACTGTCACTGATTATTGGGGCGCGCTACACCGAGTGGAGTACCAACGGCAGCAGTGGCAATATGACCAAGAGCAATACGACGCCGTATGCCGGTTTGGTGTATGACATCAACGATACCTGGTCAGCCTATGCCAGCTACACCTCGATCTTCCAGCCCCAGACTTACCGCGACGCCTCAGGTCATTACCTGTCGCCAGTTACCGGGAAAAGTTACGAAACGGGCCTGAAATCAGCGTGGTTTGATGGTCGCCTGACGGCTACCGTCGCGGTATTCCGCATCCAGCAAGAGAATGTCGGTACGGCTATTGACGGCGTTTATGTTAATAACAGTAGCGAGCAAGCGTACTACGCCACTAAGGGCGCGCGCAGTAAGGGGGCAGAGTTTGAGCTAAACGGGGCCTTGACCGATAACCTGCAACTGACCTTCGGTGCCACACGTTACGTGGCACGCGACAGTGATGGGCGATATAACCCGGATCAGCCGCAAACCGACTTCAAACTGTTTACGCGCTACCAGGTACCGAGGTTGCCAGACCTGACCATTGGCGGCGGCATCAACTGGCAGAACCGTACCTTTGAAGATGTCAGCGCACCAGAAGGCAGTACGCAGCGTGTGTATCAGGGCAGCTATCCGCTGGCCAACCTGTTTGCGCGTTATCAGGTCACCAAACAAGTTGCGGTGCAGGCCAACGTCGATAATTTATTTGACCGCGAGTACTACACCTATATGAACAACTATGTTTACGGTGAACCGCGTAACTTCTCGGTGAGTGTCTCTTATCAGTTTTGATTGAAAAATCCCCGGTGCTAAGCCGGGGATTTTTGACATCAGACCTTGTTTTTATAATTAAAACTGATCTGCGAATTCTGCTCACGCGGTGAACGCCACGCTTCTAAATAAACCGATTTCCAGTACGGATTATTCAGGGATGAGCGCATCACGCCCCGGCTAACCGAAGCGTGAAGGAATTGATGATCGGTGTCATAAAAGCCGACGTATCACTCATGTTTGATACTAAAGAACACTAAATCAGCGGGTTGCAGGTGTGACTGATCAACCGGCTGACCCATGGCGATTAATTCTTTGGTGGTGACACGATCCATCGGAATATTAAAACGATCTTTTAACGTGCGCCAGACGAATCCCGAGCAATCACCCCCGTTAATTGCGTTCGACCCCACTGGTATTTGGTGCCTTCCCATGAGTGCATCTGATCGTGTAATGGGGATTAAATGGCACTGTTGCAAATATTAAAGTTGATATGCCTTCTGGCCGATGATAAAGGCCCACATTTCAAACACTCTGGCTACTAAGTGCATTTCACCCAGAGGATGGCCGAAGTAGAATGACTCAGCCTGGCCTTTGCACAGCGCGCGCATCACTTCAATCCCTTTTATCGTGGCGTGAGCTGTCTTAATCGATTTAAACCCCAGCGTGGCGCTGATTATCCGTTTCAGCTTGCCATGACCGCATTCGATAACGTTGTTCCGGTATTTGATCTGCCGGTGCTCCACCTCCGGCGGGCATTTCCCTTGACGTTTCAGTAACGCCAGTGCCCGGGGGGAGTCGGTGCTTTGTCTGTACTGATGATGCGCGGGATCTTCCACTGTTTTACGTTGTTTAAAATCTTACCCAGAAACCGGTAAGCGGCATTCGTATTGCGATGCGGCGAAAAGTAAAAATCGACAGTGCGGCCCCTGCTGTCAACGGCCCGGTACGGATAAGCCCACCGGCCATTCACTTTGATATAAGTTTCATCCAGATGCCATGAACAGAAGCCGGAATGCTGTCCCGTAAAGAAAGACCCAGTGGAAGTCCGCCCGCTTTCGCGTGGGGTAATGTCGCCCGGAAGCTCAACCCCTTTCTGCCCGGTTACAGGGCAGCATTCGCTTTCTCCACCTTCCTGTACCCGCACCTCCATCAGCTTCCCTTGCGGTCGGCTTGCCAGCGTGGGCAGAAGTACGGGCTTACCGTGTTTCACTTCAGTAACAGAATGGGTCAGACCCTGCCTCTTCATCGGCAATCGTGATGTCCGTGTGCTCTCACTCGACAAAAGAGCAGCCGATTGCGTACCTTTTGGTTCAAGCCTGTCAGCATCTTTGGCTTGTCAATGTTAACGGCGATTCACAGTAGTTCACTTATGTTGGTCATGCCATTCACCCTCGATAATGTCGCGGGCCAGCGACGGGTTCAGCGGGCCGTCAACGGACCACATCTGCGCCTCGGCCATGGTGTCCATCAGCACCTGCGCGGTGCGGGTGTAGCATTCAAACGCAAACAGCGGATCGTCGCTCAGGCAGCGGGAACCCCAGAAGCGGTAGCCGTCTTTGCGGATAAGCGTGGTGACGTCGTTCTGGTTAAGCAGGCCCGCGTCGGTAGCCGGATCCTGTAAATCCCAGAATACGTCCTTTGAAATACCGGTCACGCCGTTCACGCCGACGTTAGAGAGCGACTTATGCCAGCCGGTTTGTTCGTCGATTTTGGCGCGCAGGCCCAGCGCGCGGGCGGTGGCGTAGGCCGTGGCGTCCTGCTTCAGTACGGTGTCAAAGCTGATGAAGTCCGACCAGATCAGCATCCCTTCGCGCTGGCTGAAGTTGGCGCGGTAAGCGATCGCCTCCTCCACGCTTTTGCAGCCGTAGGCGGACAGGTACGCAAACCCGCGCAGGCTCTGCGCCACACTCAGCAACTCGGTTGCAACGGCCTGCGTATCGTGCCCAGGCGCGCCGAGGATGCGCGGCTTTACGTCGCACACCGACTGCGCGGCCAGCAACGCTTTCATACCGGTGCGCTGGCCGTCGGTGACGCCGCCGATGATGTTCGCGGAGGTTTCCGCCTCAGTCTCGCCCTGCGGCACGCGCACCACGACGGTGACGGGTTTGGACTGGTCGGCGATAGCGTCCAGCGATCGGGCCAGCGTGCCGGATTCGCCCGCCTTGCCGCTGGCGGTGAGTACGCCGGTCAGCAGCACCGGTCGGTTAAGCGAGAATGTTGCCGGGTCGGCGTCGTCACCGGTGCAGACCAGCCCGACGATCGCTGTACTGACGGTGGTAATGGTTCGGGTGCCCTCGTTGATTTCCTCAACGCGCACGCCGTGATGATAATCCTGTGCCGTTTGGCGGTTCTCCTGTTAAGGGGTTCCGCTATGGTCGTGCCTCATTGCAGATGGCGCATCTGAGTAGTGTTGTGTGAGGGCTCACACAATTATCCGCGACTCCGGAGTAACTGCCGTACCCGCTGGTACAAATTAAGAATGGACCGAATCAGGGATTATTCCCCCTGAATCCGATTGATAACCCTCTTCAATACTTTAACTATGAGGGAAATGTTAAACGTGAGAATAACGATGAAACTGGCCCCGAAACATTACCGCCTGTTGTCCCTACTGCAGGAAAGAGGCTCGATTCCCGCGCGTATCAGGCCTGTTATAAGGGAAGAACTGGTGGCAATGGGCCTCGCTGAATATTTTCACTGTGAGGAGTGGCTCAGGGAAAAGGAACGCTACAGGCTGACGAAGCAGGGCCGGGAATTACTTGAGAAACACGATAAAGAGATTGAGCAGGAAAAGCAGCGTGCCGCCGGTGAGTCACGGCCATTTCGTCCTGGAAGGCCGCGAAAGGACAGCAACCGCTTCCCTTGACGCTTCCAGTCTACAGACTAGCCTTGGTAGGCATTCTAATAAAATCGACGTTTTCGTTACCCCATATTATCCGCGCGCTGGCGCGGTTTTTTTTGCCCAGTAAATCAGTTCGACAGTGTTTAGTCTTGTCATATCAACTCGCCCGCAAATCATGCAATGGGGTATTTGTCAGCGAGACATCTCACCTGCCGTAACCCGATATCCTGCGTAGTGTACCCTCTCAAAACATTGCATCACCTTGACGATGCCGTTAAACCGGTTATATTTACCTACCTGAATAAGAAATTGTGTTTTCATTTTAGTTTGCTGCCGCGCCCTCCAGCGCGGTTTTTTTTGCCCCTGAAATAATCACATTACTGACAGTTAAGTTCTTTATCTTCGCGATTCAAACAAATCATTATCCATTTGTGCAGTAATGGTATTCTCTCACAGCGATTTATCCTGTCGCGAATTTCACTTCTTTATTTTTCCGCCCGACATACCTGGTCAGGTTGCGGCGTTTTTTTATCTGTAATGCTTTCGTCCTTAAGCTCTCTTAGTCTTGCCGCCGGAATATAGCGGTATAGTGTTTTGACTGACACTTCCAGCACCAGTGAAACCTGCAGCATTGTTGCCCCCTGAACCAGCATCCGCTCAGCCCTGGCTGTCACGTCCGCTGTCATCACCCGCCGGCGGCCCCCAACGCGCCCTTTTTCCCGCGCAGCTGCCAGCCCAGCGCGGGTTCGCTCTACGATCAGCTCGCGTTCCATTTCCGCAAGCGCCCCCATCACGTGAAAGAAAAAGCGCCCCATCGGCGTGCTGGTATCAATGCTGTCGGTCAGGCTGCGGAAATTAACGCCGCGTTCACGCAGTTCTTCCGTCAGCATGACCAGATGACGCATGCTGCGCCCGAGCCTGTCCAGCTTCCAGACAACCAGCGTGTCCCCGGCCTGCAGGCAACGCAGCGCCTTTTTCAGTCCGGGGCGAACACGGGTTTTTCCGCTGATCCTGTCCTCGAAAATCAGCTCACAATCTGCGCTCTGAAGCGCAATCCGCTGTAAATCCGTGTTTTGGTCATTTGTTGATACCCTGATGTAGCCAATCAGCACGCTGCAATCTCCGCAAATGGGCGTGAGTGTGCCAGTCCAGGCCATCACGGGCCAGGCCATTGATTCGCCTAAACCTCGGTTTGGACGATATCGCAAAAGCGGGGGTTGCGACCGGCTTAATGGCATGGCCGGGTTATGCGATACTGCCGCTTATCATCAATGGTGCAAAGGTCACCATGGTTGAGCCGCAGACGTTGCCGGTGCCGACGTTGAACGCCAGCGACACCAGCGCGTCGTAAACATGCTGCGCGCCACGCAGCGCGCCAGTGCCGCCTCGACGCGTAACACGTTGGTGGTGAAGTTGCCCGCCGCCTGCCGCTCGGTGATCGTCTTGCCGGGAATGACGCCCAACCTGGCGTCCCACCCGTATTGATGCTCACAGGTAACGCTTCACCTCACGGTATCCACGCGGCCTAAGGCCGGACTACCTTGTTCTGGCAGCTTCACACAGGCCCGTTGCCGATCCTGCATGTGCCAGTAGGCTACTGATGACGGAACATCAGGTTCCTCTCTGATTTCTCAGCGGAACAATTACTGAAGCGACTTTTTACGTCGCACGTCCAGAAACATTTCGTCGGTTGACTGAATTTTCGTCATCACACGCCGATATAGCGCCTGAAGCATATTTTGTGCCTCATTACGCTGACCAGGAGAAGTGATGTTCCGGAAATTATTAAAAAAAGCGCCTGCCGTAGAAAGGGCTGATACAATCACATCTGCAATACCGGCTGTTGAAACGGTCTGCGCAGATAACAGCGACACTCTGCTGCTGAAATGTCTGATGAATATCAATCAGACGTGCGTGTGGTACATTGAGGCACCTGACCTGCGGACTGATTCGCCCGCTTTCTTCTCACCTTCGGCCCGTCGTCTTTTAGGATTGTCTTCTCAGAAGGAATTTGGACTCGCCTCGCTGGTGCAGAGGGTTCATCCGGATCACAAAGACGCTTTCAGAAGTTTCATTCATTATGCTGTCAGCCACAGCGTCGTCGGTAATCCCCTACGATGCCGTATTAAAACAGATGCAAATAATTCTCAATGGTTCCTTCTCCGGGCTCAGTACAGCGCAGACTTTACGCCGCCCCGGCTGGTTGGCACTATTGAAAATATCGGGGAAGAAATCGAGCAGGCCCGCCTTTTCGATATCGTATCCACACGCTTTGACCTGTCCCGGGAAATGCTTAACGACGGACTCTGGGACCTCGATATTATCGGTGGAAATCCGCTCAACCCGGACAACGTATTCTGGTGGTCACCGCAGTTCAGAAAGCTGCTTGGCTTTGAAACGACTGAAGAGTTTCCGGACGTAATGGAAAGCTGGGCATCACGCCTTCATCCGGAAGATAAACAGGCTGCGCTTGACGCGTTTGTCAGCCATCTCATGGACTTCAGCGGTAAAACCGGTTTTGATATCGAGTATCGCCTTAAACTGCGCAGCGGGGAATACCGGTGGTTTCAGGCCCGGGGCCAGACAAAGCGCGCGGCAGACGGGACGCCACTGCGTGCTGTCGGTGCGCTTATTGACATTCAGGGGCGTAAAGACCGGCTGCAGCACGAAGAAAGTGAAATCAGGCGGAATATCCAGACAGCTGAAACCGCTAAAGAAATTGCGGAACTGGTATCTGAAAACGGAAGCATTGCAGCGCAAATTAAACTCATTTCGCTCAACGCAAGTATTGAAGCCGCAAGGGCCGGAATACACGGCAGGGGATTTTCTGTTATCGCCAGCGCTATCAGGGGGCTGGCCGAAAGAACAGCTGACATCACCGGGCAGATTTCCCGCCTGCAGATGCGCATAAAAAGTTTTGCTGCGGACACTGACAAATCAGACATACGCTGATCGTCCGGCATTATGTGTGTTCATATCAGCCAGCCGCCTGCTCTGCCCTGATAGTAGGTGCGGGATCCCATTAATGACCCGAGAGGCTGCTTTTGCAGATGCAGTGAGGTAAGTCCTACTACGAACGGGGCGGGGCTCAGGCGATGTGTTGCCAGCAGACAGGTCATGGTTACCTCTTCAGCCAGCCGGTTTCCGCAGAGCATGCAACCGATCTGACTGCATCCGGTCCGGTTGCGGTTTTCGGTGCCGGCAGCACTTTACCGGCAAGTAAGGCTGCATAGCCTTTAGCCGGGCGGGCTGAGCGAGCCCTGCCGGTGCGTCACGGCACGCCCGGCTAAGCAGGGTCTACGGAACATTCACCCGGTGTCGGCCTGACCGGCTCAGGCATGCCGGGACCATCCGCTGACGGGTGTTATTACCGTGCGCAGCAGGATATTCAGGTGATGTGGTTGCCTGCCACGACAGTGCAAAACTATATTGCGTGCAATTTTGTTGTGCTCAACCCTGCTGAATCAACGTCTTCTGCCGATACCCCTTCACCAAACAAATGTTTCCCGGAGAACTGATGAAAATTTCAACACGCCTCAGCGCAGGCTTTGGTTTGCTTATCCTGCTTTTTATCCTGTGCACAGCTATCGCCGTTCACGCACTGTGGCAGGCCAGGGAGGGGATGAACGACACCGTCGACGTGAAGATGAAGCGCTTTGCACTGGTCGTGGACATACGGAACGGCGTGCGCGACATGGCGATTGCCGCGCGCAACCTGGCCCTGCTGTCTGACCCGGCACAGATGCAGCCCGAGTGGCAGCGCCTGACTGCTCAGCGTGATGCGTATATCCGTAATCGTGAGCAACTGCAAAGAAGCATGTCCGGCAACGTTACCGCACAGGGGAAGGCTGCGCTGGAGAAAGTGCTTTCAGCGGAGGGAGCCGCACTTTCCACCCTGATGACGGCCGGAAAGCTGGGGCTGGATAACCGCCAGCAGGAGGCTACCGCGTTTCTGATAGCCACCGCCCGGCCGGCGCAGAAGGCTTTACTTACACCCCTTGATGACCTGACGGACATTGAGATGCAGCTGAGCCGGGATACGGTATCTGAAAATAGTGCCCGCACCGCCCGGACGGCCGCTATCCTGTCGGGCCTGGCCCTGCTGTCCGTTCTGCTGTCGGTAGCAACCTGTTATCTGCTCGTCCGCATGCTGATGCGCCAGCTGGGCGGGGAACCTGCTCAGGCCCGCGCGCTGGCCGCCGCCATCGCCTCCGGTGACCTGACCTCTCCGGTCACGCTGCGCCGCGGCGATACTTCCAGCCTGCTTGCCTCGCTGGAAGGCATGCAGGCTAACCTGCGCGGGCTGGTGTCGCAGATTAAGGATGCGTCCGCCTCGGTGGCGCTCGCCGCAGACGAAATTTCGCAGGGAAATACCGAGCTGTCCTCGCGCACTGAGCAGCAGGCTGCCGCCCTGCAGGAGACGGCAGCCAGCATGGAGCAGCTGACCGCCACGGTGAAAAGCAACGCGGCCGGTGCGCACCAGACTGCGGGCACGGCGCGCGAAACCGCCTCGCTGGCCCGCGCGGGTGAGGCTGACGTGCAGCGCATGTCGGAGACCATGAACGAGATCTCGCTGAGCGCGGTCAGGGTCCGGGACATCACCTCGGTCATTGAGGGCATTGCTTTCCAGACAAACATTCTGGCGCTCAATGCGGCCGTAGAGGCTGCACGCGCCGGCGAGGAGGGCCGGGGGTTTGCCGTTGTGGCGGGGGAGGTCAGGTCACTTGCCCAGCGCAGCGCCAGCGCGGCGCGGGACATCAAGCTGCTGATTGAACAGGCCGTTTCCCAGGTCGAAGGCGGCGTGGCCGCGGCCGCCGGCACGGGAGAGAGTATCCTGAGGGTTGTCAGCATGGTGGGCGAGCTGGCAGACGCCATGGACAGCCTTTCCCTCTCCTCCGGCGAGCAGATGCAGGGTATCTCTCAGGTCAGCATCGCCGTCAGTCAGATGGACGGAGTGACGCAGAATAACGCCGCCCTGGTGGAAGAGTCCTCTTCGGCATCGCAGTCGCTGTCAGAGCAGGCCCGTGCCCTGCTCGGCATGGTGGAGACCTTCCGCGTATGACGTACGATAGCGATACTGTATTCGCCGGCCCGGACCGGATCACCTCTCTTAAGGCCGACGTGGACGCGCTGTTACGGCAGCTCAGCGAGGGGGAATACCTTAGCATCGACACGTTTGCCAACAACTGGGTGCACCTGACAGCCCTCTATGCCAGAATCCAGGCACAGATGAACGACCGGGTCCTGATGGACCGGATGGTCCGCACGGATCTGCTGCTGACCGCAGACCTGATAGCAGTAGGCCGGATGATTATGGTGATAAACAACTTTATGCGCTGTGCGGCCGCCACGCGCTGAACCGGCCAGCCGGTTCACGTTGACATCAATTTAATCTGACCCAATACTGTGCGCGCCCTGATAGGGCGCAGAACCGCTGCTGTCCGGCCGGTGAGGCAGACTGACTGACAGAAGCGTGTCCGGCGCCCTGAACCGCTGGCCGGTGCAGACTGTCACGCCGCACCCGGCCCAATCCGGAAAACGTGATGATATGAAAGATGACATTCCAGCAAACTGCGATGCGGTTCCTGCCGCAGCGGCACCTGAAACCATTGATCAGTTTCTGTGCTTTGCGCTTTACTCGGCATCCCTTGCCATGACGAAACTCTATCAGCCCCGGCTGAAGCCGCTGGGCCTGACCTATCCGCAGTACCTGGTGCTGCTGGTGCTGTGGGAAAAGGATGGCCTGACGGTCTCCGAGGTCGGCGCGCGCGTACGGCTGGACTCCGGCACGCTCAGCCAGCTCCTGAAGCGTCTGGAGAAGACCGGCGTTATCTGCCGGCAGCGCGACATGCAGCATGATGAGCGGCGCGTGCTGGTTTTCCTGACGGAGCAGGGCCGCCGGCTGAAGATAACGGCCGCCGGCGTGCCCGCGGATATGGTGTCGGTGATGGATACAGCCTGTGATGAGTTGGGTGAGTTGACCAGCCGGGTCGCCGCGCTGCGGGAAAAGCTGGCGCGTGCCCGCACATGATACCGCTTCTCGCCGGGTGCGGGAAACATCATAACCCCGCCGGGTGACCCGAATGACGTCGTTCCCGGCGATATAAGCACGACACCAGTTGTGCGTCAGGAGTATGAATTGGGTAGCGACAGTCCGGATAATACGGAAAGCATTGCGTCAGTAATAGGGCAGGCCGTCTCGGCCCTGCTGAAGTCAGGAAAAGAGGTGGGCATGCAGCAGATCCTGACCGTCCTGGAGCAGGAGGCCGCGCGGTCGGTGGACGGCCGTAAAAAGCTTTACGATCGGGCGATCCGCGTCGTCGCCGGAGACACGGATGGATGATGCGGACTCAGCAGGCCACCGGCTGACACACAGCCGGATGGCCGTTGAATCAGTGCCTGAACGCTGCACCCGGGACGGTTACGTCAGCCCGTTCCGGGTCATCTGTCCGGTTCAGGACGCGGCCGGCGGCACCGTCCTGATGCTGCCTGCGTAATGCCCCTTCGGCTTCGCGGATGGCGGAAAAGGTTGCCTTTCTGCAGCCGGCATCCTTTTCCGTCATCAGCATCTGCTGCAGCCGGAGGAGCAGCGTTATCTCATTAACCGGTTCTTTCTCTCTGAGTAAAAAAAGCACCGCCTCACCGAGCTTCATGTCGGCCCGTTTTTCATCTTCTGTTCTGTACATTACGTTGCACCACATTCCTGGTTTCAGTCAGGGCAGATGCCGGCCTTGCCGGTATCTGCCGGAGAACTCTGCCACCAATGGTAGCCTCTGCCACGGTATGTTCAACCTGAAATTAATGCACCGTCCGGCAGGGCGTATCATCCCTCCGCATGCGCAACCGTTCCGCTGGTTGCCTCCCTGAACTGTCAGTATATAATACTAACCTTATGATGAAATTGATTTTTTTCAGATGTCAGAATGATATGAGATGTTTCCCGTAACGAATTTTCCCGCCGCCGGCGGTTTTTTTTCCTGATGTAATGTAATACCCGGCCGGCTCTATCATTTCTGCTGGTTCGCTTGCGTAACCTTCAGGCCGGAGTGCCCGTCGTTATGCGAGCGGCACCACAGCTGCCCCCGGAGAGAGCAAACCATACGCTGATCATGCGCAGCAGGGCGTTGGCGGCAACCGCCCCCTGCCCGAACATGCTCTGGTTGACGTAGCTGATGGCTTCAAAGGAGATCAGCCAGCCTACCGGACGTGCTCCGGTCGATGATTGCGTTAAGCGGTCGCCTGCGGGCTTCCGGCACTGCGGCGTAAACGCTAGCCCCCCTTGCCTCGGCATAGAGTTGCTCCTGCCCGATGATATGACGCATGAGCAGAGCCTGTCCGCGATGTTAATTGCGGAGCCGCTGGCAGGCGCCTGAAGATACTGTTTATTCTCATGTTCAGCAGGCGTCATAGCGGGTCCATGGCACCTGCTGAATAACTGAAATTGTTGTTACGTTGTGTGACATCCACGTACTGGTCTGGCGGTCTCTCCTGTGGCATCTATACTTTTCCACCCAGGATTAATCTCAGTCACCGTAGCATTTATGCCCGGGACCCGCGATGGACTGCCTTTCACACACCAGAAAGAGGTAAGACATGTATATTCGACTGGATCTCTTTGCCGAGATGCTCGGCATCCGGCCGGGCGACCTGCTACAGGCGACGCGCACGGACGGGGTGCTGGCAGGCTTTACTCTCCCCCGACGTCGTCAGGTGCGCGGCGCTGCCGTGATGTTCCTGCAGGAGGAGGCTGTAGCCTTCTTAAAGCAGTGGCAGACGCGTTCATCTGTACCCTCTGCTCCGGATGCCGATGAGCCGCTGGTATCACTGGACGCATTCGCTCGCCAGGCCGGTATCGCGCCGCTGGCACTCTGGCAGGCTGCCAGTGCCGGAAAACCGCTCCGGGGCATTGCCCTGCCCGTGGCTATCAAATCTTACGGCAGCCATCTGATGTTTTCCGCTGCGGCCGTTGAGTTATTTACCGCCGAGTACCGATGCTGTTTATCGAAAAAGTAAGGTAAATCAGCTTATTGCCAGTTTTTATTTTTGCCGGATAGTCTCATTATCCGGCCCCTTCGCTGACTCTTAATTAACATGTGGAATATGGATGAACCGTACCGAATGGCTGCTAAAGTTCCGGCGATACCAGAATCTGGAAACGCTGGAGAGGGTTTATGAGCACCTGAGCTATACCGGCGACCCTGATGAAGAATTTGCGATGACGTCGGCTTATGACCATCGAAAGGCCGAACTTGCCGCTGGCAAGCTGTTTGACCGGGTACCCAGGCACATCTGGCAGTACGTAAAGTAATCTCCTTCTGGCGCCTTTCTCATAGTGCGGCTCTCTCTCGGCCGTTTAGCTGGCGATGGTTGATAAGTAGCGGCAATTTCCGAAGGAGCTGGCCAGCGATATCAACAGGCTGCTGCGGGAGGGCCGTGAGAAAGGGCTGCACGCCTACCTTCCCGGCCAGCCGGACTAACCCTGGCGGGCCGGTAACGGCAACCTGAAGGCTCAGAACGACCTGTTCCGGCGGCAGCACGCGCTGCACGTGGTCAAGCTCACCTTCTGGATATATCAGGTGCTGGCAGAGAGCGAGTGGAGCGACCGCAGGCAGTTGCGCCTGAGCCTAGCCATGTCCGGCATCTACCTTAACCGTAACGGGCTTGTTTCAGGCTTTGATGAGCATGGCCAGCAGCGTATGGCCATGTCGTGGTCGATGACTATGATCGTGCAATTGAGTTCTACACCGATAAGCTGGGCTTTACCCTGATTGAGGACACGCCGCCGCCGGGTAAGCGCTGGGTCGTGGTTACGCCGGACCCTGACAGCGACTGCGCTATTCTTCTTGCCCGCGCGTCGAACGACCGGCAGGAAGGCTTTATCGGCAATCAGTGCGGCGGACGGGTTTTTCTGTTTCTGCAGACCGACGACTTCTGGCGCGATTACAATACTATGAAGGCAAAAGGCGTCCACTTCTGTCAGGAGCCGCGGGAGGAAGAATACGGAATGGTTGTCGTGTTTGAGGACCTCTATGGCAATCGCTGGGACCTTTACCAGAACAGGCAGACCTGAAACTCTGTTACGACAGTGTCCCGAGCATTACAGGCGTAACCCTGTCGGGTCAGGCCTGCAGAGAGCGCTTCTGAACAATATACTGAACTGTCTGACCTCAGTGCAGCGGTCGTTGCACTGAGGTCTCCCCTGGATTAAAGGCCGTACGGTCCGGGTTAAGCACACAGCGTCATGATATAAAATCCTGCCGCCGTCATGGCCAGCGAACCCAGCACGTGCATCAGCACCGAGGCGGCTGCCCAGGCATAGCTGCCGGACTGCAGCAGGGCAAAAACCTCAGCTGAAAATGTGGAGAAGGTCGTCATTCCGCCACACAGCCCGGTGGTAATGAGCAGCCGCCAGGCCGGATCGAGGCCGGGATGGCGCAGAAAATACGCCAGCGCCGACCCGATGATAAATCCACCCAGCAGGTTGACCAGCAGCGTCCCCGGCGGCAGGTCCGGAAAAAGCGCGTTCAGGCGCGCGCCCAGCTGCCAGCGGATAACACACCCTAAAGCACCGCCGGTGATGACGGCAAAAAGCTGATTCACGTTCACTCCTTTTTTTTAATATTCAGAACATAACGGCACACGACCTGTGCGGCCGCATCCATCTGGTATACGGCCGGCACGCCGGTCGGGATATGCAACTGTGCCACGCTGTCGTAGGGCATGCCGTCCAGAAAGACGGTCAGGGCGCGCAGCGTGTTGCCGTGCGCCACGATCAGAACGGTACTTCCGCAGCGCAACTGTGGCACCACAACGTGGTGCCAGTACGGCATGACGCGACGCAGGGTCATTTCCAGGCTTTCCGTTGCAGGCAGGTCGGCCAGCGCAACGCGGCGGTAGCGCGGGTCCCGACGCAGCTGCGCCGGAGCCTCCGCGTCCGCGGGCGGAATACCGCTGAAGCTTTTGCGCCAGAGCCGCACGGTCTCTGCGCCCATCAGCCGGGCAGCCGCGTCCTTGTTCAGCCCCTGCAGCGCACCGTAGTGGCGCTCGTTCAGCCGCCAGCTTTTTTCCACGGGCGTCCAGCTGCGGTCAAGACGGTCCAGCACCCGCCAGACCGTATGAACACAGCGCGTCATCACCGAGGTGAAGACCCGGTCGGGCATCAGGCCCGCTGCCCGCAGCGCGTCACCGGCCCGGTCGGCCTCCTGCCGCCCCCGGTCCGTCAGCGGCACGTCCGTCCATCCGGTAAAAAGGTTTTCCCGGTTCCACTGGCTTTCGCCATGACGCAAAAGGATCAGCGTTGCAGGTGCCACAGGCAGTGCTCCCGTGCCGGACGGGGACCGTCCGGCAGATGCATTACGTGCGGCGCACAAACGCATGAAGCCCCGCGTAGTGCGCATCGTCACCCAGCGCCTGCTCGATGCGCATCAGCTGGTTGTACTTTTCCACGCGTTCGCCGCGGCACGGCGCGCCGGTTTTCAGGTGTCCCGCGCGCAGTGCCACCGTCAAATCTGCAAGGAACGTGTCCGTCGTTTCCCCGCTGCGGTGGGACATGAACGCGCCCCAGCCGTGCCGCTGGCAGAGCGCCACGGCGTCCAGCGTTTCGCTGAGCGAGCCTATCTGATTGAGCTTAATCAGCGCGGCGCTGGCGAGGTTTTCGTCTATGCCGCGCTGGATGTACTTCACGTTGGTGACAAAAAGGTCGTCGCCAACCAGCTCGGCCCGGCCCGCGAGCTGCTGGTGCAGATGCTTCCAGCCCGCCCAGTCGTCCTCGGCCAGGCCGTCTTCCAGCAGGATGACCGGAAACTGGTCCATCAGCTCGCCGTAGTACGCCGTCATTTCCGCCGCGCTCAGCGCGCTGCCCTCGGTGCGCAGATGATACTGACCGTCAGCGTAAAACTCACTTGATGCGGGGTCCATGCAGATGCTGATGTCCTCTCCGGGCCGGTATCCCGCCTTCTCAATCGCCTGTACGATAAACGCCAGCGGGTCGCGGTTCGACGACACGGCGGGCGCAAAGCCGCCTTCATCGCCCACTGCCGCCGAGAGGTTTTTGTCCAGCAGGATCTGGCGCAGCGCCTGGTAGACCTCGCTGCCCTGACGTACGGCCTCGCGCAGCGTGGGCGCGCCGTGCGGGGCTATCATAAACTCCTGGAAGTCCGCGCCCTGACCGCGGGCGTGCACGCCGCCGTTGATGATGTTCATGCACGGCACGGGCAGCAGGTTCGCCTGCAGGCCCCCCAGGTAGCGCCACAGCGGCTCGTGCGAGGCCTGAGCCGCCAGCCGGGCCACCGCCAGCGACACGCCCAAAATGGCATTGGCACCCAGGCGACTCTTGTTCTCCGTGCCATCCAGCGCCAGCATGATGTTGTCCAGCTGACGCTGTTCGCGCACGTCGCTGCCGCGCACGGCCTGGCAGATTTCCGTATTAACCGCCCTGACGGCATCCAGAACGCCTTTGCCGCCAAAACGGTGTGCGTCATCGTCGCGGCGCTCTGCGGCCTCGCGCGACCCGGTGCTGGCCCCGGAAGGCACCGAGGCGCGCGCCATCATCCCGTCCGCGGTCCGGGCTTCGACTTCAACCGTGGGGTTGCCGCGCGAGTCAAGAATTTCCCGGGCGGTCACGTTATCCAGTGTAAAATGCATGGTGTTTCTCCCGGTTCAGTCAGTCAGGTGAGTGATAAGCACATCCACCGTAAGGTGGTTGAAGTATTCCGCCGAGCGGGAGGTGAGCATTCCCATAAAGCGGTTGCGGTGCCCGGCAAGCACGAGGTCCACGCCCAGCTCCGCGATGCACCTCTCCACGTCCTCAAAACGGTGCATGGTGACCAGTTCCCGCGTATCGACCGCCTCAGACACTGAAGCCGCCAACTCGCTCAGAAACGCTTTAGCCTTCACCACCTCCTCCGACACGACGTCGTCCAACAGGCTGTCGGACACGTAGTTCATCTCCCGGTAGTCGTCGCTGATGTGCGCCAGGGTAATTTTCATGCCGAGCGGCTGCGCCAGCGCGACCGCCCGTTTCAGCAGAAGGGTGCCGTCGTCTTTATCATTCACAAGTATCAGTGCGTGGGTGTAGCAGGTCATAATGAACTCCCGTTCTGGTTAAGGCGGGACTCAAGCCACGGCAGAAGCTGTTTTTTGCGGCTGAGCATGCCCGGTACGGAGCAGGAGGCGGCGTTAACGCTTTCCCGCCCGGCGAAGTAAAGCGTTGAAAACCCGGCGCGAATGTCGGTCAGCATCAGCACCGCCAGGCCGGCACCCGACTGGTCAGCCAGATACGCCAGGGCAGCAAGCAGGTCGTTCATCACGGGGGCAACCTGTGTCGGTGAGCTGACCTCAATCTGGGCTATGCGCACGTCGGTGCCGGCAATGACGAAGGACTTGAGGTCCCTTTCCAGCAACTGCTGTGCGCTGAGGCCGCTGACGTCTGTTTTGGCGGCGAGAAGGTCACGGGCGAAGGCTCTGCGGTTTACGCCGGACAGCACGCCCAGTTCGGTCGCCGAACGGATATCGTCTTCGGTGGTGGTCGGCGAGCGAAGATTCACGGTGTCACTCAGGAGCGCGCCCAGCAGAAGCACGGCGAGCGTCGGGGGCAGCGCGCGGCGCGTTTCTGCGTCCATCAGCAGCCAGAGCAGCGTGGCGCTGCTGCCAATCGGGCAAATATGTACCTCCGGCGGCAGTTGCGTTACCAGCCCGCCCAGCCGGTGGTGGTCAGTGATGCCCACGACGTTGCTCCGGAGCAGGTCGTCAGGCCCCTGCGCCGGCTCGGTGAAATCAACCAGCCAGACCCGTTCATCCTTCAGAGGAAATGCGAGCAGCGGCGGCAGCGCAAGACCGGCGGCGTCAAAGATAAAGCAGGTTTCGCGGTTAGCCTCGCCGAGACGCCATGCCCGGGCGTCCATGCCGCGCCCGGTCAGCCAGTGCGCGGCGACGACGGCCGTGCAGATGGCGTCACTGTCAGGATTGATGTGGCCAAAAACGTGTATCACAGATACCTCCCCGTAGAAGGGAAGCACGCAGGCCGGGAAGAAAGTAAGGGACGGCCTGACGCGCCTCCTGAAAATCAAGAGTCACATCAGGCGTCATCAGCTCCGGAACGGAGCGGTTGGAGAGGGTGGTACGCCATCACCCTGTTACCTGATTATAGAGTGCGACAGAAAACCTGTCAGCACTTTTCTGGCGTCGAACTCAGCCCGCCTAGCGCCGGCCACGACCACTACGCATAGCGCGGGCGGATACGCCAGCACGTCCCCAGCCAGGCGCTGCCTGTGCGGATTTCCAACGCTGACCGCCATTTCTGAGACCTGTCGCTGAGGCGGGGGGCCGTATTCCACAGTCTGCTGTCCTGACGTGTAATGCTGGCTTCCGCCAGTTCCCCATGGGTTCTGCTGGACCTTTCCTGGATATCTCGCGATACGAAACGCGGTGGCAAGCTTCAGCGTGACAATGGTGGAATGCCCTGCGAGAAGGCAAAGCCCATTATCCCAGGTTGACGGGATGCTTTAACAGACGTACCCCACAATTACCTGTATTTATATCATGACGCTTCTCTTCTGCTTTTCTTCCCCCCCTCCACCTACAGTGTGACTTTCCGCTGTCATGGTTTTCACCCGATAGAGATGGTCGTCAAGCCTCTCAACACACACGCCAGGTTCACCCCTACCAGTTAATTCCGGATTGCCGGCGTCGCCCGCATATCTTTCCCGGGAATGCTCGTCAGGGATAACACTACCGTCCCCGGCTAGGGTGAAGAGCGTACGCCCCCCTCCTGTAATAATCTCACGACGGAGATGGGCCGCCTGCCACCGGCTGCCTGTAACGGTCGTTTCCCGGAGCCACAGCTCACGAAAGCGGAATACGCCTCTGGTCAGGCTCGCAATCTCATCCAGCGTATAGCTGTCCAGAAGTTTCAAAGTCTGCCTCCCATGTAGTCCTGACCCGGGCCGGAACGGCCTGACAAGAATATCTGTCAGCATATGCAGGGGCACTTACTAACTAACAGCAAACCGTTCCGGTTGTCGCCTGCCTCAGCGAAGTTTTTCCAGCAGTTGCTCCGCGCCTTTGTCCACCCCAGTCTCTGCCGCGCTCATTGAGCCAAACGTTGCACCCACGTTCATGGCGTTGGGGTACTGCTCCGCCACGTAGGCCAGCAGAAGCTCGCCGGTCGCTGCATCTTTTACTTCCACCGCATAGTTGACGTATCCGCTCATCAGGCCGCGGCCTCCTCGCACGGACTGGACGATATTGTACGGGCCGCCGGCCAGGTCGAACTTCGTGAAAGTCCCCACAACCTGAGGCGTCGTGTCCGCGCCGGTCAGCGTCAGCTTAAGCCGGAGAGAAGGCGCGTTCCCGGCGTGGGTGTTTGCGGTAAATTTTTCCGCCAGCACTTCGGCGAACTTTTTCTGCATGTAGTCTGCCAGATTGCGCCGGTCTTCCTGGGACAGGTCATTGAACTGCGCGTCGCTGCCGCTATAGATTTCGACGGGGTCGATGATGATACTCCGGTATTTACTCCAGTCAACGGGCGCGGCGTAGCGGAACGGGATCCGGTCGCTGTCATCAGCCGTGTTGGGGGTCATCCGGGACGTGGACTCAATGCCGGAATATTTTACCGGTGAGGTGGACGAACACCCC
Source organism: Pantoea sp. VS1 (assembly GCF_002207995.1). Classification (NCBI taxonomy): domain Bacteria; kingdom Pseudomonadati; phylum Pseudomonadota; class Gammaproteobacteria; order Enterobacterales; family Erwiniaceae; genus Pantoea; species Pantoea sp. VS1. Next base: position 140,033 of record NZ_NHZE01000005.1, read on the forward strand.
GCAGCGGCAATGACGGCGGTCAGGATAAGCGTACGGAACAGCTGTTTTGTCAGGCAAACCATAAAATATTCTCCGGTTACTTTTTAAAATAATGAACTGTACGGTTCAGTTAATATGGTTTATCCTGACTCTGTCAAGAGAATGTTTCATTTCGTGTCTGTAACTTTTATACGAGGAGTACAGCATGCTTTACATTTACCCGGAATTTTCGTCATCAGGCGCCACTCACCGAGCCCGTTCTCAGCAGGTGATCGTGCCGGCACTTAAGGAGGACGTGCCGGAGCCCAGGCGGGAAGAGAGCGATGGGCGCGCTGGTTTTATCTGGACTCTACCGCTTCGCTATTCCTGCCTGCCGGTGCGGCGGAGGCTGATAAGAATGATGCTGACGCTGCAGAAATGCGGCGAAACCAGGGGCCCGCCTCACTGCAGGGGACGGGACACCTTTTTTACGCCGGCAGCGGATTATGCCCGGAGCGTTATTGATACGGCAATGCTGCGCGGAGAGCTGCGCTGCCGGCCCTCCGGCGAAATGGCGCGCGCCTACCTGACGCAGACGGAGGAACTGCTGAACCTCATGGCCGGCGTTCAGCAGGTTAAGGTACTGCTCCGCAAAGAGGTCAGGCGCAGAACGGCTGATTTTCTGCTCCAGTATGCGGCACGTGTAGAAGCATGAAGTCGCTGCTTATCAGAGCCACTCTGGCGCTTATTTTTATTGCCGGCGGCGTCCTCACCGCATTTGACGTCAGGATCGCCTAATGAATGGCTGTCTGATAGCGGAGACGCTGGAAAATACGCCGCCGCGGCAATGGTTCGTGTATGGAGCCATGCTGATAACCGTGGCATTCGCCCTGCTGAGAACCGCCGGTAACCTCAGGGAGATATACCGCCTGCGCCAGTTCGGGAAGTTGCGGGCCAGATACTATGCCGTCAGGGTATGGGGGGTCTCATCAGAACCGCTGAGGATATTCCTGGTGGCGGAATGCCTTGTCGTGGATGCGCTGTGTGCGCTGCTGGTGCTTAGCGACGTCACTCTCTGGTGAAAAACCACAGCACCGGTCTCGAACTGTACGGTTCGCCAGCTTGAGGGCACCATCAGCGATAACTTTACATGAAGGGGAATACAATTGATTGAGAAACTGACAGGGATTAATACCGATGCCTCCTGGGGGACTGGAATACGCTAAGCATTCTGATTTTATTTGGCGTCCTGGCTGCGACCGTGATGATTATGTGGTGGCGCGTCATCAGTAATATTACAGAAGTCGTCCACATACGGCGCCTGAAAGCCCGACGTGGGCGAAAATATGCTGAAGGCGCCTGGGGAGTCCGTCAGAACTCGCTTATGAAGCTGCTTGTCACTGAAACCCCAGTGGCTCTCGCCATCAGCGCCTTGATTGTACTCATGCTGACGGAGGCGTCATTCTGACCGGGTGCAAACAGCGCCAGAAAAAACCCGCCGGAAGGCGGGCCTGAAAGGTTCAGATGTGGCTGCCGACGGAAAGACACCCGGAGAGCATCAGCACGGCCATGCCGGTGATGAGGCTGTAAACAAGACGCATGTCAGTTCCTCAGAATAAAGAAACGCAGCCGCTTAGCAGAAGTGACCCCATGGTCAGACCTGCTACCATAATAAAACGATTAAGCATTAACTTACCTCCATAAATAAACTGTACGTATCAGTTTATTTATGGAGTCAAATTTGTCAATGGGTTTTATTGAATCGTCCGAGGCCGTCTCGCTTTGTCAGCGCGGTGACGTGCCCGACAGAAACACGTTTACAGCACTTCGCACCATGCCGACAATATCATCGTGCGTGTAAGCCGGCATGTGATGACGGAGAAAGAGCTCGTCAGCCTCGGCCTTCACTAGCGCAGAAAACTGTTTCGCACGTAGTTCGGGGCTGGAGGGCAGAAGGTCGCCCGCTTCAATATGCTGCTCCATCAGCGCCGCCAGGGCGTTCATGCTTTCCCGGACGCCGGACTCATAAAAGATATCACCGATGCCGGAATGGCCCGCCTCGCCGATGACCATGCGATACAACTGAAGTCCCTTCCAGTCCGACGTCATGGCACCCAGCATGCCTTCGCCAAATCGCTGCAGCCTGTCAGGCAGAGGAAGATGGCGGCTGTCCTGACTGCACAGATCATCTGCAGCGCGCGTCAGAAAGTTGGTGCCGTAGGCCCTGACGACGGCCTCAAGAAGGCTTTCCTTGGAGGCAAAGTAGTTATAAAGCGTGGCTTTGGAGCATTCTGCTGTTCTTGCCACTCCTTCCATGGAGGCGCGTTCATACCCCTGCTCAAGAAAGACGGTCGTGGCAGCGTTCAGGATGTCAGTTCGTTTTTGTTCGGTCAGCGTTCGCATATTATTTCTCCCTGTAGAAGAAATTATATTAACAGAACCACCTGGTTCATTAAAGACACGCATTCTTGATGCCCGCCCGTATAAACCGAAGGATAATCAGAAAGCAGAAAACGGCGTGCTCATCGTGGAAAGGTGGCTGCTGGCGCGCATCCGCGGTGAGACCTTCTACACGCTGAGGGCGCTAAATACGCGCCTGCACGAGCTGCTGACGGACATGAACAACCGTCCTATGAAAGCCTACGGCAACCAGAGCCGCGCTGAGCCCTTCCGCGAGCTGGACGCAGCCGCACTCTCAGCGCTACCGCTTTCGCCGTATGGATAAACCGAATATAAGGCAATTTAGGTGGGCCCTTACTACCGCATCGAATATGTCCGTCACTGGTACTCCGTACCGCACGAGCTTGCAGGACAACGCCTGTCGCTGAAGGCGGGCCAGACAGTGGTCCAAGTGTTGTTCCTTATTAGAAGATATATAGGTTGCTGTGATAAAGCTCTCTTTGCTGTTCCCCCGAACATCGAGAGTCAGGCGGTCATTTCCTGCCAAGTTCCGACTCATGCGACAGTAGCTACCCGGCTGTGCCTGCCAACTGGTGCCTTCGGCGATCGCCGATGCTAACCAGCCTGCATTACCCTGACAGCTGTTACGTGCGCGGAGAGATCGATGTCAGATACAAACCCGTAATGCTGTTTAAGGTTCATAGCAGGCGTATCAAGAGGACCCGGGCCAGATTTTCACACCGTATTATTGCGTGTTGCCGACTCTTCGTTGCCTGTTACCGGTTGCTGACTGACAGGGTTGAGATAGCTTGTGAGGTTATTGCCGCTGCAGCCGGTTAGCGTTATTAAAAGGGTCATAATGGAGAGAATTTTTTTCATATTAACAGCCTATGGAATGAAGGGCTGCACATGATCGTTCAATTCGAATGCATGTGTGTAGTCAGTGTGAACATTCCCTAAACGCCCTAACACCAGAAATTATTTTTCCGACCAGGAAGATTTACGCCGTAGTATCAGCACGGGCCAGTCACTACGGAATTCCGTGCGCCAGCGCCACTGCCGGAAGAGAATTTCCAGTTGCATCAGCGCTCTCATCGCCGGTGTAAAAGGGATACGGTAAGTGCGGTGATGGACGGTGAGTCCACCTTCAGCGATACAGGCCAGCATCCGGCGGGCTCGAATGTCGGTCAGAAGGTGCGAGGAGATGATAACGATGTGGTGCTTTTCCAGAGCCTGTCGGGTTGACGCCTTCACGCCTTGCCAGAACTGATGGACCCGCTCTGGCGTCAGATCTGTGGTGGGCTGCCAGGGGGCGAGGTGCACCCACGCCCGACTGCGACGATGGCGGATCAGCGTCAGCGCCGGTCTTAACTGCCGCTCTGCCCATGCGAGCGGGCGAAGCAGAAAGGGAAGACAGAACAGCAGCACCCATACCAGATAAAACCCGGTGGAAGTGCCCTGGAGGGTGAAACTCAGGCTCAAAGACCCGCACAGTGCCAGCCAGATCATAAAAAAAAACAAAACAAAGAATTGTTGCATACGATGGCTCGCGATACCGGTGTAATCAGAGGTATGCAGGAAAGCATCACGGTGTTACCAGATCACCCTGAAAATCTGAAACCACTTTTTAATATTTTAACAAGCAGGATTTCTGTCAGAGACGGTTCCGGGTTTACTGTTGAAATAGTCCGGAGTGCTTTTAGGTTAGCGTCATATTCAGCAGGCATATTCCGGCGGAGGTGACGGTGATTGGACTTAACTGGTTAACAGGCAGAGGCAGACAGGAAAGCCAGCCGGGAGAGAGACTCTCTAAGGGAGACACGTCATCCCGGCCTGTTGCTGACGGTAGCTGGCACCCTGCTCAGACGGGAAGTGTGCTACTGCAGACAAACGAAAACCGTCGCCTCATCAGGGTGCTGACAGAAAACAGCCCGTTTTCAAAAGAAGTCACTGAAGCCTGGTGGCTCAGGCCTCTGGAGGAGATGGCGGCAAGGGTGCAGACCTGCCCGGCAGCCTGGTACGGCCCGTACTCTGGTCCCGGAGGATTTAATGAACTCAGCCTGAACGTAGCCGCGCGTGCGGTCAGGCTGGTCCGTGGCATGATGCTGCCACCGGGCGCCACGCCTGAAGAACAGGCTGAGCAAACTCCCGGCTGGGTCTGTGCTGCTTACTGGGCAGGGCTGTTCCATCATCTGCCCTGGCTGATGCAGATGGAAGGGGCTCTGAAAAACGGTCGGGTCTGGTATCCCGGTCTTAGCGTGCCTGGAGAGCAATGGCGGGTCAGACAGACCATAGAACCATCAGGCGAGATGAACTGCGTATTTGTGGCGCTAAGACTATTGCCTGAGGCGGCCCTGCTGTGGCTTCAGCGCTGGCCCGTTCTTTCTGATACGCTCCTGCTATTTCTGTCGGGACACCGTGCTGAAGCCGGGATATTAACCAGTATTGTTAACGATGCCCTGAGCAGCTGCGGTCTTTCAAATGAGACCGTAATGTCCGGGCAAAAACCTCAGCAGGTATCTCTGGTTAATATCACATCAGTTACAGACCATACCCCCCCGAAATTATATGAAGTAATACCTAACTCATTGTCCAGTCTCGATAATGCGGAAGGTCCTTTAGTGCCAATTAAAACTGGAGTTTCAGACTACAGTTCTGTTCAGGAAAACGAGTTGTCGCCTGAGAAGATTATCCCACCTGCGCCTTTACTGGAGCTGGAATCCGCACTCACAGCTGAGGAACCGCTGCTTTCTGCAGAAAACGCCATCAGTACGGGAGAAGAAGTGCAGATGCAGGGATCTACGGAGAATCTTCTGTCATTGCTTGATTTAATGGCTGAAGGGAAAACTGCTACGGCAATGGATAATTCTTCTGCGGATAATCGTCCAGCCACGCCAATTACAACTGATGTGTTTCATTCTGATGAAAAGAGGAAAGATAAGGGAGAAGAATCGGGTGTGCTCTTTCTTGAATGGATCAGGGACAGCATTGAGGACGGCACGCTGAGCGTAAATCAAAAGGACAGTCTGCTTCACGTTCTGGCGCAGTTTGTTTTTGTAGTCTCACCGGCCTGTTTTTACCGTTACACCACGACTGCAGGAGGCAGTGATACGGATAAGGCCAGACTACAAAAAAGTTTTGAGGCACTGAACGTACACCATTCACGAAATGGTAAGGGGTTATTCCATTACCATCAATACGATACGCCGGATAAGAGCGGTCGTTTTACAAAAGTGTCAGGCTATATGATTAATGCCGACATTTTATTTAAAAAAGGGAGCTGTCCTTCGGACAGCACATGGCTTTCAGCCAGAAAATGACTGGCTGGGGAGAATTTATAAAACTGAGGTCAAAATGAAAGATTCATGTTCATTTGATGAACTTATTGAAGGATATTTTTTTAGTAAAACTCTTCGTGTTGCAACTGAATGGAGTTACAGAAAAGTATTAAAGACTTTCCTTAATTTTGCTGGAGCAGCCATATCTCCTGCTGATGTTGATGACAGGTTGGTTTTAAACTGGCGCAGACATGTGATTAATGTGGAGGGTCTGACAAAAACCACTTGGAACAATAAGCTCACTCACATGAGAGCATTATTCAACTTTGCGATTGAAGAAGGTTATATTTCGGCAACCAAAAATCCCTTTAATGGCAAGATTGCACGGCCAGATGTAAAGCGAAAGAAAACCCTGACTGATATCCAGATTAATAAAATATATCTTTTAATGGAGGCCAGGGAGGCGGATGAACAGTATGGTAAAAACTATAACTACAGGTCGGCATTGAGGCCTGCATGGTTCTGGCTTACCGTGCTGGATGCTTTACGAAGGACAGGGATGAGGCAGAATCAGCTTCTGCATATACGATTATGTGACGTTAATTTTTTGCATAACTGGATAAGCCTTCGACCGGAAGGAGCAAAAAACCATCGCGAGCATCTTGTTCCGATCACGCGTCATCTGAGACCAAGATTAGAAATGCTTTATAACCGTTCTCTGGAAAGAGGAGCAAAGATGGAGGATCAGCTTTTCAATTTATCCCGATTTGATGGTCGCAGAAATGAGACAAGTGAAAACATGGATAATCCACCATTGCGTGCTTTTTTTCGCCGGCTTTCAAATGAATGTGGTTTTGTTGTGAGTCCTCATCGATTCCGGCACACCATAGCTACAAATCTGATGAGTATGCCTGACCGAAACCTGAAAATGGCTCAGGATCTTCTGGGCCATTCAACGCCTGCAGTCACTCTGCAATACGTTGAGAGCGACATCAACAAGGTCAGGAGCGTTCTTGAACAGCTGGAGGTGGCCTAAGAGTAATCTTAAGTCAAATCTTAACGATATGATTCTAAAAGAGGAAAAAAAGGGAGGCAAACCTTTACAAAAGATTGACAGAAAACATTTCTAAAGGTAAATACGATGCTGAAGTATTTTTTAAGGATGTGAGAAGTCCAGAGGATGCAGCAACATCCTCCGGACTTTAAGTCCCGTGTTCAACAATGGTGCGGTAAGCAAACTACCAACATCATGCTGGGGACCACTGTCATGCCCGTTAAGGATCTCAACCCCTAACGAACAGGCTCTGAAGAGTGGTGCCCGGAGGCGGAATCGAACCACCGACACGGGGATTTTCAATCCCCTGCTCTACCGACTGAGCTATCCGGGCAACGGGGCGCATTAAACCCTAATGGCTCACAGCCGTCAACGGGTTTCGTAAAAAAAGCGTAGCAATCGTGACTGATTGCCTGCTTTTCAGGCAGGCTGAACAAAAAGCCTACGCCAGCGCGCCGTTTTGCCGGCATAGCGCGATGCTCAGCACATCTTCAGCCAGACGCCGCGCGGTAGCGACATCCTGCACGTTGCGCTTCACCAGCAGCTTACTCAGACAACCTTCGAGGATCAGCTCCATCTGATCGGCCACCATGCTGGGGTTGTCCAGCGCCAGGTCGACGAGGATTTCATGGGTGAACTGCCAGGAACTGCGCTTCTGCTGTTCGGCGAGCTGGTGCACCGGCTGATCCGGCTGGGGATAGAAACTGCAGGCGGCAATAAACAGGCAGCCGGGAAAGCGGCCTTTACTGACGTGCTCTGCCAGCACGTCGTAACGCGCCAGCAGCTTTTGTGCTGCACTGAGGCGCTCATCCAGCTGCACCTGGCGGCGCCAGCTGTCGATCTGCTGGCCGTGAAAGCGCAGCGCGTCATACAGCAGGGCATCGCGATCGGGCCAGTAGCGCTCCAGCTGATCGCTGGCGAGGCCGCTTTCGCCAGCCAGCTGCTGCAGCGAGGTGGTCGCGGCCAGGCCGCTCTGTTCGAGCACATTCAGCGCATGCTCAAGGATCTGTTCGCGTTGCAAAAGACTCTCCTCCGGAATGCGGGCCCGGGCGCGTACGCCCGGGCAGTGTCGTGCAACCAGTTTCGTTTAACGCGGCAGATTGTGCAAATGGGCGCGGAAATCCGCGGCGTTAAGGAACCCGGTGACGCGTGAATCGGCAATCTCTTTGCCCTGCGCATCGAAGAACAGGATGGTCGGCAGGCCAAGCACCTGCAGATGCTGCAGCAGCGCGTTATCCTGCGCGTTGTTGGCTGTCACGTTAGCCTGCAGCAGCTGCACGTTGCTCAGGGCACTGCGCACGCCGTCATCACTGAAGGTGTATTTTTCAAACTCTTTGCAGGCCACGCACCAGTCGGCATAGAGATCGACCATAGTGATACGGCCCTGCGCCTGCTGTAATGCGCTATCCAGCTGCTGGCTGCTGCTGATGCGCTGAAACGGCAGGTGGGCGACGCTTTGCGTACTGCTGCTGCCAAATGCCCAGTCCTGCAGCGGGCGCGCCACCACCAGCGCGGCCGCCAGCATGATGATCGGCAGCACGCGCGCTGTGCCGCGCGCGCTGAGACTCAGGCTGAACGCCCAGGCAAAAAACGCCACGCCGAGCAGGCTCCACAGCCGCAGTCCCCAGATATCGCCCAGCACGCGCTCCAGCAGAAACACCGGTAGCGCCAGAATCACAAAGCCAAAACCCTCTTTTACGCTCTGCATCCACGGACCGCTTTTCGGCAGCAGCCGGTTGCCGAACATCGTTACAGCAATCAGCGGCAGTCCCATGCCGAAGGCGTACAGCCACAGCGTGCCGGCTCCGGCCCACAGATTACCGCTCTGCGCGATATACAGCAGGATGGCGCTGAGCGGCGCGGTGGTGCAGGGGGAGCAGATTAGCCCAGCCAGTGCGCCCATCATAAACACGCCCGCCAGCGAGCCGCCTTGCTGACGGTTGCTCCACAGCGTCAGACGCGTCTGGAGGCTGGCAGGCAGCTGCAGCGTGAACAGGCCAAACATCGACAGCGCCAGCAGCACAAACAGCACCGAGAGGCCGATCAACACGTAAGGATGCTGCAGCGCAGCCTGGAAACGCAGCCCCGCCGCTGCCACCACCATACCGAGCAGGGTGTAAGTCAGCGCCATGCCCTGCACGTAAACCAGTGCGAGGGCGAACAGCCGGCCCAGCGAGTAGCGGCGCTGGCCACCAAGAATGATGCCGGAGATCAGCGGATACATCGGCAGCACGCACGGCGTAAAGGCCACGCCGATGCCAATCAGCAGCGCCCACAGCGGCGAAAACGGCAGCGGCGTGCGGTCAGCGGCCGGTGATGCCGCGATTACCGGCGCGGCGCTATCGGCAGCCATCGCCGTCAGCGGCACCGAGCGGGTCTCCGGCGGATAGCAGAAGCCGGCCGCGGCGCAGCCCTGATAGGTCACGCTGAGCGTTGCACCGGCATCGGCCTGGCGCAGGGTGATCGGCAGCTGTACGTCCCGCGGATAGATTTCGCTCTTGCCGTAAAACTCATCTTCGTGCGGCTGGCCCGGCGGCAGCGTGACCGGCGCCAGCTGCGCGTGTTGCGCGCTGATGTGGAATTGCTGACGATAGAGGTAATAGCCGTCCTTCACTTTCCAGCTCAGCGTCAGCTGATGGCCCTGCTGGCTGAAATCGAAGCCAAAGGCCTGATCGACTGGCACAAAGCGGTTATTGGTAGTGGGCGAGAACAGGCTGGCCTGCGCCGACAGGCAAAACAGCAGCGCCAGGCACAGGCTTAGCAGGCGGGAAAATCGAGCAGCCATGACGAATTAATCAGCTCCGGTGGCGAATGAGCCGCGATAATAACACGGCTCATTCGCCACGAGGTTTTCAGGATGTAACCACGACGCTACAGGATCAGGCTGCCGAACAGGAAGCCAAACGCCACCGAGAAGGTAATTGCCAGTACGCCGGGAATGATAAACGAGTGGTTGAACACGTACTTACCAATGCGGGTGGAGCCGGTGTCATCCATCTCCACCGCGGCCAGCAGCGTCGGGTAGGTGGGCAGCACGAACAGCGCGGACACCGCGGCGAAGGAGGCGACCGCCGCCAGCGGCGACACGCCGAGCATTAGTGCGGCCGGCATCAGCGCTTTAGTGGTGGCCGCCTGCGAGTAGAGCAACGTGGCAGCAAAGAACAGCACCAGCGCCAGCATCCACGGATAGCTCTGCAGCATGTCGCCGGCCAGCGTCTGGATGTCGCTCAGGTGCGCCTTGACAAAGGTATCGCCCAGCCAGGCGACGCCCATTACGCAGATACAGGCGCTCATGCCGGATTTAAACGTGCTGGCGCTGAGGATTTCACCGGTTTCCACTTTGCAGGTCAGGCAAATCAGCGTGGCAACCGTCAGCATAAACACCACAATGGCTTCGTTACGCGGCAGCACCGGATTGCTGATCAGGCCCACGCTGTCGCTGATTGCCGTCGCGTACAGCACCACCGCCGCAATACCGATAAGGAATAGCAGTACCGCGCGTCTGGCACCCGGCTTGATGTGATAAACCTGCTCACCGCGCAATGTCACTTCACCTTTCGCCAGGCGCGCCTGATAGACGTCATCTTCTTTGAGCTCTTTGCCGAGGAAGTTGGTGATCACGGCGGCACAGAAAATGGCCAGCAGGGTGGCAGGCAGCGCGACGCCGAGCAGCGCCAGATAACTGACGCCGCGCGGTTCAAGAATCGAGGCAAAAAATACCACCGCGGCTGAAAGCGGCGAGGCGGTGATGGCGATTTGCGACGCCACTACGGCTATCGATAGCGGGCGCGAAGGGCGTACGCCTTGCTCTTTGGCCACTTCCGCAATCACCGGCAGGGTAGAAAAAGCGGTGTGCCCGGTACCCGCCAGCAGCGTCATCGCATAGGTCACCAGCGGCGCAAGGAAAGTGACATAGCGCGGATGGCGGCGCAGCAGGCGTTCCGCCAGCCCGACCAGATAATCCATGCCGCCAGCCACCTGCATCGCGGCGATGGCCGCAATCACCGCCATAATGATCTCGATGACATCGAACGGGATCGCGCCGGGTTTCATGCCGCAAACCAGCGTCAGCACCAGCACGCCTAAACCGCCGGCAAAGCCAATGCCGATGCCGCCAAGGCGCGCACCCAGCCAGATCGCCAGCAGGACGATGAGCAATTCCACCACTACCATAGTTTCACTCCCTGAAGTGCCGCCACACGCAGCCACTTTAGTTATAGACGTCAAAATAAAAAAGCACGCCGTATTGTATACAGGCGTGCTTCAGACGACTTGATCCGGAACGGATTACTGTTCGTTTTCGTCGGTGTAGCGTTTGGCTTTGTATTCCGGGTGCATCAGGTTCTGGATGGAGAAAATATCGTCCAGCTCGGCTTCGGTCAGCAGACCGCGTTCCAGCACCACTTCGCGTACGCTCTTACCGGTTTCAGCACAAATTTTCCCGACGATATCGCCGTTGTGATGGCCGATGTACGGGTTGAGGTAAGTGACGATACCGATGGAGTTGAACACGTAGGCTTCACAGACCGCTTTGTTGGCGGTGATGCCGTTAACGCATTTTTCCAGCAGGTTGTAGCAGGCGTTGGTCAGGATGCTGATCGACTCAAACAGCGCCTGGCCAATCACCGGCTCCATCACGTTGAGCTGCAGCTGACCGGCTTCGGAAGCCATGGTCACCGTGGTGTCGTTGCCAATCACTTTGAAGCACACCTGATTGACTACTTCCGGAACCACCGGGTTAACTTTCGCTGGCATGATCGAAGAACCGGCCTGCAGTTCCGGCAGGTTGATTTCGTTCAGGCCGGCGCGCGGACCGGATGACAGCAGGCGCAGGTCGTTACAGATTTTCGACAGTTTCACCGCCAGGCGCTTCAGCGCTGAATGCACCATGACGTAAGCGCCGCAGTCTGAGGTGGCTTCAATCAGATCTTCGGCGGGCACCACCGGCAGGTTGCTGACTTCCGCCAGGCGTTGTACCGCCAGCTGCTGGTAGCCGTCCGGCGTGTTGAGGCGGGTGCCGATCGCCGTGGCGCCGAGGTTAACCTCCAGCAGCAGTTCGGCGGTGCGCAGAATGCTGCGCGTCTCTTCGTTCAGCAGTACGTTGAACGCGTGGAACTCCTGACCGAGCGACATTGGCACCGCGTCCTGCAGCTGGGTGCGGCCCATCTTAAGGATGTTTTCAAACTCCACCGCTTTGCGCTGAAAACCTTCGCTCAGCTGGCCAATCGCGTCGAGCAGTTTGAGGATCGAGGCGTAAACCGCAATGCGGAAACCGGTAGGATAAGCGTCGTTAGTGGACTGACACTTATTCACGTGATCGTTCGGGTTGAGGTACTGATATTCACCTTTCTGGTGCCCCATCAGCTCCAGCCCGATGTTAGCCAGCACCTCGTTGGTGTTCATGTTGACCGAGGTGCCCGCGCCGCCCTGATAGACATCAACCGGGAACTGGTCCATGCACTTACCGTTGTTCAGCACTTCATCACAGGCCTGAATGATAGTGTTGGCGATGTGGCGGGGGATGGTTTGCAGCTCTTTGTTGGCGAGCGCGGCGGCTTTTTTCACCATCACCATGCCGCGAACAAACTCGGGGATGTCACTGATTTTACTGTTACTGATATAGAAGTTCTCAATCGCACGCAGAGTATGAACACCGTAATAGGCATCTGCCGGAACTTCACGCATGCCTAACAGGTCTTCTTCGATACGAATGTTGTTCGCCATGATTACCTTCTTATTATTGCTGCTGTGTTACTGCCGGGCATCCGGAATGGATGGGCGGCGAATAACGTGCAGGTGAAGCAATTATATTGTCGTGGAATACCAGTGCCGACATTTTATCCATCTTCGGGCTGGCGAGCACGATCATATTCTGTCACTGCAGAAATGCTTGTGCACAGATCACTTTACGGACATTTGCTGGCCCAGCGGTAATAACGATATGTGATGTACTTCGCAATTTTAAGTCGGTGGCATAAATTTAACAGCGGCGGTTGAATTTCCCCGGCCGCGTGCCCATCTCATACGTTATGGTCATGCTGACCCTTCAATTTTGCTGCCCCGCACGCTGCGTGGCGGCGTGACTCACAGGAGATATCGGTGCGCTGGTTACCGTTAGTGATTTTTTTTGTTCTGGCCTGGATTGAGATCTCGATTTTCATCCAGGTGGCGCACGCGCTCGGCGTGCTGCTGACCATGCTGCTGGTGATTTTTACCTCGTGCATTGGTGTGTCGCTGGTGAAAAATCAGGGCATGAAGAACTTTATGCTGATGCAGGAGAAGCTGGCGCGTAATGAGAGCCCGGCGGCGGAGATGATCAAAAGCGTGTCGCTGATCATCGCCGGTTTTCTGCTGCTGCTGCCGGGCTTCTTTACCGATTTCCTCGGCCTGCTGCTGTTGCTGCCGCCGGTGCAGAAGCACCTGACGCTGAAACTGATGCCGCACCTGCGCGTATGGCGCGGCCCGGGGCAGGGCCCGGATAGCGGCGTCACCATGGACGGCGAGTTTGAGCGCAAAGATCAGGATCGTATCGGTCACGATAAAGATCGCTGAATGTAAGCGGGGCGGCGTAAGCCGCCCTTTTTGCTGTCTTTTTCGTCATCTGTTACGCAAACGAAAATTTTTTATTTTTTTGCCCTTGAAAGCCCCTTTTCTGCCCCTATCTCTCTCTCCACGAGGCCGGAACCCTCAAGCCCGGCGTTCAACCCAAAAATGAATGATTGGACTTCTCAAAGGAGAGCTATCAAATGAAAATTCGTCCGTTGCACGATCGCGTTATCGTCAAGCGTAAAGAAGTTGAAGCCAAATCTGCTGGCGGTATCGTTCTGACCGGCTCTGCAGCAGGCAAATCAACCCGCGGTGAAGTACTGGCTGTTGGCAATGGCCGCATCCTGGAAAACGGCGACGTGAAGCCGCTGGACGTGAAAGTGGGTGATCTGGTGATTTTCAGCGAAGGCTACGGTGCCAAGACTGAGAAAATCGACAACGAAGAAGTTCTGATCATCTCTGAAAGCGACATTCTGGCGATTGTTGAAGCGTAATTTACGCGTAATTCACTGAACGAAACGAATTTAAGGGATATTTGAAATGGCAGCTAAAGACGTAAAATTCGGTAATGACGCACGCGTAAAAATGCTGCGTGGCGTGAACGTACTGGCAGATGCAGTAAAAGTTACCCTGGGCCCGAAAGGCCGTAACGTGGTTCTGGATAAATCTTTTGGTGCACCGACCATCACTAAAGATGGTGTTTCTGTGGCACGTGAAATCGAGCTGGAAGACAAGTTCGAGAACATGGGTGCGCAGATGGTGAAAGAAGTCGCTTCTAAAGCCAACGACGCAGCAGGCGACGGCACCACCACCGCTACCGTTCTGGCACAGGCTATCGTCAACGAAGGCCTGAAAGCCGTCGCGGCGGGCATGAACCCAATGGATCTGAAGCGCGGTATCGATAAAGCCGTTGCAGCAGCCGTTGAAGAGCTGAAAACCCTGTCTGTACCATGTCAGGATTCCCGCGCTATCGCGCAGGTAGGTACCATTTCTGCCAACTCCGATGAAAGCGTCGGTACCCTGATCGCTCAGGCGATGGACAAAGTGGGTAAAGAAGGCGTGATCACCGTTGAAGAAGGCACCGGTCTGCAGGACGAGCTGGACGTGGTTGAAGGTATGCAGTTCGACCGTGGCTACCTGTCTCCGTACTTCATCAACAAGCCAGAAACCGGTGCAGTGGAGCTGGAAAGCCCATTCATCCTGCTGGCTGACAAGAAAATCTCTAACATCCGCGAAATGCTGCCAGTGCTGGAAGCTGTGGCGAAAGCCGGCAAACCACTGCTGATCATCGCAGAAGACGTGGAAGGCGAAGCGCTGGCTACGCTGGTGGTCAACACCATGCGCGGTATCGTGAAAGTGGCTGCGGTGAAAGCACCGGGCTTCGGCGACCGTCGTAAAGCGATGCTGCAGGATATTGCTATCCTGACCGGCGGTACCGTGATCTCTGAAGAGATCGGTATGGAGCTGGAAAAAGCGACGCTGGAAGACCTGGGTCAGGCAAAGCGCGTGGTGATCAACAAAGACACCACTACCATCATCGATGGTGTGGGCGATCAGGGCGCAATCTCTGGCCGCGTGACGCAGATCCGTCAGCAGATCGAAGAAGCGACGTCTGACTACGACAAAGAGAAACTGCAGGAGCGCGTTGCTAAACTGGCAGGCGGTGTAGCCGTACTGAAAGTAGGCGCAGCGACTGAAGTTGAGATGAAAGAGAAGAAAGCACGCGTTGAAGATGCCCTGCACGCTACCCGTGCTGCGGTTGAAGAAGGCGTGGTTGCCGGTGGTGGTGTCGCGCTGGTGCGTGTTGCGGCGAAAATCGCAGCATCTGGCCTGAAAGGTCAGAACGAAGACCAGAACGTCGGTATCAAGGTTGCTCTGCGTGCGATGGAAGCGCCACTGCGTCAGATCGTTTCTAACGCCGGTGAAGAACCATCTGTGGTTGCTAACAACGTGAAAGCGGGCGACGGTAACTACGGTTACAACGCACAGACCGAAGAGTACGGCAACATGATCGACTTCGGTATCCTGGATCCAACCAAAGTGACCCGTTCTGCGCTGCAGTACGCGTCTTCTGTGGCCGGTCTGATGATCACCACCGAAGCGATGGTCACCGACCTGCCGAAAGGCGACGCACCTGACTTAGGTGCTGGCGCTGGCGGCATGGGTGGCATGGGCGGTATGGGCGGCATGATGTAATTGCCCTGAACGTCTGAGCTGTTGAGAAACCCCCGATCGGAAACGGTCGGGGGTTTTTCTTTTGCCGGCGAACAAGGTATAAGTAAGGGCGCAATACTTCGGCTTTGCGGGTTTAGGGCAATGAATGTTCAGAAAAAATGTGCGCTTTTCTGCTACGCTGCCGCCCGACACTGATGATAATAAATGGGGATTATAATGCGGATTAACCTCTCGCTCGGACTGGCAGTCGGTACCTTACTGCTGGCGGGCTGTAGCACCTCCAACCAACTGAGTGCCGCCGGCGAACGTGTCACCTTTGTTGATCAACAGCCAGGCAGCCAATGTCAGCTGCTGGGCAATGTTACCGGCTCGCAGAGCAACTGGCTGACCGGCTCAGGCGGTGAAGGCAGTTCACTGCGCGGTGCGGCCAACGACCTGCGTAACCGCGCAGCGGAGATGGGCGGCAACGTAATTTATGGTGCCACCAGCCCGACGCAGAACCTGCTGTCTGCCTTTGCCCCGCTCGACAGCAAAATGTCGGGTCAGGTGTATAAGTGCCCGTAATGGCAGAGCAGCAATAAAAAAGCCGCGAGAGCGGCTTTTTTGTGGGCGTAATATAAACAATAGCGCGATGAATCGCGCCGCTACGGCCCGCAGATAGGGGGTAATCCGAATTCAGCAGTCTGCACGAACGCGTAGCGGCGCAATTTATTGCGCCTGGTCACTCCTGACGCAGCTGCAGATCCAGCGGCGTTTTGCTCGGCTCACCACCAATTTCTCGCGCCAGCTTCGGCACCATATAGCCTGATACCATGGTCAGCAGCTGCCGCACCAGCGCGCGCGCCTGCTCATCCGGCACAAAGAAGTGCGCCGCCCCCTGCACCTTATCCAGCACATGTAAATAGTAGGGCAGGATGCCGGCATCAAACAGCGCATTGCTGAGCTGTGCCAGGGTCTGCGCATCGTCATTAACGCCGCGCAGCAGCACGCTCTGGTTCAGCAGGGTGACGCCGGCGCGCTTCAGCCTCTGCATGCGTTCGCGCAGCGCCTCGTCAATCTCCTGCGCGTGGTTGATGTGGCTGACCAGCAGCACCTGCAGACGCGTATCCGCCAGCAGCTGGCATAGCCCTTCGGTAATGCGCGCCGGGATCACTACCGGCAGCCGGCTGTGAATGCGCAGGCGTTTCAGGTGCGGAATGTTTTCCAGCGCGCCAATCAGCCATGCCAGCTCCTGATCTTTCGCCATCAGCGGATCGCCGCCGGAGAAGATGATCTCGTCGAGCTCGGGATGGGCGGCAATGTAATCAATCGCCGCCTGCCAGTTGCGCTTGTTGCCCTGATTATCCTGATAGGGGAAATGCCGGCGGAAGCAGTAGCGACAGTTCACCGCGCAGCCGCCCTTGACCAGCAGCAGCGCGCGGTTTCTATACTTATGCAGTAAGCCCGGCACCACGCTGCTCTGCTCATCGAGCGGATCGGTGCTGTAGCCCTGCGCATCGGTAAACTCCTGACGGCTGGTCAGCACCTGCAGCAGCAGCGGGTCCTGCGCATTGCCGCGCTGCATGCGCTGAATAAAGGCGCGCGGTACGCGCAGGGCGAACAGACGGCGTGCTTCGCTCCCGGCTGCCAGATCTGCGTGGTTTTCGAGGGCTAAAAGTTGCAGTAATTCAGCAGGATCGGTGACAACATCAGCAAGTTGCTGCAACCAATCTTCTCTGACGGGGGGATTTAGGGTTACAATGTGTGCCATTTTTTTGGCTATTACCAGTTAATATCTACAGAGGGCCTTTATGGCGACTTATCTTAGCAACGATTTTCGTGCCGGTCTTAAAATCATGTTCGAAGGCGAACCGTATGCCATCGAATCCAGTGAATTCGTTAAGCCGGGTAAAGGCCAGGCGTTTGCACGTGTTAAAATGCGTCGTCTGCTGACCGGTTCACGCGTTGAGAAAACCTTCAAGTCTACCGACTCCGCCGAAGGCGCAGACGTGCGTGACATGACGCTGCAGTACTCCTACAACGACGGTGACTTCTTCTACTTCATGCACCCGGAAACCTTCGAACAGTATCAGGTTGAAGCCAAGGTACTGGACGACGTGACCAAATGGCTGCAGGACAACGCCGAGTGTATCGTAACCCTGTGGAACGATAAACCGATCGCCGTTCAGCCACCGAACTTCATCGAAGCAGAAATCACCGAAACTGACCCAGGTCTGAAAGGTGATACTGCCGGTACCGGCGGCAAGCCAGCGACGCTGTCTACCGGCGCCGTGATCAAAGTGCCACTGTTCGTACAGATTGGCGAAGTGGTAAAAGTGGACACCCGCTCTGGCGAATACGTTTCCCGCGTAAAATAATCGTCAAATCAGGCGCATCATCGATGCGCCTTTTTTATTTCCGCGCTCTTCCCCGCACCGCGTCTTTTTTCAGCAGCTTAACCGCCATCATGGCGTATCCGGTCTATGCTTTAAAAGCTGTACTTTTACTGCAACCAACAAGGATATGGCTATGTTAAAGAAAAGTATTGTCGCGATTTTCTCGGTACTGGTGCTTTCCTCGCTGCTTTCAGCCTGTAACACCACGCGTGGCGTAGGCGAAGATGTTGAAGCGGGCGGTCAGGCAATTCAGCGCAGCGCGCAGTAACTAAAACCGGTGCGAAACCTGCTTTCGTACCGGCTTTCTCTTCCTCCTGTTGTCCTGCCAGCACCTGTGATTTCTGAAACTGCCTGCCGCGACGGCGGTGCCGTTGTTTGCCGTCAGCAATACGGGTAGACTTCCTCCCCTTGTCTGTATAAGGAGTCATCACCATGAGCGAAACGGCAAGCTGGCAGCCGAGCGCACCCATTGCCAATTTGTTGAAACGCGCCGCCATCCTGGCGGAAATCCGGCGTTTCTTTGCCGATCGCGGCGTACTGGAAGTGGATACGCCTGCCATGAGCCAGGCGACGATCACCGACATCCACCTGGTGCCATTCCAGACGCGCTTTGTCGGACCTGGCGCGGCAGACGGGCGCGATCTGTGGCTGATGACCAGTCCGGAATATCACATGAAGCGCCTGCTGGCGGCGGGCAGCGGCCCGATTTATCAGATGGGGCGCTGCTTCCGTAATGAAGAGGCCGGGCGCCACCATAATCCGGAATTCACCATGCTGGAGTGGTATCGGCCGCACTACGACATGTATCGGCTGATGAACGAAGTCGACGACCTGCTGCAGCAGGTGCTGGAGTGCGACAGCGCCGAATCGCTATCGTATCAGCAGGCGTTTATCCGTCATCTGGAGATCGATCCGCTGTCGGCGGACAAGGCGCAGCTGCGCGAAGCGGCGGAAAAGCTGGGTGAGGGTGAGCTGGCGAATCGCGAAGACGATCGCGACACGCTGCTGCAGCTGCTGTTTATGCTAGGCGTGGAACCGAAAATTGGTCTCGATAAGCCGTGCTTCGTCTATCACTTCCCGGCCAGTCAGGCGGCGCTGGCGGAGATCAGTACCGAAGATCACCGCGTGGCAGAGCGTTTTGAGGTCTATTACAAAGGCGTGGAGCTCGCCAACGGTTTCCGCGAACTGACCGATAGCCGCGAACAGCGTCAGCGCTTTGAGCAGGATAATCGCCGTCGCGCTGCGCGCGGTTTGCCACAGCATCCGATTGATACTTACCTGCTGGATGCGCTGGCGCACGGCATGCCGGCCTGTTCCGGCGTGGCGCTGGGCGTCGATCGCCTGATTATGCTGGCGCTGAAGGCCGATGCGCTTAGTGAGGTGATCGCTTTCCCGGTCGATCGCAGCTAGTTACGCCGCGGTTCTGCACACCCGGCCGCGGCTCAGCGATGGCGCTGTCCGCGGCCGGGTGCGTTTACGGCGAGGTATTATTGGCCGCTTCCGGAAACTCCTGGATGGTAACCGGCAGCGTCATCTTCTGCTCATTGCGTAGCACCTGCACATCAATCACCGATCCCGGGCGGATTTCCGCCACCTGGTCCATGGTCTCCTGCGCGGACAGCGCCGGCTTACCGTTCACCTGCAGCAGGACATCGTTGGCCTGAATGCCGGCGCGATCTGCCGGACCGCCCGGCGTAACTTCACTAACAATAATGCCCTGCACCCGATCGAGGTTGCTGCCCTGACCGTGCAGCGGCGGCAGCTCGCGCCCGGTAATACCGATATAACCGCGGATCACCCGGCCATCGCGAATCAGCTTATCCATGATTTTGGTCGCCAGCGCGGTCGGGATGGCAAAACCAATGCCTTCCGGGGTTTCGCCGTCGTTGCTTTTGTCGAAGGTCAGCGTGTTGATGCCCATCAGCTCGCCCAGCGAATTAATCAGCGCGCCGCCGGAGTTCCCCTGGTTGATCGAGGCATCGGTTTGCAGGAAGTTCTGCCGACCGGAGGAGCTCAGACCGATGCGGCCGGTGGCGCTGATGATGCCCTGGGTGACCGTCTGGCCGAGGTTGTACGGGTTGCCAATCGCCATCACCACATCACCAATATGCGCGACACGTTTGGCGTTAATCGGGATTACCGGCAGATTAGAGGCGCTTATTTTTAACACCGCCAGATCGGTCATGGCGTCGGAGCCCACCAGCGTCGCTTCAAAAAAGCGTCCGTCCTGCAGCGCGACGATAATCTGGTCAGCGTTATTGATGACATGTTTGTTGGTGAGGATGTAGCCTTTCGCGTTCATGATGACGCCGGAACCGAGCGTGGTAATGCCGCGATTATTGTTACCGTGCGCGCTACGGTTATAGACGTTGACCACCGCCGGCACAGCACGGCGCACGCCCTGATTGAAACTGAAGGGCGCTTCATCGGCGCTGCTGTCGTGATCAAAGGTGACGTTGCTGCCCATTCGCAGCGCCGGGATCGCGACAAGCAGTAAACCTGCCACGATCAGGCCCATCACCACAGAACGTAAAAGTTTAAGAAACATGGTGTTATTTCAGGCAAGAGTTGATCGCAGGGCAGAATAGCACGAGAAGGGCGGACAAACACCTGCTTGTCCGCCCGTTGCGAGGATTATCGCAGAAGCAGGTAAATACTCTCGTCGCCGCGCACCACGTTCAGCGCCAGTACCGGCGGTTTGCCCTCCAGCACTTTGCGCATCTCGGCGAGGCTTTGCACCCGCGTACGGTTAACGCCGACAATTACATCGTCTTTCTGCAGGCCAACCTGTTCTGCCGGCGTGCCTTTTTCGATGGTATCGACTTTGACCCCTTTATCGCCGGCTTTGGTATTGCCGTCACTGAGCGTGGCACCCTGCAGCGCTGGCGACATCAGCTGGGCGCTGGCGGTGCTCTGCGCGCTCTGTTCCAGCGTTACGGTCACCGTCAGCGGTTTGCCATCGCGCAGCAGACCGATTTTCACCTGCTGGCCTGGCGGCGTGGTGCCGACTTTCACCCGCAGCTCGGCAAAGCTGGTGATTGGCTTATCGTTAATGGCGGTGATGATGTCGCCCGCTTTGATGCCCGCCTGTTCCGCCGCCGACTTCGGCAGCACTTCAGAGACAAATGCCCCGCGCTGCGCATCGACGTTAAACGCTTTCGCGATATCGGCGGTCATTTCAGTCCCTTTGATCCCGAGCTGACCGCGCTTCACTTCGCCGAACTGAATCAGCTGCTGCGCCAGGTTCATCGCCATGTTGCTGGGGATGGCAAAGCCAATACCAATATTGCCGCCGCTCGACGCCAGAATGGCGGTGTTAATGCCGATCAGCTCGCCGTTGAGGTTCACCAGCGCGCCGCCGGAGTTACCACGGTTGATGGCGGCATCGGTCTGAATAAAGTTCTCCAGCCCTTCCAGATTCAGCCCGCTGCGGCCCAGTGCCGAGATAATGCCGGACGTCGCCGTCTGGCCGAGGCCGAACGGGTTGCCGATCGCCACGGCGAAATCACCCACTTGCAGCGCGTCAGAATCAGCAATTTTCACCTGCGTGAGGTTTTTTGCGCCTTCTACCTGAATCAGCGCGATGTCGGTTTGCTCGTCATGACCAATCAGCTTTGCGTCATATTCGTTGCCATCACTCAGCTGCACGCTGATTTTATCCGCACCGTTTACCACGTGATTGTTGGTCAGAATGTAGCCTTTAGCTGCGTCGATGATGACGCCGGAACCCAGCCCTTCAAACGGCTGTGGCTGAGACTGCCCGGGCGCCTGGCCAAAGAAGCGCTTCAGCGGCTCGGGAATATCCTGGCCCTGCTGACCGCTGTCGGTGCCCTCGACATGTACGCTGACCACCGCCGGCAGCACTTTTTCCAGCATCGGTGCCAGGCTTGGCAGTGCTTGCCCCTGAATCTGTGCCGGCAACGTGGCCATGGCACCCGGCGTCGCCGCCAGACTCATCCCAATGCTCAAGGCTAATGCGCTTAACAGTCGTGCTGGTTTTTTCATTGCTATGACGCTCTCGCTGCGAAAAGGGGGATAAAAGAAGTGTGACAGTTATTGGTAATAAGCGTTCGGAAAACAAAAAGGGCACAGCCATGCTGTGCCCCAAAAGGATTAACCGCGGGTGGTGCGTTCGCCGCTGCGCAGCAGGCCCGATGCGCCTTCAGAGTAGTCGCGCGGGATCTGCACCGGCGCCTGGTCGTTATCGGCCTCGGCTTCCGTCAGCTGGTAAGCAAACGGGTTTTTCTCGCCCGGCAGATTTGGCAGCAGGTCATTCGACCCTTTCGCCATGTGCTGATACAGCTGGCGATAGTCGCGCGCCATGTTGTCCAGCAACTCTGCGCTGCGCGCAAAGTGGTTGGTGAGCTCTTCGCGGTAATCCGCCAGCTCCGCTTTGGATTTTTCCAGTTCGTACTGCATGCTGCGCTGCTCACGCAGCTTTTTGTTGCCAAAACGCATCGCTACCGCGCCGACAATAATGCCAATCACTAAACCAATCAGCCCGTATTCCCAGGTCATAATGACTCCCGTGTAATTTCCGTTGCTTCGTAGGGCATTGCTTCTGTTTCAACTTCAATAGTAGCCACTATACCCGTTAATCCATCGGAAGTGGAATCCTCGGGCTGTATCGCTTAGTGTAGAGCGGCCTAATTTTCGACAACCGACACGTGAATCGGACTTTTTCAGGGATTCTGAGAGAACCATGCAAACCTCATCTCCGCTTGCGCGCTATGAGCAGGCGCTGTCGCAGGGCGAGTTTCGTCCGGACGATGTACAACGTGACGCCATCACCCGTTTAGATCGCATTCAGCAAGGCCTGATTGCCCGCCAGCAGCAGCCGCAGTCGGCAGCTAAAGGGCTGTTTGGCCGCTTATCAAAGCTGATGAATAAAGCGCCGGAGAGCCATGAAGCGCCGGTGCGTGGCCTGTATATGTGGGGCGGCGTCGGACGCGGTAAAACCTGGGTAATGGATCTGTTTTTTCAGTCTATTCCTGGCGATCGCAAACTGCGTCTGCATTTCCATCGCTTCATGCTGCGCGTGCACGAAGAGTTAACGCAGCTGCAGGGCCACAGCGACCCGCTGCTGATTGTCGCTGACCGTTTCAAAGCGGAAACCGATATTCTCTGTTTCGACGAGTTTTTCGTCTCCGACATTACCGACGCAATGCTGCTTGGTACCCTGATGGAGGCGCTGTTTGCCCGCGGTATTACGCTGGTAGCGACCTCCAACATTCCGCCGGATGAGCTGTACCGCAACGGCCTGCAGCGGGCGCGTTTTCTGCCGGCTATCGAGCAGATTAAGCGCCACTGCGATGTGATGAATGTCGATGCCGGCATTGATTATCGCCTGCGCACCCTGACATCGGCCCATCTGTGGAATTTCCCGCTTAACGACGCAACGCACGCGGAGATGGAGCGCATGTTCAGCGCGCTGTCCGGTAAACCGCGCGGCGACGCGCCGGTGCTGGAGATTAACCATCGTCAGCTGCCGACGCTTGGCGTTCACGAAGGCGTACTGGCCATCAACTTCCTCGCGTTGTGCGGTGAAGGACGCAGCCAGCACGATTACATTGAGCTGTCGCGCCGCTTCCACAGCGTGCTGCTGTACGATGTGCCGGTGATGATTTACAAAACGGAAGACCAGGCGCGGCGGTTCCTCGCGCTGGTGGATGAGTTCTACGAGCGCCACGTCAAGCTGGTGGTGGCGGCAGAAACCTCGCTGTTTGAAATCTATCAGGGCACGCGGCTGAAATTCGAATATCAGCGCTGTCTGTCGCGCCTGCAGGAGATGCAGAGCGAGGAGTATCTTCGCCTGCCGCACCTGCCCTGAGGGGCAAACAGAAATCACCGCTTCGGGCGCAAAAAGAGTCGATCTTTAGATTCGACTTCTCTATAATCTTGCGACCCCACGTTACAGCACAGGCTTTCTTTTCCCGGAAAACTGTGTGATCCGGTAACTCTACCTGAGGGGGTGGGCTTGCTGGGCGAATTGGTCGTGTGAGCCTCAATCGTTAACTTAGCGTTTGGGATTTCACCAACGTGTAACTTTTATTTGGGTAAGCTTTTCAATGAAAACTTTTACAGCTAAACCAGAAACCGTACAGCGTGACTGGTATGTTGTTGACGCAACTGGCAAAACCCTGGGTCGCCTGGCGACTGAACTGGCGCGCCGTCTGCGTGGTAAGCACAAAGCGGAATACACTCCGCACGTTGATACCGGTGATTACATCATCGTTCTGAACGCTGACAAAGTTGCTGTAACCGGCAACAAGCGTAACGACAAGATTTACTATCACCACACTGGCCACATCGGTGGTATCAAGCAAGCGACCTTTGCAGAGATGATCGAACGCCGTCCTGAGCGTGTGATTGAAATCGCGGTTAAAGGCATGCTGCCAAAAGGCCCACTGGGTCGTGCTATGTACCGTAAACTGAAAGTTTACGCAGGTAACGAGCACAACCACGCGGCGCAGCAACCGCAAGTTCTTGACATTTAATCGGGATTATAGGCAATGGCTGAAACTCAAAACTACGGCACTGGTCGCCGCAAAAGCTCTGCCGCTCGCGTCTTTATCAAGCCGGGTAGCGGTAACATCGTCATTAACCAGCGCTCTCTGGAGCAGTACTTCGGTCGTGAGACTGCACGCATGGTCGTGCGTCAGCCGCTGGAGCTGGTTGATATGGTTGGTAAACTGGACCTGTACATCACCGTTAAAGGTGGTGGTATTTCTGGTCAGGCTGGTGCGATCCGTCACGGTATCACCCGCGCTCTGATGGAATACGACGAGTCTCTGCGTTCTGAACTGCGTAAAGCGGGCTTCGTTACCCGTGACGCGCGTCAGGTTGAACGTAAGAAAGTCGGTCTGCGTAAAGCACGCCGTCGTCCACAGTTCTCCAAGCGTTAATTGCTGGCTGCTTCGGCAGTTACAATTGGCTCAAAAAACCCGCTTCGGCGGGTTTTTTATTGCCTGAATCGCGGCTTTTTCAGCGCAAAAACGCGAGCTTTCCCCGCATTTTGCCCGCAAATGATTATCCCCGCCCCACAAGCTGCTTAAAATCTGGTAAACTGACTGACACTTTGCGCCCGCGAGTCGCGGCGTTGTGCATACTGCTCCTGTCGGGACGACCGGACAATGCCTGTAACGCCCGGCTGTGTGCGAATCTGATGAGCAGGTGAGTCGCCGCGTGGTTGGCTATTCGCAGTATTTTTTTGTGAACAAACTTGGAGGTTTTCATGGCTGTCGCTGCCAACAAACGTTCGGTAATGACGCTGTTTTCTGGTCCGACTGACATTTTCAGCCATCAGGTACGTATCGTGCTGGCTGAGAAGGGCGTCAGCGTGGAGATCGAGCAGGTTGAAACGGATAATCTGCCGCAGGATCTGATTGACCTCAACCCGTATCGCACTGTGCCAACGCTGGTCGACCGTGAACTGACGCTGTATGAATCCCGCATCATCATGGAATACCTCGATGAGCGTTTCCCGCATCCGCCACTGATGCCGGTTTATCCGGTCGCGCGCGGTGAAAGCCGTCTGATGATGCACCGCATTGAGCAGGACTGGTACAGCCTGATGCGTACCATTGAAACCAGCAGCGGTGCCGAAGCCGATGCCGCGCGCAAGCAACTGCGCGAAGAGCTGCTGGCCATTGCGCCGCTGTTCTCACGTACGCCGTTCTTTATGAGCGAAGAGTTCAGCCTGGTTGATTGCTATCTGGCGCCGCTGCTGTGGCGTCTGCCGCAGCTGGGTGTGGATCTGGCTGGCGCAGGTTCGAAAGAGCTGAAAGGCTACATGACGCGCGTATTTGAACGTGACTCCTTCCTCGCTTCTTTGACGGAAGCCGAACGTGAAATGCGCCTGCAAGCCCGGGGCTAATCTATGGAAATGTCGCAACTTACTGCCCGCCGTCCCTATCTGCTGCGGGCCTTTTATGAATGGCTGCTCGACAACCAGCTGACGCCGCATCTGGTGGTGGATATCAATCTGCCTGGCGTACAGGTGCCGCTGGAGTACGCTCGTGACGGACAGATTGTCCTGAACATCGCACCGCGCGCGGTGGGTAACCTTGAGCTTGCCAACGATCAGGTGCGCTTCAATGCGCGTTTCGGCGGCGTGCCGCGCCAGGTATCCGTGCCGATGGCTGCGGTGCTGGCGATTTACGCGCGCGAAAACGGCGCCGGCACGATGTTCGAACCGGAGCCCGCGTATGAGCTGTCCGGCGACGAGCAGGAAGGCGGCCAGGAAGAGACGCTGATGTCGGTGATTGATGGTGACCGTCCGGACGATGCGACGGATGACGACTCTTCACCGGATGACGAACCGCCGCCGCGCGGTGGACGTCCTTCACTGCGCGTAGTGAAGTAAATCGCGGAAAATAAAAAACGGGCTGATTAGCCCGTTTTTTTATGCCTGTGTCGCGGCGCGGCTTAGTGCGCAGCAGACCAAAGGGAGCGTAGCGCTCCCTTTGTACCGATCTTAATAAACGTCGCGCAGATAACGCTTATCTTTCTTCAGCTGATCGATATAGGCTGCGGCACGTTCGCTGGAAAGACCACCGAACTGACGCACCACTTCATACAGCGCGGCATCGACATCTTTCGCCATACGTGAGGCATCGCCACAGACGTAGAAGTAGGCGCCTTCCTGCAGCCACGCGTACAGCTCAGCGCCTTTCTCCAGCATGCGGTTCTGCACGTAAATCTTCTCTTCCTGATCGCGGGAGAAGGCCAGGTCGAGATGCGTCAGCAGACCGCTCTGCTGCCAGCCCGCCAGCTCATCCGCATAAATATAGTCATGTTCCTGATGCTGGTCGCCGAAGAACAGCCAGTTTTTACCTTCAGCACCGGTCGCCTGGCGCTCCTGCAGGAAGGCGCGGAACGGCGCGATGCCGGTGCCCGGACCGACCATAATCAGCGGGGCGTTATTGTTCGCCGGCACGCGGAACGCTTTGTTCGGCGAAATAAAGATCGCCGGCTTCTCTCCGCGACGCACGCGTTCAGCCAGATAGGTGGAGCACACGCCTTTACGCTCGCGGCCACCGCTGTGATAGCGCACGGAAGCGATGGTCAGATGCACCTGGTTAGGGTACGCCTTCGAGCTGGACGAAATGGAGTAAGCACGGTGCTGCAGCGGACGCAGCATCGCCACCAGCTCCGGCACCGACAGATTACGCTTCAGCTCGAGCTGCAGCAGATCCAGCGTATCTTTGCCCCACAGCCAGTTGGCCAGCGTGTCTTTATCGTCGTGCTGCAGGACGTGCAGCAGCTCCTGGTTGGTGGTGTGCTGTCCGACCCACTCAATCAGCTTGCGCGACGGCTCCGAAATCTCGAACTGATAGGTCAGCAGATCGCCGAGGTTACGGTCAAAGCCCGGCACCGGGGTTTCGTAGTCGGCTTTCAGCTCGCTCAGCAGCAGGCTCACCAGACCGGCATCGTTCACCGGGATCACGCCCAGCGCATCACCGGCTTCGTATTTCAGGCCGCTGTCGCTCAGGTCAAATTCGAAGTGACGGATATCTTTGGCGGACTGCTCGCCGGACAGACGCTTATTGGTCACCAGCGCCGCCGCGTACGGGTTTTGCTTGTTGCTGCCCGGGATCACCGGCGCTTCCGGCGCGCTCTCCAGCACCGTGCCGCTGCTGCCCGCGCTGGCGGCAAACTGTGGCATGGCGCTGCCAATCCACTCGCTGGAAGGCTCTTCGTAATCGATGTCGCAGTCGATGCGATCCACCACGCGTTTCGCCCCCAACTGCTCCAGGCGCATATCAATGAACTTACCGGCCTGGCAGAAACCGTCGTAGCCGGTATCGCCGATTGCCAGCACGGCAAAGTGCATCTGCTCCAGACGCGGTGCGGTGCTGGCTGAGATGGCCTGCCAGAACAGCTGTGCGTTATCCGGCATTTCGCCTTCGCCGTAGGTGGAGGTGACGATCAGTACATGACGCATGGTGGCGAACACATCCAGATCCACTTCACCCAGCGCCTGCACTACCGGCACCAGGCCTTTAGCGCGCGCCGCTTTGGCTGCGGTCTGCGCCAGCGCTTCGGCGTTACCGGTCTGGGAACCAAACAGAATATGCAGCTGGGTGGTGGCGCTGGCGCCCGCTGCCGGTGCGGTCTGCTTGTCTTCTAATACCAGCAGGCGCGAGTGGAGACCGGCGAGAAACCCCGCCAGCCAGTATTTCTGTTCGCCGTTAAACGGCGCGTCTTCAGGAATGTAAGGAATCTTCATGGATATCAGTACTCAAACCGTTTTATCGTCATCAATCTTCTTTCGCAGCGCAATCAGGAGAGTTTCCCGACCGCGGCGGCAATCTCTGGCAGTGCGGCGCGTGCAAACAGCTCTTCAAAATCAGGCAGATGGCCCAGCACCTCACGGTTGCAGGCGTCCTGATAAATGATCCAGCCATAGGTTGCCAGGCTGTCCATGGAGCGAATGTTACGCTGCGTCAGCGCGGCTTTGTAATCCGACATACGCTTGGCGGCGATCAGGCTTGCCAGCTCATCATCGCTGTAGTTCTCAATGGCCGCACGGGCATGACGCTGCAGCTTGCTGACCAGCGCGAAATCTTCGGTCATCAGCAGGTTGCGAACCGCTTTCTCGACTGCCGCGTCTTCCACCGCTGTGCCTTTCGGCAGTTTGCCCAGCGCCAGCTGCTGCGCGAAGCTCAGAACGGTGTAGTTATTCAGCAGAACAAACATCTCCTGCGTATCGGTCGCGCCGTAGGCCGGTACCGCACCGTCGGCGATGGTTTTGCCCGCACGCCAGGCTGATTTGAACTTGGCAACCTGATGCGCGGCCAGCGACGTGGACAGCTCTTCCAGCAGATCCTTACGCGTTTTCGCTTTCAGAATTTCGCCGCCATCCTGATACAGCAGCAGCGAGCGCGGCATCACATAAACGAAGTGCTGACACTCGGTTTCCCAGTTCTCCAGCAGCCACGCCGCGCGCGGCGACTGGGTAGCTTCGAGGTGCCAGTGCAGCATGGTCAGCACTGCCTGCTTGTGCACCTGCGCCATTTCGTCTTCGTCAGCGATGGAGCCGAACAGCACCGAATCACCGGCGGCGTGCGCGGCCAGGGAACGGTACGGATCATACTGATAGGCGAAGCCGCCGCTCATGCCGTTACCGAAACCTTTACCAAAGGTGCCGAGGTTAAGAATCGCGCCGTTGGTCATGTATTCACAGCAGAAGTCGCCGACGCCTTCCACCACCGCGGTGGCGCCCGAGTTACGCACGGCGAAACGGTCACCGGCCTGGCCCTGAACAAACAGACGACCGCCGGTCGCGCCGAACAGCGCAAAGTTACCGATCAGCACGTTGCCGTCGCTGTCCTGTGCGCCGCCGCCCGGTGACATCACCACCAGTTCGCCGCCACACTGACCTTTACCGACGCCATCGTTACAGGTGCCGTAATGCTTCATCTGCATGCCGTCGTTGCAGAACGCGCCAAATGACTGACCGGCTGACCCGCGGGTATCAATCTGCACTGTGCGCGGTGCCAGATATTTCCGGCCACGGTCATCCTGCAGTACCGCCGGCAGCGCGGCCAGCTGCTGCGCCGACAGCTCGTGGTTCAGCATGCGCTCAATATCGATCGCCAGCTGACCGCCAACGCTCTTGTTACGGTTGTTCAGCGTTACGCCGTTACCCAGCGTAATCTCGCGGCGGGCAGCATCAACCAGCTGCGCTTTCAGCTCGTCTACCCAGCCATCGTCCAGCTCGAAATCTTTTTCCAGATACACCGGCTGAGCGATCTTCTGCTCTGGCACCACGGTCAGCATGGCGCGCAGATCGAGTTTGCCCACTTCCAGCGGATGATCCATCAGGTGCAGCAGGTCAGAGCGGCCGCGCGCTTCACGCAGCGAACGCAGACCGAGGCGTGCGAGGAACTCACGCACTTCCTGCGCCACGTTGATGAAGTACTGCGCCAGCTGACGCGGATCGCCATCGAAGGCTTCAGCGTTAGTGGTGAGGCCTGCCGGGCATTTGACGTTACAGTTTTTCGCCATCACGCATTTCAGCATCATCAGCGCGGTGGTGCCGAACTCGAAGCTGTCGCCGCCGAGCAGGGCCGATTTGATCACGTCGCTGCCGGTCTGCTGTGCGCCGGAGCAGCGCAGCTGCACTTTGTCACGCAGCCCGTTCGCGCACAGCGCCTGGTGTACTTCGGCGATACCGATTTCCGCCACGCGCCCGGTGTATTTCAGGCTGGTGACCGACGCCGCGCCGGTGCCGCCGGTGTTACCGGCGACGTTGATGACGTCTGCGCCGGCTTTTGCCACGCCGACTGCGATAGTACCGATGCCTTCAGACGACACCAGTTTGACGATAACGCGTACGCGCGCCGCTTTACAGTCGTGGATCAGCTGCGCCAAATCCTCGATAGAATAAGTATCGTGATGCGGCGGCGGTGATACCAGCTCAACGCCCGGCGTACCGCCACGCGCGGCCGCAATCTCCACCGTCACTTTCGGTGCCGGCAGCTGACCGCCTTCGCCCGGTTTAGCGCCCTGGCCAATTTTGATCTCCAGCTCTTCCAGCATCGGGTCGGCCAGATAAGCCGCCCACACGCCGAAACGACCGGACGCCAGCTGTTTGATGCGCGATGCGCGAATGGTGCCGTGGCGTGAATAGTGTTCGCCACCTTCACCACAGTTACTCATTCCGCCCACCATATTGGTGCCGTGCGCTACCGCTTCGTGCGCCGGCGCGACCAGCGCGCCGTGGCTCATGGCGCCTGAGGCGAAGGTACGGGTGATTTCGTGCGCCGGCTGGATCTCTTCCAGCGGCAGCGAGGGCAGCGCGGTAAAGATTTTTGCCAGATAGTCTGCGGCCTGGCCGTAAGCGGTAATCTGCAACACGCCTTCAGTGATGCTGCTGCTTTCGATCTCATCGTTAAAGCGGGTTTTCAGCGCGCGTGACAGCGCGGCCAGACGCTCGCTCTCCGGCTTCAGGCCGGCAATAGCATCAATCAGACGCAGCTCAAACTGGTTGAGGCTGCCGTTCACCGCTTCGCAGCGCAGGCCGCGAATGGCGAAGCCGTTGTTGACCAGCGAGTAGCGGCCCAGCTTGCGGCCAAATTCGGCTTCGCTGTCCACGTGGGTCAGATCGCACGGCAGCGCGAGGATGTCACGCAGTGCCGCCGGACGACGCTTACGCTCAGCGTGCATCAGGCTGGAGAACTGACGGTAATCCGGCGTGATAGCAAAGCTGTCGATCACCGCATTCGGGATGCGCTCGAAGCTGCTGTCTTTAAACGACTCGGCTTTGATGCTGAACGCGTTGTCCAGCCTGGCCAGCGTCATCAGACGGATAAAGTTGTCCTCTTCGCGCGCTTTGTCGGCGAAACGAATCGGCTGCTCTGTCATATCAATAAAGGTACGTACTGCGATGGTGCCATACGAGTGGCCCGCACCCTCAGAACGTTCTTTGAACAGACCCAGCAGTGGTACTTCGGCTTCGCCCTGAATTTTCAGCGCGCTCTGGTGCCAGTCCACCGCCATCTGCGCGATGGCCGGGAAGCCCGCGCCGCCCACCGGGGTTTTGATATTCGGGAAATATTTCTTCAGCACCGGATCTTCGGTATCGAGGAAGTTCGGCTCGAAGAACTCACCGCAGCTGTAGCTCTCAACGGTACACAGGCCCACTTTGCCCATGGTTTTCATCAGCGCTTTTTCTGCCGCTTTGGCATAGCGTTTGAACGCTTTGTTGCCTTCTTCACCTTCACCAAACTTCTCTTCTGCACGCATCTGTACGCCCAGCGGATACACGGCAGAGGCGCCGAAGCCGAGCGTGGCGGCGATATGGTGTGAGGAGATGCTCTGGCCGCTCTCGACCACCAGTGACACATCCAGACGCAGGCCTTCCTGCACCAGACGCTGGTTGATGGCCGACACCATCAGCAGCATCGGAATGGCAGCATGAGTTGAAGAGATATGGCGATCGGTAATCACCGCGATGCCGCCCTGCTGACGGGCAAAATCCACCACCTGCTGCGCCAGGTTATCGATAGCGTTTTCCAGCGCTTTGGCGTTGGCGGCGCGGCTGACGATGTCTTTACCGATGACTGGCTCATACAGCATCTCGAAGCGCGCATACGGCGCCACTTTCTGCTCGCGCAGACGCAGCATGTCCAGGTGCGTCAGGATTGGGCTTGGCACGATGATCTGCTGGCCTTTACTGCGGCCGAGGTGCGGTTTAGCGCCGAGCGCCACGCGCAGCGTCATGCCGTCCGCTTCACGGATGGAGTCGAGCGGCGGGTTGGTGACCTGTGCAAAGCGCTGCGAGAAGTAGTGCGCCATGCCGCCTTCATGATCGGACAGGCCATTGATGGCGTTGCCGTAACCCATCGCGGAGATCTTCTCAGCGCCGGTTTGCAGCATCGGGTCCATCATGAATTTGAAGCTTTCCTGGTTGTAGTAGTAAGCCACAAAGCGCTGATAGGTTTTCAGGTCGCCGCGATAGCGCAGCGGCGAGCCGAGTTTCTCTGCCGGCACTTCCGGCAGCTGCTGCAGTTCAACGCGTGCCGCCTGCACCAGTGAGAGATAATCTTTTTCCGCCGCCAGCTTTTCCAGCGCCTGCACGGTGGTGTAAGAGCGTTTCTCTTTGTGATCGTAATAGAGCATGCCGCCAGCTTCGATACGGCCACGGCGCAGCACGCTCTCCGGTGGGAAGGCGATCTGGCCGGCTTCTGACATCGCACCGATATACTCAGCGGTTTCGACGGAGCGCAGCGGACGCAGGCCAAGACGGTCCAGTCGTGCGCCAATCACTTCGCCGTTTCCGAAGATCAGCGCGGCGGGGCCGTCGTTCTTCTCTTCATACAGCGAGAAGTATTCCAGCATGGCGCGCACTTCAGCCGACAGCGAGGTGTCGTTTTCCCACGCCGGCGGCATCATTGAAACCACGGCGTTGATTAGATCGAGGTTATCTTCCATCAGACGGCTGTGGATGCTCTGATCGAGACGCGAACTGTCAGACTGGCCTTTTGGCCGCACGATCTTTTTGCCGCGCGCCAGCATCAGTGCCGCTTCCGCGATGCGGTTTTTCCGGTCCGTGTTCAGCTCACCGTTGTGCGCCATCAGGCGGAACGGCTGCGCCATCGTGGTATGCGGATCGGTATTGGTGGAGAAACGGGTATGGAAAAACAGTCCGCGCACCTGATGATCGGGATCGGTCAGATCTTTGAAGTAGGGAATCACTTCATTGGAGTTCAGGCGGGCTTTGAACACCTGAGTGCGCGACGACAGCGACAGCGGATAAAGGCCGCCGAATTCGCTTTCGGTAAAGGCGCGTGCTTCGATGTCCAGCAGCGCACGGTAAATGTGGCGCTCGAAGTCGCTTTGCTCGCTAACGTCCTGCGGTGCGGCAAACACCCACTGCACGATCGGCAGCTGGAACTGCTGTGCGGCCGGGCGCGTGACGCTGTTGTCCAGCGGCATATCACGCTTCAGCAGCACCGGGAAGTTGTAAGCAGCCAGCGTCTCTTCAACCAGACGCTCTACGTTCGCGCGCAGCGCCGCATCTTTTGGCACAAAGAAGTTGCCCACGCCAAAGCGGCCCGCTTCCAGCGCCTGACCGGTCAGCTTACGGAAGAAGTTCAGGGAGAGGTCAACGTTAACGCCCGCGCCATCGCCCACACCCTCTGCAGACATCCCGCCACGGTGCGGTACCGTGCACAGGGCGCTATGCGCCATCTGCAGGATTTCATGGGTCTGCTCGCCGTCCTTGCGGGTAATGAAACCTACACCACAGCTGTCGCTTCCTGCTGATGGATCATACAAACCCCAGGGGTTAGGTTGTTGAGTGGACATTGAGGGTCTCCTTAAACTGCTTTAGACATTACCTGCATTATTTCAGGCACAGAGCGCTGCTGCGTGCTGTATCAATTTGTTTTCGCGCGCTTTTACGCGGACGTCGCAACACCGGACAACGACAATCAAGGCACTGATTCACGTCCTTGATTGGCTGTCCATAAAATCCGGTCTCTAAGGGAGATAACTTGCATCCAGAGGGAGTCTTCTTGCTGCATAGATATGCCGAGACACAGTCCCGACTGGAAAGCATCCAGCGGAATTCCAACTTATCGGGAAAGCGAACTCAGGTCAAATAGCCAGCTTTATTACGGTTAATCAGCCTTTTTGCGATTTAACTGTATGATTATTATGTTTTTATTACGTAAATATATGTCAATCTGACCTTTCTGATTCCCTTATGAAGTGTGAGCCGTCTCACTGTGAGATCGGCCTCATATTTCCAGACCATGCTGTTGAATGTGGGGATGCCAGCACAAAATTCTGTTTGGACCGTTTCGTGCACAGCATGTATCTGTTTTTCTTATGGCGGAACATTTGAATCAAAACGCGGTTGCCATTAGTAAAATTAATTAACCAGGATGTGATTAAAACAGCACTTAATCTGAATGGATATGCAATAACGGAAGGCAACCATCAGGAGGGATGGCTGCAGAAAGCGGATGCGCCGGGCACGCGGCACCGGGACCCGCAAAAGCGCGGCCCTCCAGATTATTCAGTTAGCAGAATTAGTCAAGCGCTTTAGGCATAAAGGCGCGAACGTCGGCGAAACGCCGCGCTGCTGCACCATAACAGGGCGTAAAGTCAGTCCGCACGGCGCGTGCGGCGGCGCAGCGCGCAGATAATTACGCTATGATGAGCCAGATTCGTTCAGGGAGCGCGTAATGAAACAGATTCGTCTTTTAGCACAGTACTACGTGGATTTAATGGTCAAGCTCGGGCTGGTGCGGTTTTCGCTGCTGCTGGCTTCGGCGCTGGTGGTGCTGGCAATGGTGGTGCAGATGGCGGTCACCATGGTGCTGCGTGGCCACGTTGAAAGTATCGACGTGGTGCGTTCGGTGTTTTTTGGCCTGCTGATTACCCCGTGGGCGGTCTACTTTCTCTCCGTGGTGGTCGATCAGCTGGAGGAGTCGCGCCAGCGGCTGTCGAAGTTGGTGGACAAGCTGGAGGAGATGCGCACGCGCGACCTTGAACTGAATCAGCAGATGAAAGAGACCATCAGCCAGCTGAACCAGGAAATCAGCGACCGTATTAAAGCAGAGCAGGCGCGCGAACAGGTGATGGATAAGCTGCGCGAAGAGATGACGCGGCGTGAACAGGCGCAGATTGAGCTGGAGCAGCAATCTTCCTTCCTGCGTTCGTTCCTCGATGCCTCGCCCGACCTGGTGTTCTATCGCAACATCGACAAACAGTTCTCCGGCTGTAACCGCGCCATGGAACTGCTCACCGGCCTGAGCGAGAAGCAGCTGATTGGCCTGACGCCGCGCGACATTTATGACGAAGATGCCGCCACCAAAGTGCTGGAGACCGATGAGAAGGTGTTTCGCCACAATGTGTCGCTCACCTATGAACAGTGGCTACAGTATCCGGACGGGCGCAAAGCCTGCTTTGAAATCCGCAAAGTGCCGTATTACGATCGCGTCGGTAAGCGCAGCGGCCTGATGGGCTTCGGACGCGATATTACCGAGCGTAAGCGCTATCAGGACGCGCTGGAGAACGCCAGCCGTGAAAAGACCACCTTTATCTCCACCATCAGCCACGAGCTGCGTACGCCGCTTAACGGCATCGTCGGGTTGAGCCGTATCCTGCTGGATACCGATCTCAATCAGGAGCAGCTGAAGTACCTGAAAACTATTCACGTCTCGGCCATCACCCTCGGCAATATCTTTAATGATGTGATTGAAGTCGACAAGATTGAGCGGCGCAAAGTGCAGCTGGATAACCAGCCGCTGGATTTCACCGGCTTCCTCGCCGACCTGGAAAACCTCTCCGGCCTGCTGGCGCAGCCGAAAGGGCTGAAGTTCGTCATGGCACCGGAACTGCCGCTGCCGCACAAGATCTCCGCCGACGGCACGCGCCTGCGCCAGATTCTGTGGAACCTGATTGGCAATGCTGTGAAGTTTACCCGGCAGGGCGAAATCGTGGTGCGCGTCGCCTATCGCCAGGACGAAACGCTGCACTTTGAGGTGCAGGACTCCGGGATGGGCATTCCGCAGGAAGAGCAGGACAAAATCTTCGCCATGTATTACCAGGTAAAAGATCAGCACGGCGGTAAACCGGCCACCGGCACCGGGATTGGCCTGGCGGTGTCACGCCGGCTGGCGCAGGCGATGGGCGGCGATATCACCGTCAGCAGCGCACCGGGTCAGGGCTCGTGCTTTACCGTGGAAATCCACGCGCCGCGCGTGGCGGATGAAGTGGAAGATGAGGATCAGGACGACAGCATGCCGCTGCCGGCGCTGCACGTGCTGCTGGTAGAAGATATCGAGCTCAACGTGATTGTGGCGCGCTCGGTACTGGAGAAGCTGGGTTGCAGCGTGGAAGTGGCGATGACCGGCGGTGAGGCGCTGGCGATGTTCGATCCGCAGGAGTTCGACCTGGTGCTGCTGGATATCCAGCTGCCGGACATGACCGGCCTTGATGTGTCGCGCGCCATTCATCAGCAGCACGCCGGCGTGACGCTGCCGCCGCTGGTGGCGCTGACTGCCAACGTGCTGAAGGATAAAAAAGAGTATCTCGATGCCGGCATGGACGACGTGCTGAGCAAACCGCTGGCGGTGCCGGCGCTGACCGCGATGATCAAGAAATTCTGGGATTACCAGGCCGAAGCCGAAGCGGTGGTGAGTGACGCCGACGCGGAACAGTCACGCACGCTGCTGGATGTGGACATGCTGGAGCAGTATATCGAGCTGGTTGGTCCGGGGCTGATCACCCAAAGCCTGACGATGTTCGAGCAGATGATGCCGGGTTATCTTGAGGTGCTGGACTCCAACATGATGGCGCGTGATCAGAAGGGCATCGCCGAAGAGGGGCACAAGATCAAAGGCGCGGCGGGCTCCGTCGGCCTGCTGCATCTGCAGAAGCTGGCGAAACAGATTCAGTCACCGGAATTGCCGGCCTGGTGGGATAACGTGCAGGAGTGGGTTGACGAGCTGAAGCACGAGTGGCGGCACGACGTTGAAGTATTACGGAACTGGGTTGCGGAGCGTGAAAAATAGCGCGGGCCAGAAAAAAAATGACCCCAGTCGAAACCGGGGTGCGCGAATACTGCGCCAACACCAGGGAAATGGGCGCTGCTGCTATTATTAGAAATCGAATACAAAAGCAACAGCGTGGTATTGGTTAACGCTTCAAAATCACCTTAGCAAATTCGCCACAGCTTGTGACAAGATTCATTAAATTGTGTGATGTTGAGCAGCGTTTAAATACAGAAAACATTAATTTGCTGACACAGTCAAGCAAGGAATCAATTTCTTTGGCGTATTGCACTATTTTTGAGCAAATGTTCGCTTTTTTGCCTGGTTTTCCCACAGTCGCGGTCCGGAAAGTGCTGCGCGGCGAAGGGAAACAGCAAAAAGCGCAGCGCAACGGCTGTTTTTGTGCTCATGTTATTGATTCTAATAATGAATAACCAGATTTTGTGGCGGTTATCCAAAACGTTTTGGAAACCCCCGGCTGAAAGTTCCAGTTCGGGCATTGAACGGTTAGCGTAAACCGGATGGGCGGTAAAACGTTTTACAGGTTGCGCCCTGGCCTGAAGCGTAATTGTCGCTATTTGCGCCGTGTTTTTCAGAATGGTCTCGGTTGTCAATCAACATCTTCACTGACTACTAAAGATGATAGTTAAACATCGTGAAAGGTTTAACGTGAGCGGTATCACAATCGGTTAAGTATTTATGCCCGTGCGCGCTGCGCGATTTTTCTGCATGGAACCGATTCCTTTTTGCCGGAAGTACTTGATGCGACTGGCTCTAATAGAGGAACGATGGTTGCCCGCGCAATGAGTTTGGCTGGTGGTCGCGATGCCGCAGAGATAAAATTCCGGCTTGCATCACCGCTATTTGAAATCATGACCTGAGTAATTGATTAATCCAGGGAACCGGTAAGAGACGATTGCATGAGTAAGAGTAAAGGGAAGATGGTCCAGCGCCTGAAGCGGCTGGCTGGCAGGGTGCTTCTGGCATGGCTGGGTCTGTGGCTGGCCGGCATCGTGCTGTTCGCATTTTTGCCGGTGCCGTTTTCGGCGGTAATGGTGGAGCGGCAGCTTGGCGCGTGGTTCAGCGGACGCTTCGATTATGTCGCGCATTCAGACTGGGTGGGAATGGATGAGATTTCACCGTGGATGGCGCTGGCGGTGATCGCCTCGGAAGATCAGAAGTTTCCTGAGCACTGGGGCTTTGACGTGCATGCCATTCAGCAGGTGCTGGACAATGACGGCAGCGAACGGATGCGCGGCGCATCAACGCTGTCTCAGCAGACGGCGAAGAACCTGTTCTTGTGGGATGGCCGCAGTTGGGTGCGCAAAGGGCTGGAGGCCGGGCTGACGGTGGGGCTGGAAACGGTTTGGACCAAACGCCGCATTCTGACAGTCTACCTGAATATTGCGGAATTCGGGAACGGGGTGTTTGGTGTGGAAGAGGCATCGCAGCGCTATTTCCACAAGCCTGCCAGTCGGCTGAGCATGGCGGAAGCCGCTTTGCTGGCGGCGGTGCTGCCGAATCCGATTCGCTTCCGCGCGGATGCGCCTTCCGGCTACATTCGTCAGCGCCAGCAGTGGATTATGCGCCAGATGCGCCAGCTGGGCGGCGAGGGCTTCCTCAACCGTTACCAGCTGCACTGACGCGGTTAATCTTCGTCAAAACCGGCTTCAAACAGCTCAATGACCGCGGCCAGCGCCTGGGTTTCCTGCGGGCCACTGGCCTCGATTTCGATATGACCGCCTTTAGCGGAGTCGAGCATCAGTAGCGCAATCACGCTGCTGGCTTCGGCTTCGGTACCGGCCTCGTTACGCAGCAGCACTTCCGCATCAAAACTCTGCACCAGCTCAAACAGCTTCATCGCCGGGCGCGCATGCATACCCAGCTTATTTCGAATCTCAACGGTTTGCTTCACGGTCATGATTTGCGTTTTTCCAGGGTGCGATGACGGGACTGCACATTTTTTCCGCGCGAACGGAAATAGTCTGCCAGCTGTTCGGCAATGTAGACCGAACGGTGCTTACCGCCGGTACAGCCAATCGCCACAGTCAGATAGCTGCGGTTATTGGTTTCCAGCATCGGCAGCCACAGCTCGAGATAGCTGCGCGTCTGGTAGATAAAGTTGTGCACTTCGGTGTGACGATCGAGGAAGGCCGCCACCGGACGATCGAGCCCGGTCATCGGACGCAGCTTCGGATCCCAGTGTGGGTTGGGCAGAAAACGCACGTCAAACACGTAATCGGCATCGATCGGGATGCCGTGCTTGAAGCCGAAGGATTCAAACACCATGGTGAGTTCACGCTCACGCTTGCCCAGCAGGCGCGTGCGCAGCATTTCTGCCAGCTCATGCACCGACATCTCTGAGGTATCGATGATCAGATCCGCACGCGAGCGCAGCGGCTCCAGCAGATCGTTCTCCTCATCAATGGCGCTTTCCAGCGACAGATTTTTGCTGGAGAGCGGATGCAGGCGGCGCGTGTCGCTGTAGCGGCGGATCAGCGTGTTGCGATCGGCGTCCAGAAACAGCAGCTGTGGCGAGAACGCTTCCGGCAGATTGTTCAGTGCCTGCTCAAACACCTCCGGTGATTCCGGCATGTTGCGCACGTCAATGCTAACCGCCGCTGAGATATTGCGCTCGGTTAAGGTGTTCGCCAGCTCCGGCAGCAGCACCACCGGCAGGTTATCGACACAGTAGAAGCCCATATCCTCAAGGGCGCGCAGCGCGACTGATTTTCCTGAGCCTGACCGACCGCTAACGATCATCAGCACCATCACATTTCTCCCGTGTTAAACCGGCACGCAGGCCGGTAAAAGTGTCTGTCGCTTAAGCGTGATCTTCCTGAGCTTCTGTAATGATGGCGTAGAGCTCTTCATCGCTCTGTGCCGCGCGCAAACGGCGGCAGACGGTTTTATCCGCCAGGCGTTTCGCCACCAGCGACAGGGTGTGCAGATGGGTTTTGCACTGGTCTGCGGGCACCAGCAGGGCAAACAGCAGGTCAACCGGCTGGTTGTCGACGGCGTCAAAGGCGATAGGCTGGTCGAGGCTGATAAACACGCCAACGGCGCGCAGCGTATCCTCCTCCAGCTTGCCGTGCGGGATGGCGATGCCGTTGCCAATGCCGGTACTGCCCATGCGTTCACGGGTCAGGATGGCTTCAAAAAGCGTCTGGTGCGGCAGATTGAGCTGCTTAGCGGCCAGCTCGCTGATAATTTCCAGCGCGCGCTTTTTACTCTGGCAGTGTACGCCGCTGCGGGTGCAGTCCAGCGAAAGGACCGCGCTCAATTCCAGTGTCAGATCGTTGTTCATCATCGTTTCACTTGCGTGTTCACATAGCCGTAAGGCACGTACCGGGACACCGCGAACGGGCAGGGCAGGTGACTGCAGGCGCTTGCGCAGATGACAAAACGGGGCGGTGACCCGCCCCATTTCTCCTCTGAGTGCTGAACCCGTCAGCACTCTGCAAGCGTGAAGGTTAGTGTTTTTTCAGTTTGTCTTTGTGTTTGGTCAGCTGACGGGCCAGCTTGTCAATCAACCCGTCGATGGCCGCGTACATGTCTTCCGCTTCCGATGTGGCGTGCAGCTCCCCGCCGTTGACGTGCAGGGTTGCTTCCGCAATCTGCGTCACCTTCTCCACTTTCAGAACAATATAAACCTGATTGATACGATCAAAATAGTGTTCCAGTTTGGCAAATTTGTTATTTACAAATTCGCGCAGTGGGTCGGTTATCTCAACATTCAGTCCGGTAAGGTTTAGCTGCATAGGTCTTCCTTCTTGTTTCGGTCAAACCAGCTGCTTGCGCTGGTTTGATGGCGGTATAGATAAAGACTCGCGATACTTAGCAACCGTACGTCGCGCCACCATGATGCCCTGTTCAGATAACATGGAGGTCAGTTTGCTGTCGCTCAAGGGTTTTGCGGGATTTTCCGCGGAGATTAATTTTTTCACCAGTGCACGGATCGCCGTCGACGAGGCTTCGCCACCGCCTTCGGTGCTGACGTGACTGGAGAAAAAATACTTCAGTTCAAAAATGCCACGCGGGCTGTGTAAATACTTTTGCGTGGTGACGCGGGAAATGGTGGATTCATGCATATCAACGGCCTGGGCGATATCCGCCAGCACCATCGGACGCATATGCTCTTCACCCTGTTCAAAAAACGCCTGCTGCTGTTCGACAATACAGCGCGTCACTTTCAGCAGCGTGTCGTTGCGGCTCTCCAGGCTCTTAATCAGCCAGCGGGCTTCCTGTAAGTTGCTGCGAATAAACTGACTGTCACTGTCATTACGTGCAGAACCGCCCATCGCGGCGTAATGCTGATTGATTTTCAGGCGCGGCAGGCTGTCAGCGTTCAGCTCCACCGTCCAGCGCGTGCCAGTCTTGCGCACCAGCACATCGGGAATCACATACTCGGGCTCGCTGGTATTGATGGACTGCCCGGGGCGCGGATCGAGCGACTGAATCAGCAGCATCGCTTCCTTCAGCACCTCTTCTTTCAGCCGCGTCACGCGCATCAGGCTGCGGAAATCATGGTTAGCCAGCAGGTCGAGGTGCTCGCTGACAATCAGCCGTGCTTCGTTCAGCATCGGCATATCGGCCGCATACTGCGACAGCTGCACCAGCAGGCAGTCACGCAGATCGCGTGCGCCAACGCCCACCGGATCGAAACGCTGTACGCGCTTCAGCACCGCTTCCACCTCTTCCAGCGTCAGCTCTTCGTCACCAATACTGTCACAAATGTCCTGTAAGCTGACGGTGAGATAACCGGTATCGTCGATGGCATCGACGATGGAGGTAGCGATGGCGCGGTCGGTGTCGGTGAACGGCGTCAGTTCCACCTGCCACATCAGATAGTCCTGCAGCGACTGCGTGGTTTCACCCTGATACACCGGCAGCTCATCGTCCTGGTAATCGGTGCCGGTACCGGAGGGCGTACCGGCCGTGTAGATCTCGTCCCAGGTGGCATCGAGCGGCAGCTCTTCCGGCATCTCTTTCTGTTCGAGTGCCTCACGGGTATCTAACGCCTCGTTCTCCTGAAATTCGCGGGCGTCGACTTCATCGTGCAGATCGGTTTGTTCAAGCAGCGGATTGCTTTCCAGCGCCAGTTGCAGTTCCTGCTGGAGTTCAAGCGTAGAGAGTTGCAGCAAGCGGATTGCCTGCTGCAACTGGGGGGTCATCGCCAGCTGTTGGCTGAGCCTGAGTTGCAAACCTTGCTTCATAATCCGGCTAGAATTTCCTAAGCAAATGTCGGGTATGCCGACACCTTATCAGAGTCTGAACTCTTCGCCCAAATAAACCCGCTTAACCTGCTCATCTGCAAGAATTTCATCTGGCGTGCCGTGGGCAATCAGATGGCCCTGGCTGACGATATATGCGCGCTCACACACCGCGAGCGTTTCACGCACGTTGTGGTCGGTGATCAGCACGCCGAGGCCGCTGTCACGCAGGTGTTCGATGATCTTTTTGATATCGATAACGGAGATGGGGTCAACGCCGGCAAAAGGTTCATCCAGCAGGATAAACTTTGGATTGGCGGCCAGCGCACGGGCAATCTCGACGCGGCGACGTTCACCGCCTGACAGCGCCTGGCCCATGCTGTCACGCAGATGGCCGATGTGGAATTCGTCCATCAGCTCATTGGCGCGATCCTGACGCTGCTCTTCCGTCAGGTCGTCACGCACCTGCAGTACCGCCATCAGGTTGTCGTAGACGCTCAGACGGCGAAAGATCGACGCTTCCTGCGGCAGATAACCGATGCCGCGCCGCGCGCGCGCATGCAGCGGCAGAATACTGATATCTTCTTCATCAATAATGATGCGGCCGGCATCGCGCGGCACGATGCCGACCACCATGTAGAAGGTGGTGGTTTTACCGGCCCCGTTGGGGCCCAGCAGGCCGACAATCTCGCCGGATTTCACCTGCAGGCTGACATCTTCTACTACGCGACGGCCTTTGTAGGCTTTCGCCAGGTTTTCAGCGACTAATGTGGCCATAGCGATCAGTTACTCTTTTTGGGGCTCGCAGACGAACCGTTTTTATCCTGCAGCTGCGACGGCACCAGCACGGTGGTGACGCGCTTGCTCTGGCCCTGACTGTAGGCCTGCATTTTCTGCTCTTTCACCAGATAGGTGATGCGATCGCCTTTGATGTTGCTGTCCTGCTGCTCGATAAAGGCGTTGCCGGTCAGCTCGACGAAATCGTTGGCCAGCTCATAGTGCAGTTTGGCGGCGTGACCCTGCACCGGTTTGCCGTTGTCCTGCATCTGATAAAAGGTGGCCGGATTGCCGTAGGCATCAACGATGGTTTTGTTGCTGTCGCCGCCGGGACGGGTTACCACCACTTTATCGGCGGTAATTTTGATGGTGCCCTGGGTCACGATCACGTTGCCGGTAAAGGTGGCGACGTTACCCTGCAAATCGAGCGCCTGGTTCACCGAGTCGATGTTAACCGGCTTGTCCGAATCGCCCGTTAACGCCAGCGCCGGCAGGCTGGTTGCCAGCAGCGCACTCACCAGCAGCAACTTAAGGCTATTTTTGTTCATTTTGAATTTCATAGGAGGTTTTGACCTTTTCAAGCAGCTCGGCATTCTTTGTCCGTAGGTTGCCGCGCATCTTCATGCCAGTGGAGTTAAAACTGCGGCCAAATAGGGTGACCTGATCGTCAGACGTCACATCCTGGCTGACCAGATTAACCTGAGCATTATCCGTGATGATGCGCTCAAGCTGGGAATCCTGCGTCAATGTGTGTACTTCAACGTGGCCATAAAGATACAGCATACGATCTTTCGTCAGCTTTGCCTTGTCAGCACGAACCGACCACGTGGGCACTTTGTTTTCGTCGTAAGTGGTCATCACCGGATTATCGAACCAGCTCACTTCTTCGGCCGAAAAGTAGGTCACTTTATCCGAGACCAGCTTATAGGCCAGCGCACCCGTCGGGTTATACACCACGGTGCTGGAGTTGGCGCTGGTGTAGGTCGGCGCCTGATCGTTGGTCGCCACCGGCGTGGCGCTGTCGTCCTGGTTGGTAAGATTCCAGCCGATCAGCACCAGGGCGATCAGCGCCAGAATCAGCGTTATCCAACGCCTGCTTTTACTCATACTGATTGCCCTTTGGCATCCTCAAATTTGTTCTGCGCCAGCAAAATCAGGTCGCATAGCTCACGTACTGCACCGCGACCGCCAGCAATGCGCGTCACGTAATGCGCGCGCGGCAGTAACACCGGATGCGCATCGGCGACGGCCACGCTCAGACCCGCCTGTGCCATTACCGGCCAGTCGATCAGGTCGTCACCAATATACGCGACCTGGTCTGCCGATAGTGACAGTTTATCCAGGAGTTCGCGCCAGGCCAAAAGCTTATCCGACTGTCCCTGGTAAAGATGCGTAATGCCGAGCGTTTTACAGCGATCTTCCAGCAGTTTAGCGCGACGGCCGGTAATAATAGCCACTTCGATGTCCGAGGTCAGCAGGCAGCGCACGCCGTAACCGTCGCGCACGTTAAAGGCCTTTAGCTCTTCACCGCTGTTGCCCATGTAAATCAGGCCGTCGGACATCACGCCGTCGACATCGCAAATCAGCAGGCGGATGTTGGCCGCCCGCGCCATCACGTCGGCGCTCACCGGGCCGTAGCAGGTGTCGACCATCGTGGTTTCAGCACTCATTGTTGTTTCCCGTTCAGACCACGCCAGCGCGCAGCATGTCATGCATATGTACCACACCGAGCAGGCGATCGTCATCGGCCACCAGCAGCGCAGTGATGTTTTTGTTTTGCATCAGATTAAGCGCGTCCACCGCCAGCAGGTTAGGGCGCACGCGAATCCCGCCGCGCGTCATCACATCCTGGATGCGGGCCGACTGGAAATCGATGCCCATATCGAAGATGCGGCGCAGGTCACCGTCCGTGAAAA
This sequence comes from Pantoea sp. VS1, assembly GCF_002207995.1. NCBI lineage: Bacteria > Pseudomonadati > Pseudomonadota > Gammaproteobacteria > Enterobacterales > Erwiniaceae > Pantoea > Pantoea sp. VS1. The sequence goes on from NZ_NHZE01000005.1 coordinate 184,738, forward strand.
TCCCTTCGATTTTCATCAGGTCGTCGACAATCACCGTCAGGCCGAGGTTTTTGCGCGTGATTTCCAGCAGCGCGTCGCGCAGCGAGGCGTCACGGGTGACGTGGGGAATTTCATCGCCGCTGTGCATAATGTCGCTGACGTGCAGCAGCAGTTTGCGCCCCAGTGCGCCGCCCGGATGCGACAGCGCGAAATCTTCCTGGGTGAAGCCGCGCGCTTCCAGCAGCGCCACCGCCAGCGCATCGCCCATCACCAGCGTGGCGGTGGTGCTGGAGGTCGGTGCCAGCCCGAGCGGACAGGCTTCCTGCGGCACCTTCACGCATAAATGCACATCGGCAGCCCGGCCCATGGCGCTCTCCGGACGGCTGGTCAGGCAAATCAGCTGCACTTTCTGCCGTTTGAGCACCGGGATCAGCGCGAGGATTTCGCCTGACTCGCCGCTGTTCGAGATGGCGATCACCACATCGTTGGTGCTGACCATGCCGAGATCGCCGTGGCTGGCTTCACCCGGGTGGACGAAGAACGCCGGCGTGCCGGTACTGGCGAAAGTGGCGGCCATCTTCTTGCCGATATGGCCGGATTTGCCCATGCCCATCACCACCACTTTGCCACGGCAGGCAAAGATCATTTCGCAGGCGCGGCTGAAGTCGGCGTTAATATACTGATCGAGCTGTTCCAGCCCTTCGCGTTCAATGCGCAGTACCGCTTTACCTGCCTGCTGGAAGTCGAAATCCGGTTGCTGATGTGACATGGTCAGTCATCCTTAATAGCTTGCGATAAGCGTGGGGCTGAGCCACAGCCACAGCACCCACACGATAAATCCACCTAACAGCAGCGTGCCCGCTACGCGGCCGATGCGGCGCTTGCGCAGCAGGCACAGCAGGGCGAACAGCACGCTGACGCCCAGCATAATCCAGTAATCCCGTGCAAAGGCGTGCGCATCGATCGCGCCGGGATGCACCAGCGCCGGCAGGCCCAGCACAATCGCCAGATTGAAGATATTGGCGCCAATCAGGTTGCCGATGGCGATATCGTCTTCGCCTTTCAGCGCGCCGGCCAGCACCGTGGCCAGTTCCGGCAGACTGGTACCGACAGCAATCAGCGTCAGTCCCATCACCAGTTCGCTAACGCCGAAGTAATCCGCAAACACCGTGGCGTTGTCGATCACCATGCGCGTCGACATCGGCAGAATAATCAGCGCCACCGCCAGCCAGAGAAACGCCACCGTGTTGCCGCTTTCGTCGCGCGGCAGCTCCGCCAGTTGTTCACGCGTCAGGGTGTCATTATTATCGCGCTCGGCCCGCCGGGCGATGCGGATCGCCACCAGCAGATAACCCAGCGCCAGCAGCAGCAGTGCCACGCCATCCAGCCGGCTGAGCTGGTTATCAAACAGCATGATGCCGCTGAGCAGTGAGACCAGCAGCAGCAGAGGGAGTTCGCGGCGAATCAGATTGGAGTGTACGGTTAAAGGGTGCAGCAGCGCAGCGCCACCCAGAATCAGCAGAATATTGGTGATGTTCGAGCCCAGCGCGGTACCCACGGCTAAATCCATCTGACCATGCTGCGCGGCAGAGAACGAGACGATCAGCTCCGGCAGTGAAGTGCCAATGCTCACCACCGTCATGCCAATGATCAACGGGGGAATGCCAAGGGATCGACACAGGATCGCGGCGCTGAACACCAGGCGGTCAGCTCCGTAAGCCAGTAAAATCAATCCGATAAACAGCAGGGCAGTGGCTACGAACATGAAAAATCCTTGATGGATAACGGTGCCGGCAAACCTTGTCCGACAGGTAAAAGCAGTGCGCGTGCGGAATCAGGCGCTGATTTTGACTGTCTGAGAGGCAAAAGTAAATTTTAAGGCCGTTTTCGCCACACCGGACGGGTAAGTTTCTGTAAAACTATCGTGCATTGTGGTTTACCAGGCTACCATCCACCACGTTAATTACGCCCGATCCGTTTAAAGAGGTAATGATGATCCAGCAGCAAACGAATCTGGTTGAGGTTCGTGGCGTCAGTTTTACGCGCGGCAATCGCACCATCTTCGACGACATTTCGCTGACCGTTCCGGCGGGCAAAGTCACGGCGATTATGGGCCCTTCCGGCATCGGTAAAACCACCCTGCTGCGCCTGATTGGCGGGCAGCTGCAGCCGGACAAAGGTGAGATCTGGTTTCGTGACCAGAACATTCCGACGCTGTCGCGCCGTAAGCTGTATGACGTGCGTAAAAAAATGAGCATGCTGTTCCAGTCCGGTGCGCTGTTCACCGACCTTAACGTCTATGAAAACGTTGCCTGGCCGCTGCGCGAACACACCCGGCTGCCAGCGGAATTACTGCACAGCACGGTAATGATGAAGCTGGAAGCTGTGGGACTGCGCGGCGCCGCCCAGCTGATGCCGGCCGAACTCTCCGGCGGCATGGCGCGCCGGGCGGCGCTGGCGCGTGCAATTGCGCTGGAGCCGGAGCTGATCATGTTCGACGAACCCTTTGTCGGCCAGGATCCCATTACCATGGGCGTGCTGGTCAAGCTGATCGATGAGCTCAACCATTCGCTGGGCGTCACCTGCATTGTGGTTTCACACGACGTGCCAGAGGTCTTGAGCATTGCCGACCATGCCTATATTGTTGCCGGGCAAAAGATTATTGCTCAGGGTAGTGCGCCGCAGCTGAGGGAGAATCCCGATCCGCGCGTGCGCCAGTTTATTGAGGGTCATGCGGATGGTCCGGTGCCGTTCCGCTTCGCTGCCGGGGATTACCTCAGCGATCTGACCCGCACAGGGAGAAGCTAAACTGATGTGGTTACAGGCACTGGCGTCATTTGGGCGTCAGGGAATTAACACCTGTGCGGCCTTTGGCCGGGCGGGCTTAATGCTCTTCCATGCGCTGGTGGGTAAACCGGCGTTTCGTAAGCATGCGCCGCTGCTGGTGAAGCAGCTGTATAGCGTGGGCGTGCTGTCATTGCTGATCATTGTGGTCTCCGGCCTGTTCATTGGCATGGTGCTGGGGCTGCAGGGCTATCTGGTACTCACCACTTACAGCGCGGAAACCAGCCTGGGTATGCTGGTGGCGCTGTCGCTGCTGCGCGAACTGGGGCCGGTGGTCACCGCGCTGCTGTTTGCCGGACGCGCCGGCTCGGCGCTCACTGCGGAAATTGGCCTGATGAAAGCCACTGAGCAGCTCTCCAGCATGGAGATGATGGCGGTCGATCCGCTGCGCCGCGTGGTCTCGCCGCGCTTCTGGGCCGGCTTTATCAGTATGCCGCTGCTGGCGCTGATCTTTACCGCGGTGGGCATTGCCGGTGGCGCGCTGGTCGGGGTGGCCTGGAAAGGCATCGACCCGGGCTTTTTCTGGTCGGCGATGCAGAACGCGGTGGATTTTCGTACCGATGTGATCAACTGCCTTATCAAGAGCGCGGTGTTTGCCATCACGGTGACCTGGATCGCGCTGTTCAATGGGTATGACGCCATCCCGACTTCGGAAGGGATCAGTCGCGCGACGACGCGTACCGTAGTCCATGCTTCGCTGGCGGTGCTTGGACTGGATTTTGTGCTGACGGCACTGATGTTTGGGAATTAATGCAATGCAAAGCAAAAAAAACGAAATCTGGGTTGGCGTGTTTATGCTGGCTGCGCTGCTGGCGCTGCTGTTCCTCAGCCTGCGCGTCGCCGATCTTAAATCGCTGGGTACTGAGCCAACGTGGAAGCTGTACGCCACCTTCGATAATATCGGCGGCCTGAAAGTCAGCTCGCCGGTGAAAATTGGCGGCGTGGTGATTGGCCGCGTCACTGACATTTCACTGGATGACAAAACGCTGTCGCCGCGCGTCACCATGGACATCAGCGAACAGTATGCCAATAAAATTCCTGACACCAGCTCGCTGGCGATTCGCACCCAGGGTCTGCTGGGTGAGCAGTTCCTCGCGCTCAACTTAGGTTTTGACGATCCGGAGCTTGGCTCGGCGATGCTGAAAGATGGCGGCACGCTGCGGGATACCAAATCGGCGCTGGTGCTGGAAGACCTGATCGGCCAGTTCCTCTATAAGAGCGGCGACAACAAGGACAATGAGAAATCGTCGGGCGCCGCCAGCGCGAGCGCCCCGGCAGCACCTGCTACAACGGAATAACCCAGAGAGGTACAACACGATGTTAAAACGTTTCCTGATGGTGGCCCTGCTGGCCATCGCGCCGCTGGCGGCAAACGCAGCGGACGCCAACCAGAGCAATCCGTACAAGATGATGAACGAAGCGGCGGAGAAGACCTTTACCCGCCTGAAGAACGAACAGCCGAAGATTAAGCAGGATCCGAATTACCTGCGCGAAATCGTGCGCCAGGAGCTGCTGCCGTACGTGCAGATTAAATACGCGGGGGCGCTGGTACTGGGTCGTTACTACCGTGAAGCCACGCCGGCGCAGCGCGACGCCTATTTTGCCGCGTTCGGGGATTATCTGGCGCAGGCTTATGGTCAGGCGCTGGCGTTGTATCACGGCCAGACTTACCAGATTCAGCCTGAGCAGCCGATTGGCGATGCCAATATCGTGGCGATTCGCGTCACCATCATCGATCCCAACGGTCGTCCGCCGGTGCGCCTTGATTTCCAGTGGCGCAAGAACAGCCAGACCGGCAACTGGCAGGCTTATGACATGATTGCCGAAGGCATCAGCATGATCACCACCAAACAGAATGAGTGGAGCGATCTGCTGCGCACCAAAGGCATCGACGGCCTGACTGCGCAGCTGAAAACCTATGCCGCGCAGCCTATCACCCTGGACAAGCAGCAATAATGAGCGAACCGTTACGCTGGCAGCGCACTGCCAGCACGCTGGCCCTGAGCGGCAAACTGGACCGCGATACGCTGCTGGCGCTGTGGCAGGCGCGTGACAGCGCCATGGCCGGTATCACTACGATTGACGTGGCGGCGCTGGATCGGGTTGATTCTGCCGGACTGGCGCTGCTGGTGCATCTGCGCGAAATCGCGCGGGCGCAGGGCACGACGCCGCTTTTCAGTGGTATCACCGATAAGCTCGACTCGTTAATCAAGCTGTACAACCTGCAGCAGATTATTGTTTCTGCGGAACAAATCGCCTGATTAACGGCGCTGCTGACAAAGCCCCTTATTTTTTCAGGGGCTTTTGCGTATTTAAGAGTCAGGCGCTTTCCTCTAAGATATCCGCCTTATTATTATCAAGTGAAGCAATGAGCGATGGAAAATAGTGAAGTTCAGGCCGTGCTAATGCAGGCGCTGCCGTTAGAAGAAGTACATGTTCTCAGCAACGATGGCAGCCATTTCCAGGTCATTGCCGTGGGCGAAATGTTTGGCGAGCTGAGCCGCGTAAAGAAACAGCAGGCTGTGTACGCGCCGCTGATGGAATACATTGCGGATAACCGTATTCATGCGGTGTCCATCAAGACTTATACCCCAGCCGAGTGGGCGCGCGACCGTAAACTCAACGGTTTCTAAGCGCCACTCTGGCTGTTTTGTTGATAGATAATTGAGAGCCGTGTTAATGGACAAATTTCGTGTGCAAGGCCCCACCCGTTTAAGCGGTGAAGTGACCATTTCCGGGGCGAAGAATGCTGCGCTGCCGATTCTGTTTGCTGCGCTGCTGGCTGAAGAGCCGGTAGAGATTCAGAACGTGCCGAAGCTGCGTGACATCGATACCACCATGAAGCTGCTGAGCCTGCTCGGTGCGCGCGTGGAACGCAATGGTTCGGTCCACGTTGATGCGCGCGAAGTTAATGTCTTCAGTGCACCGTACGATCTGGTGAAAACCATGCGCGCCTCCATCTGGGCGCTGGGGCCGCTGGTGGCGCGTTTTGGCCAGGGCCAGGTTTCTCTGCCGGGCGGCTGTGCGATTGGTGCGCGTCCGGTCGATCTGCACATTACCGGCCTGGAGCAGCTGGGTGCCGAGATCAAACTGGAAGAGGGCTATGTTAAAGCCTCTGTGGATGGCCGCCTGAAGGGCGCGCACATTGTGATGGATAAGGTCAGCGTGGGCGCGACCGTGACCATCATGAGCGCCGCAACGCTGGCGACGGGCACCACCATCATTGAAAACGCGGCGCGTGAACCGGAGATTGTCGACACGGCAAACTTCCTTAACACGCTGGGCGCGAAAATCAGCGGCGCCGGCACCGACAAAATCACCATCGAGGGCGTTGAGCGCCTCGGCGGCGGCGTCTATCGTGTGTTGCCGGACCGTATCGAAACCGGCACCTTCCTCGTGGCCGGCGCTATCTCGCGCGGCAAAGTGGTGTGCCGCAATGCGCAGCCAGACACGCTGGACGCCGTGCTGGCGAAACTGCGTGACGCGGGTGCGGAGATTGAAGTTGGCGAAGACTGGGTGAGCCTGGATATGCACGGCAAGCGTCCGAAAGCGGTTAACATCCGTACCGCACCGCACCCGGGTTTCCCGACCGACATGCAGGCGCAGTTTACGCTGCTCAACCTGGTGGCTGAAGGCACCGGCGTGATTACCGAGACCATCTTCGAAAACCGCTTCATGCACATCCCGGAGCTGATTCGTATGGGTGCGCACGCCGAAATCGAAAGCAACACCGCTATCTGTCACGGTGTTGAAACCTTGTCCGGCGCGCAGGTGATGGCGACCGATCTGCGTGCGTCAGCCAGTCTGGTACTGGCAGGCTGCATTGCAGAAGGTGCGACGCTGGTGGATCGTATCTACCACATCGATCGTGGCTACGAGCACATTGAAGACAAGCTGAAAGCGTTAGGCGCCAACATCGAGCGCGTCAGCGGCGAGTAACCCTTTGTCCTGATTGCCAGGCATGAAAACCAGTCACGACAGCGTGGCTGGTTTTTTTTGCTTTACCCGCGTGAGGCGATCTTTTTCAGATCCTGGGGCGATCGAATGCGTTTTTTACGATCCAGCAGACGCTGTGTGACCGGATCAAAATAGCGGCTGGGCCAGATCTCGGAAGGATGGACCTTCAGCGCCGTGGCGATCAGCCATTCACCTTTGGGCCAGGGGCGCGACAGCGCGTTGGCCAGCGTCGATGAACTGAGGCCAGATTGACGTGACAGGGCGGCCAGTGACGTACCGCGCTTGCGCAGGGCCGCAATGATATCTGCCGGATGCCAGTCTTCTCTCCTTGCATGCATAACTCTCTTCTCCGTGTCCGTGTTAGTGCTCCATCTCTGCAGCGCTGTGGCTCTCCTGCGCAGAGATAACTGGAAAAATCCGGATTTTTATAGCAAATAATTTCCATATGTTTCCAGTAATTGTTTTGCCTGTGCACGAAACTGCGCAGTTTTTCGCAAAAATGCTGCAAGGGAATGTAATCAGACGGGCAGAGCAGGGGAGAGAAATAAAAACGGGGCCGGACGGCCCCGTAGCAGGTCAGAAATCGCGCTGCACCGACATATGCGCCAGTGCTTCCAGTGCGCTGCGCCACGGCGTTTCTGGCAGTGCCTGTAGCGCGGCGATGGCTTTATCCGCCTCTTCTTCGGCGCGTTTGCGCGTCCATTCCAGCGAACCGGTTTGCTGCATTGCCGCCAGCACCGGCTCCAGCAGATGACGACCATTACCCTCTTCGATCGCCTTGCGGATCATCTGCGCCTGCTCGGGCGTGCCGTTGTGCATGGCGTGCAGCAGCGGCAGCGTCGGCTTGCCTTCGCTCAGATCATCACCGGTATTTTTGCCCAGCGTCTCGCCGTCGGCGCTGTAATCCAGCAGATCGTCGATCAGCTGAAACGCCGTACCGAGATAGCGGCCATAATCCTGCAGCGCTTTCTCCTGCGCCGGCGTGGCCTCCGCGAGGATCGCCGAAGCCTGCGAAGCGGCTTCAAACAGGCGGGCGGTTTTGCTGTAGATCACCCGCATGTAGCTCTCTTCGGTGATATCCGGATCGTTGCAGTTCATCAGCTGCAGCACTTCCCCTTCGGCGATCACGTTCACCGCTTCGGACATCAGTGCAAGGATCTTCAGCGATCCCATGCTGGTCATCATCTGGAAGGCGCGGGTATAGATAAAATCCCCGACCAGCACGCTCGCCGCATTGCCGAACGCGGCGTTAGCGGTGGCTTTGCCACGGCGCATATCGGATTCATCCACCACATCATCGTGCAGCAGCGTCGCCGTGTGGATAAATTCGATCAGCGCCGCATTGGTCACATGCAGCGATCCCTGATAATTCAGCGCGCGTGCTGACAGCACCGCGATCATCGGACGGATGCGTTTGCCTCCCCCGCTGATGATGTAATAGCCCAACTGGTTAATCAGTGAGACATCTGAATTCAGCTGGTCGAGGATGGTCTGGTTGACGGCCGCCATGTCCTGCGCGGTTAATTCGTTAATCTGTTCTAAGTTCATTCGTCTGTTCAGCTTTGACTCGTTTTCTGCATGGTAAGCGCTTTTACCCAGCGTGAGTTCAGGTAATCTGTTACTGATTGTACTTGAAAAATCGGGTTGAGAAACGTTTGCATTCGTCCTGCGCTTTTTTTCTGCAAGAGAGTGCAAAGTGCACTTGTCTTCTGCTGGAGTTTTGCGTAGAATTCGCGCCCTATTGTGAATATTTATCGCGCCGCCTGATGAACAGAAAGGCATGCGCAGAAGCGGAGTTTTATATGTACGCGGTTTTCCAAAGTGGTGGTAAACAACACCGAGTAAGCGAAGGTCAGACCGTTCGCCTGGAAAAGCTGGACATCGCAACCGGTGAAACCATCGAGTTCGACCAGGTTCTGATGATTGCAAATGGCGAAGACGTGAAAATCGGCGCGCCACTGGTTTCAGGCGGTGTGATCAAGGCAGAAGTTGTTGCTCACGGTCGTGGCGAGAAAATTAAAATCGTTAAGTTTCGTCGTCGTAAACACTACCGTAAGCAAGCTGGTCACCGTCAGTGGTTCACTGATGTGAAAATCACTGTGATCAGCGCGTAAGAGGAGATCTGACAAATGGCACATAAAAAGGCTGGTGGCTCGACTCGTAACGGTCGCGACTCCAATGCAAAACGTCTGGGTGTTAAGCGTTTCGGTGGTGAATCTGTTCTGGCAGGTAGCATCATCGTTCGTCAGCGTGGTACCAAATTCCACGCCGGTAACAACGTAGGTTGTGGTCGTGACCACACTCTGTTTGCTACCGCAGACGGCAAAGTTAAATTCGAAGTTAAAGGTCCTAACAACCGTAAATACATCAGCATCGTTGCTGAGTAAGGTTGTTGTGCCGCAGACGATTAACGTCTGAACACACGAATGGAAGGCCCCGCAGCTTTGCGGGGCTTTTTACATTCTGCCGCAGGTTACGGCAATCACGCTGACCTTGCGCCTCAGTTTGCTGTACACTTTATGTACACATGGCTTTGCCAATCCTGTATTATCCGCCGCCGGTCAGCGCAGAAGACCCTGGCGGACCCGTTTGTCGCCCGCAGCGTGGCGCAAACGACAGTGTGACGGAGATAAAAAATGAAGTTTGTTGATGAAGCGACGATCCTGGTGGTCGCGGGTGATGGTGGCAACGGTTGCGTCAGCTTCCGCCGCGAGAAGTACATTCCCAAAGGGGGACCGGACGGCGGTGACGGCGGTGACGGCGGCGATGTTTACCTGCTGGCGGATGAAAACCTCAACACCCTGATCGATTATCGTTTCGAAAAATCTTTCCGCGCCGAACGCGGCCAGAATGGCCAGAGCCGTGACTGTACCGGTAAACGCGGTAAAGACATTATTGTTAAAGTGCCGGTGGGTACGCGCGTTATCGATCAGGGCACGGGCGAAACGCTGGGCGACATGACGCGCCATGAGCAGAAGCTGATGGTGGCGAAAGGTGGCTGGCACGGTCTGGGCAACACCCGCTTCAAATCGTCCGTGAACCGTACGCCGCGTCAGAAAACCATGGGCACGCCGGGCGAGAAGCGCGACCTGCAGCTGGAGCTGATGCTGCTGGCAGACGTGGGGATGCTGGGGCTGCCTAACGCCGGTAAATCGACCTTTATCCGCGCGGTATCAGCGGCGAAGCCAAAAGTGGCGGATTATCCGTTCACTACCTTAGTGCCAAGCCTCGGCGTGGTACGTATGGACAGCGAAAAGAGCTTCGTGGTCGCCGACATTCCCGGCCTGATTGAAGGCGCAGCAGAAGGCGCGGGCCTCGGCATTCGCTTCCTCAAGCATCTGGAGCGCTGCCGTGTGCTGCTGCACCTCATCGACATCGCGCCAATCGACGAATCCGATCCGGTAGAAAACGCCCGCATCATTCTCGGCGAGCTGGAGAAATACAGCGACAAGCTGTACCAGAAACCGCGCTGGCTGGTGTTCAATAAAACTGACCTGCTGAGCCGTGAAGAGGCGGAAAGCCGCGCTAAAGCGATTGCCGAAGCGCTGGGCTGGGATGAGAAGTACTATCTGATCTCCGCCGCCAGCCGTGACGGTGTCAATGAGCTGTGCTGGGATGTGATGAGCTTTATCATCGCGAATCCAAAAGAAGCGGAAGAAGAAGCGAAGCAGCCGGAGAAAGTGGCCTTCATGTGGGATGATTACCACCGTGAAGCGCTGGAAAATGCTCAGGAAGTGGAAGAAGACGAAGACTGGGATGACGACTGGGATGAAGACGACGACGAAGGCGTCGAGATCATTTATCAGCGTTGATGTCAGAAAAAAAAGCGGCCAGATGGCCGCTTTTTTTATAGCTGTTTAGCGCAGAGCACCAGGCCGCACCATCATTCCCTCTCCCCGCGGGAGAGAGCACCAGCCCGCACCATCATTCCCTCTCCCCGTGGGAGAGAGCACCAGCCCGCACCATCATTCCCTCACCCCGTGGGAGAGAGCACCAGCCCGCACCATCATTCCCTCTCCCGTAAGAGAGAGCACCAGCCCGCACAATCATTCCCTCTCCCCGCGGGAGAGAGCACCAGCCCGCACAATCATCCCTCTCCCCGCAGGAGAAAGCACCAGCCCGCACCATCATTCCCTCTCCCTGTGGGAGAGGGCAGGGTGAGGGCATCAGGCCGCAGCGGAACCAAACCTACCCCAGCACCGCCACCGTCAGCCGCGAACTGCAACACAGCTGATCGCGACCATTGCGTATCTCAATCTGCCAGCTCTGATTGCGCGCCCCCAGATGCAGCGGACGACAAACACCGCGCACCTCGCCGCTGCTCACCGCCCGATGATGGCTGGCGCTCACCTCAATGCCCACAACGCTTTTACCTTCTTCCACGCTCAGGTAACCGGCAATGGAGCCCATCGACTCCGCCAGCACCACCGACGCGCCGCCGTGCAGCAGACCAAACGGCTGCTGCGTGCGGCTGTCTACCGGCATGGTGGCCTCCAGATAATCGTCACCGATGGCGGTAAACACGATGCCCAGATGCGCCACCAGCGAGTTATCGCCCAGCTGATTCAGCGTGGCGATATCCACCGTACGTTTCCAGATTGCCATGCCTCAGGCTCCCAGCGTTGCGCCACCGTCCACCACAATATCCTGCAGCACCACGTGGCTGGCAAGATCCGAGGCCAGGAACAGGATATTGTTCACGATCTCCTGCGGCTGGGCGATCTTACGCAGCGGGATCCCCAGCTTGTACTGATCCGGGAAACCGTTGATCATCTCCTGCTCGGCTTCCGGCGTATGCCACAGGCTGCGCTGCATATCGGTATCGGTTGATCCCGGTGAGACAATGTTGCAGCGCACGCCATACGGTGCCATCTCCAGCCCAACCGTCTGGCACAGGCTGCGCAGCGCTGCTTTGGACGCGCCATAGGCTGACATGCCGAGGCGCGGGGCGTGCGCGGCGTTAGAGGCGATGGTGACAATCGCGCCAGCGCGCTGCTGGCGGAAGACCGGCAGCGTCTGCTGGAACAGGTTAAACGCGCCGCCGGCGTTGACGGCGAGACACGCCTGCCAGTCAGTAAACGACAGCGCATCGGTGCTGCCGATGCGCAGAATGCCCGCGCCGTTCACCAGGATATCCAGCCGCGGCTGGCTGGCCAGCAGTGACTGACAGCAATCGCGCACCGCAGCGCTGTCGGCGACATCCAGCTGGCAGGTGGCAAACGGATAGTCATCCTGGCCAAAGTGCAAATCAAAACCGGTCACCTGCGCACCGGCCTGATGGAACGCCAGCGCGGTGTGATAGCCGATGCCTTTGCCGGCACCGGTCACCCAGACAATTTTTCCGCTGAAATCAAAACAGGCGCTCATTATGCTGGCACCCGTGACAGCAGCGCCCACCAGCCATCAATGCTGGGGTTTTTCGCCAGGCTGATGAAGTCGATATCGCTGTGCACCTGACGCCAGCGCGCCGCCAGCGCCATCACGCGCACCGAATCCAGCCCATAATCGATCAGGTTTTCATCATCTTCCGGCACGTCATCATCTTCCAGCAGCGGCAGAATCAGCGCGCGCAGCGCGTCCTTGCTCTGTGGCAGCGGCATCAGGTCGGCGGTCATCACCACTTTGCCACTGCGACCTGCGGTGTAGGTCAGCGCCATCATATGCTCGTCGCGCGAGAAGTCGGCCAGCGCATCGGCCACCATAAACGGCTGGATGTTACGCATGAAGGCGTCGGTAGCGGTGGTCAGGCAGCCGATGTGGGCATACACGCCAGTAATGATCAGCTGATCGCGGCCCATCTCCTGCAGGATAGACTCCAGCGGCGAGCGTACGAACGCGCTGTAGCGCCATTTAGTCAGCACCTGATCGTCCTGATCCGGCGCCAGCGCGTCGACGATCTTCTGCTGATCCGGATGTTTGTTCAGCCCCGGTCCCCACATATCATTCAGCAGCGCGCGATCCTCATCGCTTTGCTGGTTGGGCTGGGCGGTATAGAACACCGGAATGCCCTGCGCTTTGCAGTAAGCGCGCAGGCGGGCAATGTTCTCCACCACCTGATTCACCAGCGGGCTGTCTTCGCCCCAGAAGTTGAGGAAATAGGCCTGCATATCGTGAATCAGCAGCGCCGCGCGCTGCGGCTCCAGCGCCCATTGTACTTTGTTAGCCGGCAGCTCAGTGGCGGCGGGCAGCGCATAAGACGTCAGTTTTGGAATAGCCATTACAATCTCCGGAAAAAATCAGGCTTGCGTCTGCTCAGCAAGCTGTTGGCGTAAACGTTTTTTATCCACTTTGCCCACCGGAGTCAGCGGCAGGGCGTCGACGCAGGTAATGCGGTCGGGAAGTTTGAATTCGGCAATGCCCAGCTCGCGCAGATGGCGGCGCAGCGCGACCGGTTTTACCGGCTGGCGTGCCACAATGAAGGCACAGCTCTTTTCACCCATCAGCTCATCGTGCATGGACACCAGCGCGGCGTGGATCACATCCGGATGGCGCAGCAGCAGGTTTTCGATCTCTTCGGCCGCGATCTTCTCGCCGCCGCGGTTGATCTGATCCTTTTCGCGTCCCTGTACGGTGATGTAACCCTGAGCGTTGATCTCAATCAGATCGCCTGAGCAGTAAAAACCGTTGGCGTCGAAGCTGGCGGCATTGTGCTCCGGGCTGTTGTAGTAACCCCGGAAGGTGTAAGGGCCGCGCGTCATCAGGCGACCCACCTGGCCCGGCGGCAGCGGATTGCCGTTCTCGTCGGCCACCCACACTTCGTCATCTTCCGAAATCGGCCGCCCCTGAGTAGTCAGAATGGTTTGCTCGTCATCGCCGAAGCGCGTGTAGTTAACCAGCCCTTCCGCCATGCCAAACACCTGCTGCAGCTGGCAGCCGATTTCACGCTGAATGCGTGCGGCCAGCGTTTCGCCCAGTTTGGCTCCGCCCACCTGAATGCGCTGCAGCGAGGCCAGCGCTGTGTTGCTGCCCCACTCCTGAATTGCCTGCAACCACAGGCTGACCGCCGGCGGCACCAGTCCGGTATCGGTCACCTGGTGCTGCTCAATCAGCGGGAAGCAGAGCGTGGCGCTGGGGTCCGCGGCGAGAATCACCTGGCCACCGGCATAGAACACCCCGAGCGAACCGGGGGAACTCATGGCGAAGTTATGCGGCGCGGGCAGGGCGATCAGATAGCGCGTGTCGGCGTTGATGTGGCAAATCTCGTCGCTGGCACGGATGCTGTAGTAGTAGTCGTTGTGGGTGCGCGGAATCAGCTTCGGCGTGCCGGTGCTGCCGCCGGAGAGCTGGAAAAACGCCACTTCATCGGCGGCCGTCGGTGTCGCGATAAAATCGCCAGCCGCTTCATCCTGCAGCGACGCCAGCGTATTTTCCGCCTGCGCGTCGTTACGCAGGATCACCTGCTGCAGCGTGGGCTGCGCCTCGCACAGCGTGGCGATGAAGTCGTCGCTGGCAAACAGCGCGTGCTGGCGATCGGCGATCAGCAGTTTCGGTGCAATCTGCTGCGCATAGGCCTGCAGTTCAGTGCGCTGATGGCTGAACAGTGCGTACACCGGGACCACGCCCAGCTTAAACAGCGCAAACAGCGTAACGTAAAAGTCCGCCACGTTGCCGAGCTGCACCAGCGCCGTGTCACCGCGCTGTAAACCGCGCCGCTGCAGCGCCGCCGCCAGATTATCACTGCGTTGCGCCAGCTGGCGGTAGCTGAGCTGCAAAGGGCCGTCGATCACGGCGATAGCGTCGTTTTCGCGATGGCGGTCGATGATGTCGGTCAGCGGCACGTCGATCCAGTAGCCTTTTTCGCGGTAGCGCGCGGCCAGATGTGCCGGCCAGCGGCTGAAGGGAATGCTCATGCTTGTTCCTTTATTGCAGTCCAAAAGCGCGCAACATGGTGTCCAGCTTCACACCCGTTTCACGCCATTCTGATTCCGGTTGTGAGTCGGCGACGATGCCAGCGCCGGCAAACAGCCGCACGCGCGTGCCGTTTACCGTTCCGCAGCGAATGGTCACCACCCATTCGCCATTGCCTTCGCTGTCGCACCAGCCGACGATGCCGCCAAACAGCTGGCGATCAAAGGGTTCGAGCTGCTGAATCAGCTGCTGCGCGCGGGCGTGCGGGAAGCCGCTCAGGGCCGGGGTTGGGTGCAGCAGCGCAGCCAGCGACAGCGCGTTTTCGCGCTCATCCTGCACTTCGCCATCGATTTGCGTCGCCAGATGCCACAGCGTGGCGGTGGTGATCAGCGACGGCACGGTAGGCACCGACAGCAGGCGGCTACGCGGCTGCAGCGTGCTGCGCATCGCGTCGGTCACCAGCTGATGTTCGTGGCGATCTTTGGCTGACGCCATCAGGGTGTTACCTGCCGCGCGATCGGCGCTGACGTCGTCATGATGGCGGCGCGCCGAGCCGGCCAGCGGGCAGGAGGAGAAATCGCGCCCCTGTTTGCGCAGCATCAGTTCCGGGCTGGCGCCCACCAGTGCGCCGCCTTCCGCCAGCGGCAGATGGAAATGGTAGCTATTGGGATTTTGCGCGATGACGCGCTGCATCAGCGCGGCGGTATCCACCGGCTGCTCCGTGACGATATCCATCAGGCGCGACAGCACCACTTTGTCCGGATCGCCGCGCTGGATGGTGGCAACGGCGTCGGCCACCATGCGGGTAAACACCGCGTGGTCTGGCACTGCCGTCCGCCGCCGCACTGCCGGCAGATCGCTCTGCTGCGCCGGCAGCGCCTGTTGCAGGTCGGCGCGATTAAAGCTCTGCCAAGATTCGGGTATGAACAGCGACGCTGGCTGGCTGACGTCAAACGGAATCGCGCCCACCAGCAGCGGATTGGCGATCCCCTGCTTTTTCGCCGCGGCAAAGTGCTGGCGCAGCTGCTGTTGAAAGTCGCCCTGCAGCAGCGCGGCATCGCCCACCGGCGTGTTGATCGTGGTATAGCAGCCCTGGGTGGCCAGGCTGCGCCATGGCGAGGTGAAAAGGAAACCGCGGCACAGCGCGGAAAAATCCTTCAGCCAGGCATTTTCAAACGTGGAGCTTTCCACCATAATTTTCACCTATAAATGATAAGATTATTAAGAATGATTATCATTTTTATTATGGCTCTGTAACCTACGTCGAAAGGGGCAAAGAGTCAATCCATTCGCGGGATTTACCGTGCTGTCAGACGTAAGCGGCGGCTGACGCCGGGCCAGGCATTAAGCTAAAAGGTGGATCAAAACTTATGAATAAATGCGGTTTATGGGGCATGGCTGTCCTGTTGTTCATTTTCCAGTCGCTGTCAGGGACAGCGCGGGCCGACCAGGGCTGGCCGCGCAGCGTACAGGGCGCGACCGGAACGGTAACGCTTAACCAGGCACCACAGCGCATTGTCTCCACCAGCGTCACGCTGACTGGCTCGCTGCTGGCGATTGACGCGCCGGTCATCGCCTCAGGCGCGACCGCACCGAAAAGCCGCCTGGCCGACGATCAGGGCTTTTTCCGTCAGTGGGGCGAGGTGGCAAAGCAGCGCCACGTTAAGCGGCTGTACATTGGTGAGCCGAGCGCCGAGGCGATTGCGGCGCAAGCCCCGGATCTGATCATCGTCAGCGCCACCGGTAATGACTCTGCCCTGAAGCTGGTCAGTCAGCTGTCCGCCATTGCCCCCACGCTGGTGGTCAACTACGACGATAAGAGCTGGCAGGATGTGGTTACGCTGCTGGGGCAGGCCACCGGCCATGAAGCACAGGCGGCGCAGCGCGTAAAAGAGTTCGACGATCGCGAAGCGGCGCTGAAGCAGGCCATTACGCTGCCGCCGCAGCCGGTCTCCGCGATGGTATGGAACGGTGATGGCCGGGCGGTGAATCTGTGGACCGCCGCATCGGCGCAGGGCAAACTGCTGCAGCAGCTCGGTTTTACCCTGGCGCAGCCGCCGGCCGGCACGCAACAGGGGCACAGCATGGGCCAGCGCAAAGACATTATTCAGCTCTCGGGCGAGAATCTCGCCGCCAGCCTGACCGGTCACAGCTTCCTGCTGTTTGCCGGCGATGACAAAACCGCGCAGTCAGTGCTGAGCAACCCGTTCCTGGCACAAAACGCGGCGGTGCGCGATAAGCAGGTCTATGCGCTGGGCATCGACACCTTCCGCCTGGATTACTACAGCGCCAGCAATCTGCTGACGCGTCTGCATCAGCTGTTCGTCAAATCATGATGTTTGCTGCGCCAGCACCGGCGCGGGCGCCTGATAGCGCCGCAATCCTTTCATCATCAGCCACATCATGACGCCAAGCAGTGTCGCGGCACAGCCAAACGCCGCGGCAGCCTGCGCCGGTAACAGCCACGAACCGAGGGCACCAATCAGCGCGGCGCCGAGGGCATCGCCGCACACGTTCTGCGCCGTCCACAGGCTGTTGATGCGGCCCAGCAGATGATTCGGCGTCAGCAGCTGAATCATCGCGTATTGCACCAGGCTGTTGATAGCACTGAAATAGCCGAAGCCCGCCAGACACAGCAGCGCCAGCCACAGCGTCGGCATCAGGCTGAACAGGCCCAGGGCGACGAAACCGGCCACGGCACTGCCCAGCACCAGCCGCCCCGGGCGCGCCGCCTGTTTCAGCCTGCCGCTGGTAAATGCACCCACGGCGGCACCGAGCGGCACGGCAGCGTACAGCATACCGAGCTGGTCGGCGCTGACTGACCAGTGCGGTGCCAGCGCCGGGTACAGCACGCGGATGGCGCTGGCCAGCGTTACCAGCGCACCGGTCAGCGCCACCATGCCGACCAGCGGGCTGGCGAACAGGAATTGCACACCGGTTGCCAGCGCCCGCAGCGGGTGCTCGCGCGGCTGCGGAGGCGGGGGCAGCGCAGGCAGCTTCAGCAGCGTCAGCACCGTCAGCAGCGTGCCGAAGGCGGTCAGTCCGTAATTCCACAGCACGCCGCCGTGCGCGATCACCACACCCGCAATCGCCGGCGATAAAATCGAGCCGAAGCGCACCGTCAGCATGGTAATGGCACCGGCCTGCATGATGTTTTCGCGTCCCACCAGCGCTGGCGTAGCGGCCAGCAGCGCCGTGACGCCAATCGCGCCAAAAAAGCCGTCCCACAAGCCCAGCAGATAGACCGCCAGCAGCGAAGGCGCGGGCAGCGCGGCATTTATCGCCAGCGCGACAAAGCCCAGTCCGCAGGTGGTGCGGGCAAACAGGATCAACTTCTTACGCTCATAGCGATCGGCGAGCACGCCGCCGGTCAGCAGGCCAGTAAACATGCCGGCAGCGGACAGTGTGACGGCGAGGCCCACCAGCAGCGGTGAATGGGTCATCTGCTGAATCTGCACCGGCACGGCAACGGCCAGCATGCCGAGCGCCACAATCGAGATAAAACGCGCAATAAACACCGCGCGAAACGCCGCGTGGGTTTTCAGCAGTGAGAGATCGATAAAGTGAGAGGGTTTGTTCATTGTTTCGCCTTTTTGCACCAATTTTCCTCATCATCCGCGAGGCGACTCATGGTAACATAGGCAAACGCGAGTAATAACGATAACAAATATCATTATCACATTACGTTGCACCGCAACGACGTCGAACAGTGAAGGTTTAGAACGCTATGCGCCAGATCCGTGCATTAGCAGGCTCAGGGATTCTGCTTTTGCTCCTCATGGCGCTCAGTCTGATGCTGGGTGCCAAATCAATACCGCTTTCCGATGTGTATCACGCTCTCACCGCCTCCTGCTCCAGCGCGGAGTGCATCATCGTGCGCGATGCGCGCCTGCCGCGCACGCTGGCCGGTCTGCTGGCGGGTGTGGCGCTGGGGCTGGCGGGCGCGCTGATGCAGAGCCTGACGCGTAATCCGCTGGCCGAGCCGGGCATTCTGGGCGTGAACGCCGGTGCCGGTTTTGCCATCGTGCTCGGCATCGCGCTGCTGGGAGCAGACTCCCCGCTGCAGTGGCTGACGCTGGCCTTCAGCGGCGCGCTGCTGGCGGCGCTGCTGATGACGGTGATTGGCGCGATGGGCGGCGGGCGCGTCAATCCGGTGCGTCTGACGCTGGCGGGCGTGGCGCTGGCTGCGGTGCTGGAGGGCTTAACCTCCGGCCTGTCGCTGCTCAATCCGGACATTTACGATCACCTGCGCTTCTGGCAAAGCGGCTCGCTGGATATCCGCGATTTCAGCGTGTTGCGCATCCTGAGCCCGGCGGTGCTGGCCGGTGCGGCGCTGGCGCTGGGGCTGGCGCAATCGCTGAACAGCCTGAGCATGGGCGGCGATATGGCGGCGGCGCTGGGCACGCGCGTGGTGCGCACCCAACTGCTGGGCCTGCTGGCGATTGCCTTACTGAGCGGCGCGGCGACCGCCGCCGTCGGGCCGATCGCTTTTATCGGCCTGATGACGCCGCATTTTGCCCGCTGGCTGGTGGGCAACGATCACCGCTGGCTGCTGCCGGCGACGGCGCTGATCACCCCGGCGCTGCTGCTGGCGGCGGATATTCTGGGGCGGATGATGGTGGCAGGGGAACTGCGTGTCTCAATAGTGACCGCCATCCTTGGCGCGCCGATGCTGATTTTGCTGGTACGGCGCCAGCGCGGGCGAGGTGGACTATGACGCGGCGCGCCTGGTTGCATGGCGGCTGGCTGCTATTAGCGTGTGCGCTGCTGACGTGGCTGGCGCTGACGCGCGGTGCGCTGCCGATTACGGCGGAGCAGGTGTGGCAGGCGCTGCGCGGGCAGGGAGCGGCCAACGTGCAGCTGATTGTGGTGGAGTGGCGGCTGCCGCGCGTGCTGATGGCGCTGCTGATCGGTGCGGCGCTGGGTGTCAGCGGGGCAATTTTTCAGTCGCTGCTGCGTAACCCGCTCGGCAGCCCGGACATTCTCGGCTTCAATACCGGGGCTTATAGCGGTGTGCTGGTGGCGCTGGTGCTGTTCAATCAAAGTATTACCGCGATGACCGGGGCCGCGCTGATCGGCGGTATCGCGACGGCTGCGCTGGTGTATCTGTTTGCCTGGCGCAACGGGGTGGAAACGTTTCGGTTAATCATCGTGGGCATCAGCGTGCGCGCGCTGCTGATGGCGCTCAATGCCTGGCTGATTATCAGCGCTTCGCTGGAGTCGGCGCTCAGCGCCGGGCTGTGGAGCGCCGGCTCGCTCAACGGCATCACCTGGGCGAAAACGCCGCCGGTGGTGACGGTGCTGCTGCTGTCGCTGCTGCTGGTGGCGCTGTTAACGCGGCGCATGCGTCTGCTGGAGATGGGCGACGACACCGCCTGCGCGCTCGGCGTGCCGGTGGAGCGCAGCCGCCTGTGGCTGATGCTGCTGGGCGTGCTGCTGACCGCGGCCTCCACCGCGCTGGCGGGGCCGATCTCGTTCGTGGCGCTGCTGGCCCCGCAGATTGCGCGCCGGCTGAGCGGCGGGGAAAAAGGCGCATTATGGCTGGCGGCGCTGTGCGGCGCGCTGCTGTTGTGCGCCGCCGATTATGCCGCGCAGCATCTGTTCCTGCCTTATCAACTGCCGGTTGGCGTGATTACCGTCAGCCTGGGCGGACTCTATCTGATTGCGTTACTGGTGCGGGAGGCGCGACGCCAATGATCGATATTCCTTCACGGCTGTATGGCGAAGGCCTGACGCTGGGTTATGACAAAAAAGTGGTGGCGGAAAATCTGTCGGTGGCGATTCCGCAAGGGGAGCTGACCGTGATTATCGGCCCTAACGCCTGCGGTAAATCCACCCTGCTGCGTACTCTCAGCCGCCTGCAGGCACCGCTGAAAGGCGACGTGCTGCTGGACGGCGAGGCGATTGCACGTTATCCCACCAAAGAAGTGGCGCGCCGTCTTGGCCTGCTGCCGCAGAGTTCAAACGCACCGGCGGGCATCAGCGTGAGCGAGCTGGTGGCGCGCGGACGTTATCCGCATCAGTCACTGTTTGGCCGCTGGCGCGCGGAGGATGAAGCGGCGGTGCAGCAGGCGATGCTGGCCACCGGCGTGGCGGACCTGGCGCAACAGGCGGTCGATACCCTGTCCGGCGGGCAGCGTCAGCGCGTATGGATCGCCATGGTGCTGGCGCAGCAGACGCCGCTGCTGCTGCTGGATGAGCCCACCACCTGGCTGGATATTACCCACCAGATTGAGCTGCTTGAGCTGATGCAGACGCTCAACCAGCAGCATGGCCGCACGCTGGTGGTGGTGCTGCACGACCTTAATCACGCCTGCCGCTACGCCACCCATCTGATCGCCATGCGTCACGGGAAGATCATTGCCGAGGGCAAGCCTGGCGAGATTGTGACGCCAGCACTGATTGAGCAGGTGTACGGATTACGCTGTGTGATTGTTGAGGATCCGGTGGCGCATACGCCAATGATTGTGCCGCTGGGGCGCGGGCGCTAAGGCGGGAAAGGGGCTGTGGTGTAAACGTTTTCTGCCATACGGTTCCCTCTCCCGCCGGGAGAGGGTTAGGGCAAAACCGCTACGCCAGCAACTGCTGCAACAGCGGCCCGATCTGCTCAAACATGCGAGGCGAGATAATCTCGACGTGGGCGCAATCCATCGGCCACACCGTCAGCTCACCGACATAGGGCGCCCAGGCGCGGCGCGCATCCTGGCCTGGCTGCTGCGTCTGTTCGGCGAGGAACAGCGTAGCGCGGCCGCCGAAGCGTGCGCTGCGCGCCGTGGCCAGCAGACGCACCGAGCTGGCGTAGTTGGCTTCGATGGTATCGAACATGGCCTGCATCTCTTCACCGGCCTGATGGCGCTGCGCGGCGATAAACTGTTCGCGCTCGCGATTCACCTCCTCCAGCACCGCCGGATCCAGCACATTCTCGCCGCGCTTCTCATCCCAGTTCTGCGTTTCCGGCGGCCAGGTGTCGAGCAGGCCAAGGAAGGCGACTTCTTCACCCGCCGCTTCCAGCCGGGCAGCAATGCCCTGCGCCAGCGTACCGCCCAGCGAGTAGCCGAGGAAATAGTAGGGCCCGTGCGGTTGCACCTCGCGCAGCGTGCGCAAATGCGCCTCACAGACCTCATTGAGGTGCGCGCTCTGATTCAGCGGTCCCTGAGTATCAGGCGACTGAATGCCGACCAGTGACCAGCGTGGGTCAAGGTAACGCTGCAGCACGCTGAACTGCCAGGCGAAGCCGGACGCCGGGTGGAAGCAGAACAGCGTCGGTCCGCTGCCTTTACGCAGCGGCAGCACCGCTTCAAAGCCCGCCTGCTGATGGGATTGTCCATCGCTCAGCAGCGTCGCCAGTTTTTCCACCGTCGGGGCAATCATGATCTGCCCAACCGAGACCGGCAGCTGGAGCTCGCGGCGCAGCTGCGCGGCCAGGCGCATCGCCAGCAGCGAATGGCCACCGAGCGCAAAGAAATCATCCTGCGCACCGATCGTGTCGCAGGCCAGCAGGCGGCAGAACGCTGCGGCCAGCGTGCTCTCTAAACCGGGCAGTGGCGCTCGCCCCTGGCGCTGCGTGGTGCTCTGCGGCAGCGGCAGCGCTTTGCGATCCAGTTTGCCGTTGCTGCTGAGCGGCAGCGCCTCCAGCTGGACGATGGCCACCGGCACCATGTGTGCCGGTAGCTGCTGTGCCAGCGCCTGACGCAGCGCATCGCCATCCACCGGCTGAGGCGCCACCACGTAGCCCACCAGCTGACGCGCATCGCCCTGTGCCGCCGCACTGCCCAGCACCACCGCATGCGTCACCGCCTGCTCAATGCCGGGCTGGGCGCACAGCGCATGATCGATCTCGTTCAGCTCAATGCGCTGACCGCGGATCTTCAGCTGGTCATCGCTGCGTCCGAGATACTCCACCGCACCGTTGTCCAGCCAGCGCGCTACGTCGCCGGTCAGGTACATGCGCTCGCCAGCGGCGTACGGGTCGGCGATAAAGCGGCTGGCGGTCAGCTCCGGCCGGTTGAGATAGCCGTGCGCCAGCTGAATGCCGGTAAGATAGAGATCGCCGGCCACGCCCGGCGGCACCGGCTGCATTTGCGCATCAAGAATGCGCAGGCCGGTGTTCCACACCGGGAAGCCGATCGGTACGCTCGGGCCATCGACGGCTGCCAGCGCCGCGCCATACGCCGGATACCAGCTGACATCAACGGCCGCTTCGGTCGGCCCATACAGATTGTGCAGCGGCACGCGGGTCAATGTTTCCCAGCTGCGCGACAGATCGGTGGGCAATGCTTCACCGCTGCAGAACACGTTGCGCAGGCTGGCGCAGCACGCTATCGCGGCCGGGTGGTCGAGCGCCGCGACAAAGGCCGCCAGCATCGAGGGTACGAAATGCGTGGTGGTGACTTTGTAGCGGGCAAACAGTTGCTGTAAGGCTTCCGGATCGCGGTGTGCATCCGGCGGCGCCATCACCAGCTGCGCGCCGACCAGCAGCGGCCAGAAGAACTCCCACACCGAGACATCAAAGCTGCTCGGTGTTTTCTGCAGCACCACGTCATCCGCCTGCAGCGGATAACGATCCTGCATCCACAGCAGGCGATTAACGATCGCCTGATGGCCGACCAGCACGCCTTTCGGCCGGCCGGTAGAGCCGGAGGTATAGATGATGTACGCGCCATCCTGCGGCGTCGGCGCGCTGGCCGGGGCCGGTGCATGTTCGGCATTATACAGGGTGTCAAAGTGCAGCTGACTGACCGGCGCGATGGCGCGGAAGCGGGCACTGAGTGCGGCAGCGGTAATCAGCGTTTTGGGCGCGGCGTCTTCCAGCATCAGCTGTAGCCGCTCGTCAGGATAGCCGGTATCCAGCGGCAGATAAGCGGCCCCGAGCGTCACAATCGCCTGCAGCGCCAGCGACAGCTGCACTGAACGCGGCAGCGCCACGGCGACGATATCACCCCGCTGCACGCCGGCCGCACTGAGATCGGCCGCCAGCGCGAATACCTGCTGCTGCATCTGGCGATAGTTCAGCTGGTGCTGCGCATCGGCCAGCGCCGGTGCGTCCGGCGTGCGCTGCGCCTGCTGCGCCAGCAGCGACGCCAGGGTTTCCGCCGGCAGCGGATGGGCGGTCTGATTGATGGCCGCAATCTGCTGCTGCTCCGCTGGCGTCAGCAGATCGAGCTCGCCCAGCGCGCGCTGCGGCTGCGCGGCCAGCTGGCTGAGCAGCAGGGCAAAGCGGCTGGCATGGCGCTGCAGCGTCTCGGCAGCATAGCGCTGCGCGTTCGCCAGCAGCTCCAGCGTCAGATCGCCGTGCTCGCTGAGGTAAATCGCGATTTCCAGGTCGCGCACCGGGCCGGAGGCCAGCTGATGCGTGATGCCTTCAATGCCAGCGAAATCAAGCTGGTAGTCAAACATCTTCAGGTTGATCACCGGGCCATACAGCGGATCGCTATCGCCGAGGCGGCCGAGATCGCGCTGCACCTGTTCAGCATCGTAGCGCTGATGACGGCGCATTTTTTTCACTTCCGCGGCCAGCTGAGCGGCGAGATCGCCGAGCGTTTGTCCCGGCTGATAGTGCACCGCCATCGGCAGCACGTTGATCACCGGACCGGTGGCGCACAGCGCGGCGGAGCCGATGCGGCGCATGAAGATGAAGCCAGCAGCAAAATCATTTTGTCCGCTGAGACGAGCCAGCCACAGCGCTACCAGCGCAAAGGCCAGATCGGCGGCGCTGTGCTGTGGATGCTGGCTGGTCAGCGTCTGGAAGCGGTGACGATCCAGCGTAACGCTGTGACGCAGCAGATCGGTGCTGGCGCTCTGACCGGCCAGCGGCAGCGGCGACAGCGAGGCGGGCGCGGGCAGGGCGCGGCCTTTTTCGCGCCAGAATTCGCCGTCACGTGTGTAAGACGCCGATTGCTGATAGCGCTGATACTCGTCAACCACGGCGCTGAACGGAATAAACGGTGTCGGCTCAGGCGGCTGCTGCTGTACGGCGGCGCTGTACAGATTGGCGATGCGGCGCGTGAGCGCGGTAAAGCTAAAGCCATCCACCACCAGATGGTGATAGCGCTGATACCAGAACCAGTGCTGCTCGCCGAGGCGGAACAGACGATGGTGCCACAGCGGTGCGCCGCTCAGCACGCGCAGGTCACCCTGCATATCGGCACGCATCAGGGCGCGCGCGGCGGCAGCGGCATCCGCTTCGCTGCGCAGATCAACGATGTCTGGCAGGCTGAAGGTCTGCGGCTGCGGCCACTGCAGCGGCTCGCCGTCGATTTCGCCGAACGCCATATTCAGGGTATCGGCTTCCTGCATGCCGTCGACGATGGCCTGCGCCAGCAGCGCACTGTTGATGTCGCCGCGCAGTTCGACAAAGTGCGCGACCGCGTAAGCGTTGTGATGGCGGCTGAGCTGGTCGGCGATCCAGATGCCAGGCTGCGCCGCCACCAGCGGCAGAGTTTGTTGGTCAATCATAGTGTCGTTCATCAGAGAATTTACTGTCGCTCCGGTTCACGTCTGGCGTGATGAATGAATTTGGATTGCGCCACAAAGCTTGCAGACCGTCGAGCAGGCCACCGCGCCAGCACAGCGCGTCATGCCCGCCCTCTACCGGCTGGTAATGCACCTGATAGCCGGCAGCGGTAAGTTGTTGTTGTAATTGTTGATTGGCTTGCAGAATCAGGCCTTCACGCTGGCCTGCCTCCAGCCAGAAACGCAGCGGCTGGCGAGGTGCCAGGCCATGGTCCAGCGCCTGCAGCAGCCAGCCATGCGGGTTACCGCGCTCCGGCCACCAGAAGGAGCCGGACAGGCTGAGCGCATTACCAAAGGTGTGGGGAAAGTGCAGTGCGGCAAACACCGCGGCCAGACCGCCGAAGCTTTGTCCGGCGACCAGCGTGCGCGCCGGCTGCGCATCGTACGGCATCCAGCGTGCCACCTGCGGCAACAGCTCCTGCTGCACCGCCTGCCAGAATTGCGGATTGCATGGCAGCTCGCGGCTGCGGTGTTCGCGATCGATGATGTCGATAAACAGGTAGACCGCCGGCGGCAGCTTGCCCGCGGCGGTCAGCTGCTGCAGCGGGCCGGCGATCGGCATCTGCTGCGCCCAGAACTGACCATCGAGCAGTATCGCCAGCGGACGCGGGCCGTGCTGCGCCTCGCCTGTGGCGTACAGCCACACCCGGCGACGATTGCCGAGCAGCGCGCTGTCCCACTGCTGCACCTGCAGCGTCAGCGCCGGGGCGCGGCCCTCATCCACCGCACGCCACACCTGCTGGTCGGGCGCGTCAGGCAGGTGCAGCGGTGACACGCCCATGCCGCGCCCGCCGGACCAGCTGCGCAGCGGATTGAGCGCATCGGCCTGCGCGGCAGGGAATTTTTCGCGCCACCAGTGGCGCAGCGCATGCATGTCAGGCTCGCCGCTGAAATCGCTGGCCTGCCGATCCGGCATCAGGCAGTAGCTGCCGCGCCAGTGTGACGGCAGCACGGTTTGCCAGTACCAGACATCGCTACTGGCGACGCGCATCAGCGATTGCGGCGGGCGCCGCTGGTGGTGATCGGTCACGCCGGTGATGTTGATCCACACGCGCTGGGTGTGGGAGGTGGTTTCACTGCCTTGCGGATCGCGCCAGAAGAAGGTCACCAGACAGGTGCCATCCTGCTGCGGCTCAATGCGCGGAATGCCCTGAGTCTGTTGCTCCTGCCACCAGGCTTCGCTACCAATTCCATCATTTCGCCAGGTCATAGGGGCTGCCAGTCGCCGTCTGTACGGGGAGGTTTACATAGGATTGATAAATAATACTATTGATAATTATTTGCATTTGCAATAGGGTGACTGCGCTCAAAATGAGCACGCACGTTCCGTCTGGCACCCGGTAAGTCATGGGATTCAGCAAAGGATGGCCCTGCCAGGTGTGAACGGCTGCGCGATAAAGACAGGGATCTTCTCACCGGCTCGCCAGTCACTCCGCTGTGGCGCAGAACTGGCCTTCCAGGAATGAAAAAAAATGAAGCATTACTCGCGGTTAACCTTCGCTATTTTGATCGAACTGGGGCTCAGCGCCTCACTGCTCTCCGGCAGCGCCTGGGCAGCAGAGACTTCCAGCAAGACGACTTCCAGCAACGCCTCTTCTCCCGACGCCAGCGCGATGGACGGTGGCACCTTAATGGTGACGGCCCAGCAGCAGACGCTGCAGGCACCGGGGGTTTCCACCATCACCGCCGATGAGATCAAAAAGCATCCGCCGGCGCGCGATGTTTCAGAAATTATCCGTACCATGCCGGGGGTTAACCTGACCGGTAACTCGACCAGCGGCCAGCGCGGCAACAACCGTCAGATCGATATTCGCGGCATGGGACCGGAAAATACCCTGATCATGGTGGACGGTATGCCGATCACCAGCCGTAACTCGGTGCGTCTTGGCTGGCGCGGTGAGCGTGATACGCGCGGCGATACCAACTGGGTGCCGCCGGAGATGATTGATCACATCGACGTGATTCGCGGGCCGGCCGCGGTGCGCTACGGCAACGGCGCGGCGGGCGGTGTGGTGAACATCATCACCAAAAAGTACAGCGATCAGCAGTGGCACGGTTCGTGGAATACCTACTTCAACGCGCCGGAACACAAATCGGAAGGGGCGACCAAACGCACCAACTTCAGCCTTGAAGGGCCGCTGGGCGACGACTTCAACTTCCGGCTTTATGGCGGTTTAGCCAAAACCCAGGCCGACGCGTACGACATCAATGAAGGGCACGCGGCAGCGCGCACCGGCAGCTATGCCGGCAGCTACCCGGCAGGCCGCGAAGGTTCGGTTAACAAAGATATCAATGCGTTGCTGAGCTGGGCGTTTGCCCCCATGCAGACGCTGGAACTGCAGGCCGGTTACAGTCGTCAGGGCAACCTGTACGCGGGCGATACGCAGAACACCAACACTAACGCGCTGGTGAAAAGCCTGTACGGCGATGAAACCAACCGTCTGTATCGCCAGAATATTTCACTGAAATGGACCGGCGCGTGGGACAACGGCATCAGCACCAGCAGCTGGGCGCGCTACGAGAAAACCCGCAATACGCGCATTAATGAAGGTCTGGCGGGCGGCACGGAAGGGATCTTCTCCAACAGCGGGTTCAATACCATTCAGCTGGACGATGTGCTGCTGCACAGTGAAATCAGCCTGCCGTTTGAGCTGGGCGTCAATCAGACCGCAACGCTGGGCACCGAATGGAACCAGCAGCGCATGAAAGATCCTTCGTCGACCACCCAGGCTGCCAGCAACGGCGCTGTTCCAGGCATCGCCAGCACCGGCCGCAGTCCTTATGCCCAGGCGGAGATTTTCTCCCTGTTTGCCGAAGACAACATGGAGCTGACCGACAGCACCATGCTGACGCCGGCGCTGCGCTTCGATCATCACTCCATCGTTGGCAACAACTGGAGCCCGTCGCTTAACCTGTCACAGGGGCTGGGCGATGACTTCACGCTGAAGATGGGGATTGGCCGGGCCTACAAAGCGCCGAGTCTGTACCAGACGAACCCGAACTACCTGCTGTACAGCAACGGGCAGGGCTGCGCCGCCAGCACCGGCGCCTGCTATTTGCAGGGTAATCCGGATCTGAAAGCGGAAAACAGCATCAATAAAGAAGTTGGGCTGGAGTGGAAGCATGAAGGTTATCAGGCAGGTCTGACCTGGTTCCGTAACGATTACCGCAACAAGATTGAAGCCGGCTATGCGCCTTCAGGTAAAGCCTCTAACGGCACCACGGACATCTATCGCTGGGAGAACGTGCCGAAAGCGGTGGTGGAAGGGCTGGAAGGTACGGTCAATGTTCCTTTCTCTGACAGCGTGATGTGGAATAACAACTTCACCTACATGCTGCAGAGCAAGAACAAGGAGACCGGCGATCGTCTGTCGATCATTCCGGAGTATACGCTGAACTCGACGCTGAGCTGGCAGGCAACGCAGGATCTGTCGCTGCAAACCACCCTGACGTGGTACGGCACCCAGACGCCGAAGAAGTACGACTACAAAGGACAGCCGGTGACCGGCAGCGCCACCGACAAAGTGAGCCCGTACTCGATTGTCGGCCTGAGCGGTACTTACGATATTAATAAGTACGCCAGCGTGACGCTGGGCATCGATAACCTGTTCGATAAGCGCCACTTCCGTGAGGGCAATGCGCAAACCACCGGTAATGCTACCACCGGCGCTTATCTCTACGGTGCCGGTGCCAATACCTATAACGAATCAGGCCGTACTTACTATATGAGCCTCAACACCCACTTCTGATGGCGTTCAGCCAATCAGTTGCGTTGGCAAACAGCAGCGGGCGACCAGTCCGCTGCTGTCTTCGCGGTTGACCAGTTCCAGTTTGCCGCGATGCATCTGCACAATACGCAGCACAATGTTCAGGCCCAGGCCGCTGCCGCCATAGCGTTGATCGCGCCGCCGGAACGCCTGCGTCAGCTCTTCTGCCGCATCGGCATCAATACCCGGCCCCTGATCCCACACTTCAACCCAGACCTGCTGTTGCACCTGACGCAGCTTCACCTGCACGCTGCTGCCTTCCGGACTGTAGCGCGACGCGTTCTCCAGCAAATTGCGCAGCATCAGGCGCAGCAGCACCGCTTCACCCTGCTGCGGCACATCGTCGCCGTCTGGCCAGTGCAGCGTCTGCTGACGCTGGGCATACAGTTCAGCCATCTCCGGCATTAGCGGCTGCATGATGTCACGCTGCCACTGTAGTTGCTGATAGTGGCCGCCCGCCAGCGCCTGACCGGCGCGCGACAGCATCAGCAGCTGTTCGACGGTGTGCATCAACTGGTCGATACGCTCAATCAGCATGGCGCTTTGTGGCACCTGCTGCTGATGCAGAAGCTCAAGATGCAGGCGCAGCCCGGCCAGCGGCGTACGCAGCTCGTGCGCGGCGTCGGCGGTGAATAATCGCTCCTGCTGCAGCGTGTGGTCGAGACGGGAAAACAGCTGGTTGATGGAGGAGGTGACCGCAACGATCTCATCCATCTCGGAGTAAATCGGCAGCGGCGTCAGGTTGTCGGCAGAGCGGTGGGCAAGGCTGTCCTGTAGCGATTTGAGCGGACGGATAATCCAGTTGATGGCCCAGAACGACAGCAGCAGCGTCAGGCTTACCATCACCAGCGAAGGCAGCAACAGCGAGGCGATGGCTTCACGGATCTCATTCTCCACGCGATCGTTACGCGCCTGGGCCGACAGGGTTTCGTTGACGAGGAAACTGATCTGTTCGCGGCTTTCGTGCCACAGCCAGATGGCACTCATCACCTGGCAGGTGAGGAGAATCAGCGCCAGCATGATCAGTAACCGCTGACGCATGCTGTTCATTCGCGCAGTTCCAGCCGGTAGCCAACGCCGCGCACGGTTTTGATGCGATCTTTCCCCAGCTTGCGGCGCAGATTATGAATGTGGACTTCTAAAGTGTTGGAGCCGGGATCGTCGTTCCAGCTGTAGAGATCCTGCTGCAGCGTTTCGCGATGCACATTCTGCCCCACGCGCATCAGCAGGCGGGTGAGCAGGGCGAACTCTTTGGGGGTGATCTCCAGCGGCAGATTCTCCAGCAGTACCTGCTGCGAGCTGAGATTGAGCGTCAGATCGCCCTGCTGCAGCAGGTTGTCGCTGTGCCCCTGATAGCGGCGGATCAGCGCGCGCACCCGCGCCTGCAGTTCTGCAAGCGCAAACGGCTTGACCAGGTAATCATCGGCACCGGCGTCCAGCCCGTCGACGCGATCCTCCAGCGCATCGCGCGCGGTCAGGATCAGCACCGGCACCGCGATGCCGCCGCGCCGCCACTGGCGCAGCAGCGTGGCGCCATCGCGATCCGGCAGACCGAGATCCAGCACGATCAGGCTGTACTGGCTGCTGCGCAGCAGGGCGTTGCTTTCCGCCGCGCTGCCAGCGCAATCCACGGCGTAGCCCTCGCTGCTCAGCGCCTGCGCCAGGCCCGATTGTAATAACGCATCATCTTCAACGATCAACAGTTTCATTAGTTGTTCTTGTTAATGTCGGTATAGAGGCGGCTCTCAAAGCGCACCAGCGGAATCCGCCGCGTTTTCTGGTCTTCCGGCGGTACCGCATAGCCAGAGAGGAACTGGACAAAGGCCACGCGCGCACCGCTCGACGTGGTGATGAACCCAGCCAGATTATAGACGCCCTGCAGCGAACCGGTTTTTGCCGACACTTTGCCATCCAGCCCCGCTTCGTGCAGACCGCCGCGATACTGCAGCGTGCCGTCATAACCTGCCAGCGGCAGCATCGAAATATAATTCAGCGTGGCGTCATTTTTGGCGATGAACTGCAGCACCTGCATCATGGTATCCGGCGCGATCAGGTCGTGACGCGACAGGCCGGAACCATCCACCTGAATACTGTTGCCGAGGTCGACGCCGGCTTTTTCGCGCAGCACACGCCTGACCGCATCCGAACCGGCGCGGAAGGTGCCCGGCACGTTAAAGTAGTGATGGCCGATGGTGCGGAACACGGTATCAGCGATCATGTTGTCTGACTTTTTCAGCATGGTGTGCAGCAGGTTGTGCAGCGGTGCGGACTGCGTCGAGGCCAGCACCGTGCCCGGTGACGTCACCTGCGTCTGGCGCACTAAATGGCCGCTGTAATCAATATCGGCGTCGCGCAGCTGCGCTTTAAGGATCTCGCCGGCCCACGCGGCGCCATCCTGCACGGCAAATGCCAGGGGCAGCGGTTCCGCACGCTGGCGCATACAGCCGGTCAGCGTGTAGCGATTGAGCTCGCCGGGCACCACGTCCAGTTCGCAATACTGCCCGTCACCGCTGTTGCGTCCGATCGTGCGCACCTGGCTGAACATGTGCGCCGGATAGTAAGAGGCGATGCGCACAAAGGCGTTTTCGCCGGGCGTATTGGCACTGTAGAGCGAAACCGAGAAGCAGTTTTTATCAACAATCGCCGCACCTGGCGGGGCGCTGAAGCACTGTGTCAGATCGTTCCACGGCCAGCCTGGCGCCATATCGTGACTGGCGAACACCGAGGTGTCGATCACCAGATTGCCTTTGATATGGTTGATGCCCTGCTTTTTCAGCGCCGCCACCATATTGCGCAGATCCTGGCGGCTGAGCGTCGGATCGCCGGCAAAGCGCGCTACCAGGTCGCCATTTAAGGTGCCATCGCTGACCGCGCCTTTGGTCTCCAGCGTGGTCTGAAAACGGAAGTCCGGGCCCAGCTCCAGCAGTGCCGCCAGCGCGGTGATCACTTTCATGGTACTGGCCGGCAACGCCATCTGTTTGCCGTGATAGTCGATTATCGGGGTGGATGCGCCCACTTTTTGTACCATCAGCGCCAGGTTTGCGCCGTCTGGCAAATACTGCATGTATTCTTCAACGGGTGCTGCTTGTGCCTGCAGCATAAACGCACAGGTTAATCCGGTAACAAGTCGTGAAAATCGCATAATCTCGCGGTAACTGACGGGTGAAGGCGTCAATACTATGTCCCCGGACGGTGCAAAGTAAACAATGACCCACAGGGAACTCTGGGGTAAAATACGTATCAAAATGCAAAACCGATACCTGACCCGGAAAGCTTTCCGGGTCAGGATTCTTTTGCTTGTGAAAAGAGGTTACGCGCCGCAGAAGCCGATCTTCTGCTGTCACCGGTCAGGATGACGCCGTTAACCAGGATAGATGACGAGGAGCCAAAATGAATCAGATTCCGATGACGTTGAAAGGCGCTGAGAAGCTGCGTGAAGAGCTGAACGAACTGAAAACCGTTAAGCGTCCGCGCATCATCGCCTCTATCGCCGAAGCCCGTGAGCACGGCGATCTGAAAGAGAATGCCGAATACCACGCCGCGCGCGAAGAACAGGGGTTCTGCGAAGGGCGTATTCAGGAGATCGAAGCCAAGCTCTCCAATGCACAGGTGATTGACGTGACCGCCATGCCGAAAACCGGCCGCGTGATTTTTGGCGCCACCGTCACCGTGCTGAATGTCGATACCGACGAAGAGTTTACTTACCGGATTGTCGGTGACGACGAAGCGGACTTTAAACAGAACCTGATTTCTGTGAATTCGCCGATGGCGCGCGGTCTGGTGGGCAAAGAGGCCGATGACGTGGCTATTGTTAAAACCCCAGGCGGCGATGTGGAATATGAAGTGCTGAAAGTGGAATACATCTAAGATATTGCTACGCTTTGAAATGCGCAGCTGCATATTGTAAAGAAAGGAAAAAGGCCGCGCTGCGGCCTTTTATCCCATGCAGGAGCATGGCACTTTCTCTGCCCGTCGGACGAGCCGTAACGGTACGCTTAACGTGGCAGAGTAATTTTGCGCTCTTTGGCAGGGCGATACAGCACCAGCACGTTGCCGATGACCTGAACGTTGTTTGCCTTAGTTTCACGCACGATAGCGTCCACGATCAGCTGCTTGGTTTCACGATCTTCCGAGGCAATTTTTACCTTGATCAATTCGTGATGTTCGAGCGCCTGTTCGATCTCGGCGAGCACGCCTTCAGTCAGGCCATTGCCGCCCAGCATGACCACTGGCTTCAGTGGATGGGCAAGGCCTTTCAGGTGCTGTTTTTGTTTGGTACTCAGATTCATCGTATTTTTTGCTTACTCAGGGATTGAAAACGGTTCATTCTACCGCCATCTCGGGTATATCGCCAAATCAACGCGACCCATTGCGTGCTGATTTATCGCTACGATGACGATTTAACTGGAAATATTATGACGGGTAAAAAGCGTTCGGCCAGTTCCAGTCGCTGGCTTCAGGAACACTTTAGCGATAAATATGTGCAACAGGCACAGAAAAAAGGGTTGCGCTCGCGCGCCTGGTTTAAACTGGATGAAATTCAGCAGGGTGACAAGCTGTTCAAACCCGGTATGACCGTGGTTGACCTGGGCGCTGCGCCCGGCGGCTGGTCGCAATATGTGGTACAACAGATTGGTTCGGGTGGCCGTATTATTGCCTGCGATCTGCTGCCGATGGATCCCATCGTTGGCGTTGACTTCCTGCAGGGCGATTTTCGCGACGAAGCGGTGTTGAAAGCGTTACTGGAGCGCGTGGGCGACCAGAAAGTGCAGGTGGTGATGTCGGACATGGCGCCGAACATGAGCGGTACGCCTGCGGTCGATATCCCGCGTTCCATGTATTTAGTTGAACTGGCGTTAGAAATGTGTCGGGATGTACTGGCACCTGGCGGCAGTTTTGTAGTGAAAGTGTTTCAGGGAGATGGCTTCGATGAATACCTGCGGGAAATTCGCTCCCTGTTTACGAAAGTGAAAATTCGTAAGCCGGACGCTTCGCGATCACGTTCGCGCGAAGTGTACATTGTGGCGACAGGGCGCAAACTGTAGCCCTCCATACCGGAATCAAAGCAAGGCGAAACGGCGTTTATTCTGATGCGTAATTCTGAGTTTCAGGCTAAACAGGCAAAATCATCAGCGCCGCGATTCCAGGTATGAAGGATATATAGTACCCTACGCTGTCTGTTAACACCGTTGTAATATGAGGTTAATCCCTTGAGTGACATGGCGAAAAACCTGATTCTCTGGTTAGTCATCGCGGTCGTGCTGATGTCAGTATTCCAGAGCTTTGGGCCCAGCGAGTCGAATGGCCGTAGGGTTGATTATTCAACCTTCCTGTCGGAAGTGAACCAGGATCAGGTCCGCGAGGCACGTATTAACGGGCGTGAGATCAACGTAACCAAAAAAGACAGTAATAAATACACGACCTACATTCCTGTCAACGATCCCAAGTTACTCGATAACCTGTTGACCAAAAACGTCAAAGTTGTGGGTGAACCACCAGAAGAGCCGAGCCTGCTGGCTTCCATCTTCATCTCCTGGTTCCCGATGCTGCTACTGATTGGCGTGTGGATCTTCTTTATGCGGCAGATGCAGGGCGGCGGCGGCAAGGGCGCGATGTCCTTCGGCAAGAGCAAAGCCCGTATGCTGACCGAAGACCAGATCAAAACCACCTTTGCTGACGTTGCGGGTTGCGACGAAGCAAAAGAAGAGGTGGGTGAGCTGGTGGAATACCTGCGTGAGCCGAGCCGCTTCCAGAAGCTGGGCGGTAAAATCCCGAAAGGCGTGCTGATGGTGGGCCCTCCGGGTACCGGTAAAACGCTGCTGGCGAAAGCGATTGCTGGCGAAGCGAAAGTACCGTTCTTCACGATTTCCGGTTCTGACTTCGTAGAAATGTTCGTCGGTGTCGGTGCATCACGTGTGCGCGACATGTTCGAGCAGGCGAAGAAAGCGGCACCGTGCATCATCTTTATCGATGAGATCGATGCGGTGGGTCGTCAGCGTGGTGCCGGTTTAGGCGGTGGTCACGACGAACGTGAGCAGACGCTGAACCAGATGCTGGTTGAGATGGATGGCTTCGAAGGCAATGAAGGCATCATCGTTATCGCCGCGACTAACCGTCCGGACGTACTGGACCCGGCGCTGCTGCGTCCAGGCCGTTTTGACCGCCAGGTGGTGGTAGGTCTGCCAGACGTGCGCGGCCGTGAACAGATTCTGAAAGTGCATATGCGTCGCGTGCCGCTGGCAACCGACATTGATGCCGCGATTATCGCACGTGGTACGCCGGGCTTCTCCGGTGCGGACCTGGCGAACCTGGTCAACGAAGCGGCGCTGTTCGCTGCGCGTGGCAACAAGCGCGTAGTGTCGATGGTCGAGTTCGAGAAAGCGAAAGACAAAATCATGATGGGTGCGGAACGTCGCTCCATGGTGATGACGGAAGCGCAGAAAGAATCCACCGCGTATCACGAAGCGGGCCATGCGATTATTGGTCGCCTGGTGCCGGAACACGATCCGGTGCATAAAGTGACGATTATCCCGCGCGGCCGTGCGCTGGGTGTGACCTTCTTCCTGCCTGAAGGCGACGCGATCAGCGCCAGCCGTCAGAAGCTGGAGAGCCAGATTTCAACGCTGTACGGCGGCCGTCTGGCAGAAGAGATCATCTACGGGGCGGAACACGTTTCTACCGGTGCTTCAAACGACATCAAAGTGGCGACCAACCTGGCGCGCAACATGGTGACGCAGTGGGGCTTCTCGGAAAAACTCGGTCCGCTGCTGTATGCGGAAGAGGACGGTGAAGTGTTCCTCGGCCGTTCAGTGGCGAAAGCCAAACACATGTCGGACGAAACGGCCCGCATCATCGACCAGGAAGTTAAACACCTGATCGACAGCAACTACCAGCGTGCACGCCGTATTCTGGGTGAGAACATGGATATCCTTCACGCGATGAAAGACGCGCTGATGAAGTATGAAACCATCGACGCACCGCAGATCGATGACCTGATGGCGCGCCGCGAAGTGCGTCCGCCAGCAGGCTGGGAAGATCCAGGCAGCAACAACTCTGACAGCAACGGTACGCCAAAGGCGCCACGTCCGGTTGATGAACCGCGTACGCCAAACCCAGGCAACACCATGTCAGAACAGTTCGACAAGTAACAGGCCTGTTCCTAAGCAAAAACCCCGGCTGGTCCGGGGTTTTTTACATTCCACAATCCAGTGATTCCTCAGGGAGATTTTCGCCATGAAGTTGTACGCCCGTGATACCCATCTCGATCTGTCGTTTCCCCATGTGATGGGAATTTTAAATGTCACGCCGGACTCCTTTTCTGATGGCGGAACGCACAACACGCTGGTCGACGCGCTCACGCACACCAACGAGATGGTGAATGCCGGTGCCACGATTATCGATGTGGGCGGCGAATCAACCCGTCCTGGTGCTGATGAAGTCCCGGTGGAAGAGGAACTGGCGCGGGTGATTCCGGTGGTGGAAGCCATTGCGCAGCGCTTTGAAGTGTGGATTTCGGTGGATACGTCAAAAGCAGAAGTGATTCGCGAAGCCGCGCGAGTGGGCGCTCACATCATTAACGATATCCGCTCGCTGTCCGAGCCGGGCGCGTTACAGGCCGC
The DNA here is from genome assembly GCF_002207995.1 of Pantoea sp. VS1. Lineage (NCBI taxonomy): Bacteria > Pseudomonadati > Pseudomonadota > Gammaproteobacteria > Enterobacterales > Erwiniaceae > Pantoea > Pantoea sp. VS1. The sequence continues at coordinate 221,264 of NZ_NHZE01000005.1, forward strand.
CGCAGAGACCGGTCTGCCGGTATGCCTGATGCACATGCAGGGCGAACCGCGCACCATGCAGCAGGCACCGGAATATCAGCACATCGTAAGCGAAGTGGACGCTTACTTCGCTGCGCAGATTGCGCGCTGTGAAGCGGCCGGCATTAAAAAAGAGCGTCTGCTGCTCGACCCGGGCTTCGGTTTCGGTAAGAATCTCAGCCACAATTATGAGCTGCTGGCGCATCTCAGTGATTTTCACCATCACGGTCTGCCGCTGCTGGTGGGCATGTCGCGTAAGTCGATGATTGGCCAGCTGTTAAACGTCGGCCCGGCACAGCGCCTGACCGGCAGCCTGAGCTGCGCGGTGATCGCCGCCATGCAGGGCGCGCAGATTATTCGCGTGCATGACGTTAAAGAAACTGTCGAAGCGATGCGCATCGTCGAGGCGACACGGAGAGCAAAAGGATAAAGGCATGAGCGATCGTAAATATTTCGGTACGGATGGGATTCGCGGCAAAGTGGGTGAAGCGCCCATTACCCCGGACTTTGTGTTGAAGCTGGGTTTTGCTGCCGGCAAAGTGCTGGCCCGTTCCGGCTCGCGCAAGGTATTGATTGGTAAAGATACACGGATTTCCGGCTATATGCTGGAATCGGCGCTGGAGGCCGGTCTGGCGGCTGCCGGGCTGTCTGCGGCTTTCACCGGCCCGATGCCCACGCCGGCCATTGCCTACCTGACGCGCACTTTCCGCGCCGAGGCGGGCATCGTGATCTCCGCGTCGCACAACCCGTTTGACGACAACGGCATCAAATTCTTCTCTGCCGAAGGCACCAAACTGCCGGACGACGTTGAAGCCGCCATTGAGCTGGAGCTGGAGAAGCCGCTGACCTGCGTCGAGTCCGCTGAGCTGGGCCGTGCCAGCCGCATCGTCGATGCCGCCGGGCGCTACATCGAGTTCTGCAAAGGCACTTTTCCCAGCGAGCTAAGCCTGAACGGGCTGAAGATCGTGGTCGACTGTGCCAACGGCGCGACCTATCACATCGCGCCGAATGTGCTGCGTGAACTGGGTGCGAAGGTGATTGCGATTGGCGTGCAGCCGGACGGCATGAACATCAACAAAGAGTGCGGCGCTACCGATCTGCGTCAACTGCAGCAGCGCGTGCTGGATGAAAAAGCCGATCTCGGCCTGGCCTATGACGGCGACGGCGACCGCATCATGATGGTGGATCACCTTGGACAGAAGGTGGATGGCGACCAGATTCTCTACATCATCGCGCGCGAAGCGCTGCGTCAGGGTCAACTGCGTGGCGGCGTGGTCGGCACGCTGATGAGCAACATGGGGCTGGAGCTGGCGCTGAAACAGCTGGGGATTCCGTTTACCCGTGCCAAAGTGGGCGACCGCTATGTGCTGGAAAAAATGCAGGAGAAGGGCTGGCGCATGGGCGCGGAGAACTCCGGCCACGTGATCCTGCTGGATAAAATCAGCACCGGTGACGGCATCGTAGCAAGTTTGCAAGTACTTACTGCGATTGTGCGCAACCACATGAGTCTGCACGATCTGTGCAGCGGTATGAAGATGCTGCCACAGGTGCTGGTGAATGTGCGTTTCAGCGGCAGCCACGATCCGCTGGAGAGCGACAGCGTCAAAGCGGCTGCCGCAGAGGTGGAAAAAACGCTGGCCGGGCGCGGGCGTGTGCTGTTGCGTAAATCCGGCACCGAGCCGCTGATTCGCGTGATGGTGGAAGGCGAGGATGAGGCGCAGGTAACCGAGCTGGCGCACAAAATTGCCGATGCGGTAAAAGCGGTGTAACCGCGTTACGGGCGGTCAGTTTGCTGCTTTCCGCCTGTAAAATCACCGGGATGGCGCTTTTTTCCGCAATCGCAAAACTTCGTGTAAATTGCGCTTGCAGAGGTATGCGCCTTTGGTTAGTATTCACACCCGCTTCTGATGGGTGATGACGAGACTCCCCGTCAATATTGGTTGAAGCTTTAACTGTGCGGATAACGCGCAAGGAAACAGGTTGATTATGTACGAAGCTCTGTTGGTTGTTTTCCTTATTGTAGCGATTGGCCTCGTTGGTCTGATCATGCTGCAGCAAGGCAAAGGCGCTGATATGGGAGCCTCATTCGGTGCAGGCGCTTCTGGTACGCTGTTCGGTTCAACCGGGTCTGGTAACTTTATGACTCGCATGACCGCGGTACTGGCTACGCTGTTCTTCATTATCAGTCTGATTCTGGGCAACCTGAACAGTAATAAGACTTCCAAAGGAAGCGAGTGGGAAAACCTCAGCGCGCCGGCTCAGTCTCAACAGCAGACTCAGCCAGCTAAACCGGCCACGCCGGGCAATGATATCCCGCAGTAAGATCGTCAGCGCTAAAGCGACATCGTATCGTCGCAGTCAGTGAAGTGCCGAGGTGGTGGAATTGGTAGACACGCTACCTTGAGGTGGTAGTGCCCGATTGGGCTTACGGGTTCAAGTCCCGTCCTCGGTACCAAATCTCAGTATAACTTGCATTTTTCGCAAGATCGGCGTAATATTCGCCACGTTTTCGGACGCGGGGTGGAGCAGCCTGGTAGCTCGTCGGGCTCATAACCCGAAGGTCGTCGGTTCAAATCCGGCCCCCGCAACCACTTTCCCTTAGAGTTCTTTTTCAAATATACTGTATGCATCGACGGACGCATCCGCAGTCAGTTTTGAAAAAAATTCTGCTGGATGGTGTGCCGAAGCCGCATCGCGGCATACAGGGTCCAGTCACAAAAAGCCCCGAATTTTCGGGGTTTTTTGTTATCAGGAAATCGTAACACTGGGCTTTAGGCCCTTTTTTTATGTCTTGGGGGTGGGCTTGTCCACATTAGAGCAAAAGTTGACAGAGTTGATCTCTGCTCCGGTAGAAGCGCTTGGCTACGAATTGGTCGGTATCGAGTTCATTCGTGGTCGCACATCAACCTTGCGCATCTATATTGATAGTGAAGAGGGTATCAATGTTGATGATTGCGCCGATGTTAGCCACCAGGTCAGCGCTGTAATGGATGTGGAAGATCCTATTACGGTGGCTTACAACCTTGAAGTTTCCTCACCGGGTCTCGATCGCCCTCTGTTCACCGCGGAGCACTATGCGCGTTTCGCTGGCGAAGAGGTGAGCCTGGTACTGCGTATGGCCGTGCAGAACCGCCGTAAATGGCAGGGCATCATCAAGTCTGTCGAAGGCGAGATGATCACGGTAACCGTTGAGGGTAACGATGAAGTGTTCGCGCTGAGCAACATTCAGAAAGCGAACCTGGTCCCCCACTTTTAAAAGTCCGGATTGAGGCTAACCAGGATGAACAAAGAGATCTTAGCTGTAGTAGAAGCCGTTTCTAACGAAAAAGCCCTGCCGCGTGAGAAAATCTTCGAAGCGCTGGAGAGCGCTTTGGCCACTGCGACCAAGAAGAAGTATGAGCAGGAAATCGACGTGCGCGTCAGCATTGACCGTCGCAGCGGAGATTTCGACACCTTCCGTCGCTGGGTGGTTGTAGAAGAAGTCACGCAGCCAACGCGCGAGATCACGCTGGAAGCAGCACGCTTTGAAGATGAAGCCTTCAATCTGGGCGATTATGTTGAAGATCAGATCGAATCTGTCACCTTCGACCGTATCACCACGCAGACCGCGAAACAGGTTATCGTCCAGAAAGTGCGTGAAGCCGAGCGCGCGATGGTGGTCGATCAGTTCCGCGAGCAGGAAGGCGAAATCATCACCGGCGTGGTGAAGAAAGTGAATCGCGACAACATTTCACTGGATCTCGGCAACAACGCCGAAGCGGTGATTGTGCGTGAAGACATGCTGCCGCGTGAAAACTTCCGCCCGGGTGACCGTATTCGCGGCGTGCTGTATGCCGTGCGTCCGGAAGCGCGTGGTGCGCAACTGTTCGTTACCCGCTCCAAACCAGAGATGCTGATCGAACTGTTCCGCATTGAAGTGCCGGAGATTGGCGAAGAAGTTATCGAGATCAAAGCGGCAGCGCGCGATCCGGGTTCACGCGCCAAAATTGCGGTAAAAACTAACGACAAACGTATCGATCCGGTCGGTGCCTGCGTCGGTATGCGCGGTGCGCGCGTGCAGGCGGTGTCCAGCGAGCTGGGCGGCGAGCGTATTGATATCGTGCTGTGGGACGACAACCCGGCACAGTTCGTGATTAACGCCATGGCACCTGCCGATGTGGCGTCAATTGTGGTGGATGAAGACAATCACACCATGGATATCGCTGTTGAAGCCGGCAATCTGGCTCAGGCGATTGGCCGTAATGGCCAAAACGTGCGTCTGGCATCCCAGCTGAGCGGCTGGGAGCTGAACGTGATGACCGTCGATGATCTGCAGGCGAAGCATCAGGCCGAAGCCCATGCAGCGATCGATATGTTCACTAAACATCTCGACATCGACGAAGAGTTCGCCACCGTTCTGGTGGAAGAGGGCTTCTCTTCGCTGGAAGAATTGGCTTACGTGCCAATCAACGAGCTGCTGGAAATCGACGGCCTCGACGAAGAGACCATTGAAGCCCTGCGTGAACGAGCAAAAAATGCGTTAACCACCCTGGCATTAGCGAAAGAAGAGAGCCTTGGTAATCAGGAACCTGCTGAGGACCTGCTGAATCTTGAAGGCCTGGATCGTGCGCTGGCGTATCGCCTGGCGTCAAAAGGCGTTTGCACGCTGGAAGATCTCGCTGAGCAAGGTGTTGACGATCTGACAGATATTGAAGGGCTGGATGATGAGAAAGCCGGTGCGCTGATTATGGCTGCACGTAATATCTGCTGGTTCGGCGATGACGCGTAATAACAGGAAGGAACAGCATGACAGATGTAACCGTAAAATCGCTGGCCGCCGAAATTCAGACTCCGGTCGATCGCCTGGTACAGCAATTTGCTGATGCAGGGATCCGTAAGTCTGAAAACGACGCCGTATCCCAGCAAGAGAAAGAGACCTTACTGTCCCACCTGAATCGTGAGCACGGTCAGACCGGTTCAGGCAAACTGACGTTGCAGCGCAAAACGCGCAGCACCTTGAATATTCCAGGCACCGGGGGTAAAAGTAAGTCGGTGCAAATCGAAGTCCGCAAAAAGCGCACATACGTGAAAGGTGATGCCGACGCTGAGCAAGCTCAGGCGGAAGCAGAAGCCGAGGCGCAGCGTGAAGCGGAAGAGCAGGCGCGTCGCGAGGCTGAAGAACAAGCCCGTCGCGAAGCTGAACAAAAAGCGCAACGTGAAGCCGAAGAGAAAGCCAAGCGCGAAGCCGCTGACAAGGCTAAGCGTGAAGCAGCGGAAAATGAGAAAGTGACTAATCAACCTACCGACGAAATGACCAAGGCTGCGCAATCTGACAAAGCCCGTCGTGAAGCTGAAGCCGCCGAACTGAAGCGTAAAGCGGAAGAAGAAGCGCGCCGTAAGCTGGAAGAGAATGCGCGCCGCGCGGCGGAAGAAGCCCGTCGTCTGGCCGAAGAGAAAGCCGCTGAATGGGAAAAACCAGAGGAAGAAGATAAGGGCGACTACCACGTCACCACTTCAACTCATGCCCGTCAGGCAGAAGACGAAAACGATCGCGAAGTCGAAGGCGGTCGTGGTCGCACCCGCACCACCAAGGCAGCGCGTCCGGCCAAAAAAGGCAACAAGCACTCTGAAGCCAAAACTGACCGTGAAGAAGCGCGTGCTCAGGTACGCGGCGGTAAAGGTGGCAAACATCGTAAACCAAGCACGCTGCAGCAGGGCTTCAACAAACCTGCTCAGGCGGTGAACCGTGACGTCATCATTGGCGAAACCATCACCGTTGCCGAACTGGCCAACAAAATGGCGGTGAAAGGCTCGCTGGTTATTAAAGCGATGATGAAGATGGGTGCCATGGCAACCATCAACCAGGTTATCGACCAGGAAACCGCCCAGCTGGTGGCCGAAGAGATGGGTCACAAAGTGATCCTGCGCCGCGAGAACGAGCTGGAAGAAGCGGTAATGGACGATCGTGATACCGATGCTGCGCAGGAAAGCCGTGCGCCGGTCGTGACCATCATGGGTCACGTTGACCACGGTAAAACCTCGCTGCTGGACTATATCCGCTCCACCAAAGTCGCCTCCGGCGAAGCGGGCGGGATTACCCAGCATATCGGTGCGTATCACGTTGAAACCGATAACGGCATGATCACCTTCCTTGACACCCCGGGCCACGCCGCGTTTACCGCAATGCGTGCACGTGGTGCGCAGGCCACGGATATCGTTATCCTGGTGGTGGCGGCGGACGATGGCGTGATGCCGCAGACCGTCGAAGCTATCCAGCACGCGAAAGCGGCCGGTGTGCCGGTGGTCGTGGCCGTGAACAAGATCGATAAGCCAGAAGCCGATCCGGATCGCGTCAAGAACGAGCTGACCCAGTACGGTATCATTCCGGAAGAGTGGGGCGGCGAGAACATGTTCGTTAACGTCTCGGCGAAAGCCGGTACCGGTATCGACGACCTGCTGAACGCGATTCTGCTGCAGGCGGAAGTACTGGAGCTGACTGCGATTCGTCAGGGTATGGCGAGCGGCGTGGTGATCGAATCGTTCCTCGACAAAGGTCGTGGTCCGGTAGCGACCGTGCTGGTGCGTGAAGGTACGCTGAACAAGGGCGATATCGTACTGTGCGGCTTCGAATACGGCCGTGTGCGTGCGATGCGTGACGAACTGGGTCGCGAAGTGCTGGAAGCGGGTCCATCGATTCCGGTGGAAATCCTCGGCCTGTCCGGTGTGCCGGCAGCGGGTGACGAAGCGACCGTGGTGCGTGACGAGAAGAAAGCGCGTGAAGTGGCGCTGTATCGTCAGGGCAAATTCCGCGAAGTCAAACTGGCACGTCAGCAGAAGTCCAAGCTGGAAAACATGTTTGCCAACATGACCGAAGGCGAAGTGTCCGAGCTGAACATCGTCCTGAAGTCCGACGTACAGGGTTCTGTGGAAGCGATCTCCGACTCGCTGCTGAAACTCTCCACCGACGAAGTGAAGGTGAAGATTATCGGTTCTGGCGTGGGCGGTATCACCGAAACCGACGCCACCCTGGCTGCTGCGTCCAACGCGATCATCCTCGGCTTCAACGTGCGTGCTGATGCCTCTGCGCGTCGCGTGATTGACGCTGAAAACGTTGACCTGCGCTACTACTCCGTCATCTATAACCTGATTGACGAAGTGAAAGCAGCCATGAGCGGCATGCTGGCACCGGAGTTCAAACAGCAGATTATCGGTCTGGCCGAAGTCCGTGACGTGTTCAAGTCACCGAAATTTGGCGCGATTGCCGGCTGTATGGTCACCGAAGGCAACATCAAACGTCACAACCCGATCCGCGTACTGCGCGACAACGTGGTTATCTATGAAGGCGAGCTGGAATCTCTGCGTCGCTTCAAAGATGACGTCAACGAAGTGCGTAACGGCATGGAGTGTGGTATCGGCGTGAAGAACTACAACGACGTTCGCGTTGGCGATATGATCGAAGTGTTCGAAGTGATTGAAGTTAAACGCACCATCGAGTAATTGCTGGTCGATGTGATGCAATTTGGGAGGCCTCTGGCCTCCCGAATTATTTGGGAGAAATAGTATGGCGAAAGAGTTTGGTCGCCCACAGCGCGTGGCGCAGGAGTTGCAGAAAGAGATTGCGATCATCCTGCAGCGCGAAATCAAAGACCCACGTCTGGGTATGATGGTCACCGTGTCTGGCGTTGAGGTGTCACGCGATCTGGCGTATGCCAAAGTGTTCGTGACCTTCCTGAACGACCAGGATGAAGAAGCGGTGAAAAACGGCCTCAAAGCGCTGAAAGAAGCGTCTGGCTACATCCGTATTCTGCTCGGTAAAGCGATGCGTCTGCGCATCGTGCCGGAGCTGACCTTCTTTTACGATAACTCGCTGATTGAAGGGATGCGCATGTCGAATCTGGTGTCTAACGTGATCAGAAACGATGCTGAGCGACGGGGTGAAAGCCCGGCGGAAGACGACAAGGAGGACTGATGAGTCGTCCTCGTCGCCGTGGTCGCGATGTCCACGGTGTTTTCCTGCTGGATAAACACCAGGGCGCATCCTCTAACGATGTGCTGCAAAAAGTAAAACGCCTGTTTAATGCTAACAAGGCGGGCCATACCGGCGCGCTCGATCCGCTGGCCACCGGTATGCTGCCGATTTGTCTCGGCGAAGCCACCAAGTTTTCCCGCTATCTGCTGGATTCGGACAAGCGTTACCGCGTAATTGCCCGTCTGGGCCAGCGCACCGATACCTCCGATGCGGACGGCAATATCGTTGAAACGCGGCCGGTGACCTTCAGCCAGGCTGAGCTGGATGTGGCGCTGGAGAGCTTTCGCGGCGAGACGCTGCAGGTGCCTACTATGTTCTCGGCGCTCAAGTATCAGGGCCGCAAGCTGTACGAATATGCGCGCGAAGGCATCACCGTGCCGCGTGAAGCGCGACCGATTACCGTGTTTGAACTGCAGTTTATTCGCTGGCAGGGCGACGAGCTGGAGCTGGAAATCCATGTTTCCAAAGGTACCTACATTCGCACCATCATTGACGATTTAGGTGAGAAGCTCGGCTGCGGCGCACACGTGATCATGCTGCGCCGTCTGCAGGTGGCGCGCTACCCGATTGCGCGCATGATGACGCTGGAACAGCTGCAGACGCTGGCGGCGCAGGTTAATGCGGCGGAAACGCCGGATTACGCACCGCTGGACGCGTTGCTGTTGCCGATGGACAGCCCGGCGGAAGATTTTCCAGCGGTCAATCTGCCCACGCCGGTCGCGGCCTGGTTCAAACAGGGCATGCCGGTCCATGCGGAAAACGCGCCGGTTAGCGGGCTGGTGCGGGTGACCGAAGGCGATGAGCAGAAATTTATCGGCATGGCGGAAATCGCCGACGATGGCCGCGTGGCACCGCGTCGTCTGGTGGTGGAGTTTGCCGACTGACCGCGTATCACCGCTGGCCGTTACAGCGCATTTGCGTTGCTACCGGGCGAAGAGTAGAATAGCGCGGCTTTAAAAGCGGGCTGCTGAATTAGAGATCGGCACCCATACATTCATTTTTTACTGGAGTTTATTATGTCTCTAAGCGTAGAAGCTAAAGCAGAGATCGTTGCTAAATACGGTCGTGGCGCTAACGACAGCGGTTCAACTGAAGTTCAGGTTGCTCTGCTGACTGCTCAGATTAACCACCTGCAGGGTCACTTCTCTGAGCACAAGAAAGACCACCACAGCCGTCGCGGTCTGCTGCGCATGGTATCCCAGCGTCGTAAGCTGCTGGACTACCTGAAGCGTAAAGACGTTGCACGTTACACCAGCCTGATCGAAAGCCTGGGTCTGCGTCGCTAAGTCTGAAGAATCTGATCAACGATGTAGCGCATGCAGTATGCAAAAAACCGCATCTGGCGATCAGATTTGTGCGAGTTTCGCGAAAAGGGGGCCTTTATGGCCCCTTTTTTCGAGCAATCCGCAGCAATCCGGACCAAACTCATGTATTGTTGCTGAGAGTGATCTTTGCTTGCAGAGGTTCGCGCGGCTAATGAGAGGCTTTACCGCAGGGGCGGTTAAGGGTTGTCATTAGTCGCGAGGATGCAACTAAAGATCGGTAATCCCCGGCGGGCCGAGCAGGCTTTGCCACGAATTTAAGGACTTAAATTTTGCTGAACCCGATCGTACGCAAATTCCAATATGGTCAGCATACCGTCACGCTGGAAACCGGCATGATGGCGCGCCAGGCCACCGCAGCAGTAATGGTAAGCATGGACGACACCGCGGTATTCGTTACCGTCGTGGGCCAGAAAAAAGCCAAAGCCGGTCAGGACTTCTTCCCTCTGACAGTGAACTATCAGGAGCGTACTTACGCCGCTGGCCGTATTCCGGGCAGCTTCTTCCGTCGTGAAGGCCGTCCAAGCGAAGGCGAAACCCTGATTGCACGTCTGATTGACCGCCCGGTGCGTCCGCTGTTCCCGGAAGGTTTTGTTAACGAAGTACAGGTTATCGCGACTGTGGTATCCGTGAACCCGCAGGTTAACCCGGACATCGTTGCGATGATCGGTGCTTCTGCTGCGCTGTCACTGTCTGGTATTCCGTTCAACGGCCCAATCGGTGCGGCGCGCGTTGGTTACATCAACGATCAGTACGTGCTGAACCCAACCGCGGATGAGATCAAACAGTCTCGTCTGGATCTGGTGGTTGCCGGTACGCAGAATGCAGTGCTGATGGTGGAATCTGAAGCGGACATCCTGACCGAAGACCAGATGCTGGGTGCTGTGGTGTTCGGCCACGACCAGCAGCAGGTTGTGATTGAAAACATCAATGCACTGGTGGCCGAAGCCGGCAAACCACGCTGGGACTGGCAGCCAGAGCCGGCCAACGATGCGCTGATCGCACGCGTTGCCGCCCTGGCCGAAGCGCGCATCAGCGATGCGTACCGCATCACTGACAAGCAGGAGCGCTATGCGCAGGTTGGCGTCATCAAAGACGAAACCATCGCCGCACTGCTGGCTGAAGACGAAACGCTGGATGATGCCGAAATCGGTGACATCGTACACAGCCTGGAAAAGAACGTGGTGCGTACCCGTATCCTGAACGGCGAACCACGTATCGATGGCCGTGAAAAAGATATGATCCGTGGTCTGGACGTGCGCACTGGCGTACTGCCGCGTACCCACGGTTCTGCGCTGTTTACCCGTGGTGAAACGCAGGCGCTGGTCGCTGCCACCCTCGGTACCGCACGTGACGCACAGAATCTCGATGAGCTGATGGGCGAGCGTACTGACAGCTTCCTGTTCCACTACAACTTCCCTCCGTACTCCGTGGGCGAAACCGGTATGGTTGGCTCACCGAAGCGTCGTGAAATTGGTCACGGCCGTCTGGCGAAGCGTGGCGTGCTGGCAGTGATGCCTAAACAGGATGCGTTCCCGTACACCGTGCGCGTCGTGTCTGAAATCACCGAATCGAACGGTTCTTCTTCTATGGCTTCCGTGTGCGGTGCATCACTGGCACTGATGGACGCTGGCGTACCGATCAAAGCGGCCGTTGCCGGTATCGCGATGGGTCTGGTGAAAGAAGACGAGAAGTTCGTGGTGCTGTCTGACATCCTCGGCGACGAAGATCACCTCGGCGATATGGACTTCAAAGTAGCCGGTAGCCGTGAAGGTATCACCGCGCTGCAGATGGACATCAAAATTGAAGGTATCACTCGCGAAATCATGCAGGTGGCACTGAACCAGGCCAAGGGTGCGCGTCTGCACATTCTGAGCGTGATGGAACAGGCGATCAGCACGCCGCGTCAGGAGATCTCCGAGTTCGCGCCGCGCATCTACACCATCAAGATCAACTCAGACAAGATCAAAGACGTCATCGGTAAAGGCGGTTCAGTTATCCGTGCGCTGACCGAAGAGACCGGCACCACCATCGAAATCGAAGATGATGGCACCGTGAAGATCGCAGCGACCGACGGCCTGAAAGCCAAAGAAGCGATTCGCCGCATCGAAGAGATCACCGCTGAGATCGAAGTGGGCCGTATCTACGCCGGTAAAGTGACCCGTATCGTTGATTTCGGTGCCTTCGTGGCGATCGGCGGCGGTAAAGAAGGTCTGGTACACATTTCTCAGATCGCCGACAAGCGCGTAGAGAAAGTGACCGATTACCTGCAGATGGGTCAGGAAGTGCCAGTTAAAGTGATGGAAGTGGATCGTCAGGGCCGCGTTCGTCTCAGCATCAAAGAAGCGACAGAGCAGAAGCCAGCAGAAGAAACCGCTGCGGTGACGACGCCTGACGCCGAGTAAGCGTTTTTCCTGATCAGCCGCTCTCTGCCAGCTGGCGGGGAGCGGTGTTTGTATACCCGGAATGCGTGGCGCGCTGGTCAGCGTGTCAGTGCAGCTGAAGCAGGACGGGTATCATCGCGAGGGCGGGAACCCTTGTGCATAGCAGGCGGATGACAGGATGGTTATCCCAATGTTTGTATTCGGGAGTGGGAAATGAAGCCTTTTTTGCGCTGGTGTTTTGTTGCGACAGCTATCACGCTGGCAGGATGCAGCAACTCCAATTGGCGTAAGAACGAAGTTCTGGCAGTACCTTTGCAGCCCACACTGCAGCAAGAGGTTATTCTGGCGCGAATGGAACAAATTCTTGCCAGTCGGGCCCTGACCGATGATGAACGCGCACAGCTGTTATATGAGCGCGGAGTGTTGTATGATAGTTTGGGTCTGAGGGCACTAGCGCGGAACGATTTCTCGCAAGCGCTGTCTATCAGACCGGATATGCCGGAAGTGTTTAACTATCTCGGCATTTACTTAACGCAGGCAGGCAATTTTGATGCTGCCTATGAAGCGTTTGATTCTGTACTTGAGCTTGATCCAACTTACAACTATGCGCATTTAAACCGTGGTATCGCCCTCTATTACGGCGGTCGATACAAGTTAGCGCAAGATGATCTGCTGGCGTTTTATCAAGACGATCCTAACGATCCGTTCCGCAGCCTGTGGCTCTACCTCGTTGAACGCGAGATGGATGCCGACAAGGCAAAAGTGACGCTCCAACAGCGTTACGACAAGGCGGCTAAGGACCAATGGGGATGGAATATTGTCGAGTTCTACCTGGGCGACATCAGTGAAAAAACATTGATGGAACGTCTCAAGGCGGACGCAACGGATAACACCTCGCTCGCTGAACATCTCAGTGAAACCAACTTCTATTTAGGTAAGTACTACCTAAGTCTGGGGGAGAAGGACGACGCGAAAGCGTTGTTCAAACTGGCGGTGGCCAACAACGTCAATAACTTTGTTGAACACCGATACGCATTGTTGGAACTGGCGCAACTCGGCCAGACACAAGACGATTTATCAGAATCTGACCAGCAATAGCTGACGAACTTTTATTGCCTGATTTACCCGTAAAGTCATCGCCTGAACAGGTGAGGGCTTTTCTGTTCGTCAAAACTTCTAATTTGAGCCGGTTCACACTTTTTGATGAAAATGACTGAAAGTTTTCACGACGAGTTATGTAGACTGGCCGCCGCAATCTAAGAGGCACGTGTACTACATGACTGATATTCAAACCACTTTTGCTGATCTGGGCCTGAACGCCGACATCCTCGAATCACTGAACGGTATGGGCTACGTTAAGCCATCGCCAATCCAGGCTGAGTGTATTCCTCACCTGCTGGCGGGCCGTGATGTGCTGGGTATGGCGCAGACCGGTAGTGGTAAAACAGCAGCGTTCTCGCTGCCGCTGCTGAACAACGTTGATCCTTCTGTCCGCGCACCGCAAATCCTGGTGCTGGCGCCGACCCGCGAACTGGCGGTTCAGGTGGCTGAAGCGATGACAGAATTCTCTAAACACATGCGCGGTATTAACGTCGTGGCCCTCTACGGTGGCCAGCGTTATGACGTGCAGCTGCGCGCACTGCGCCAGGGGCCACAGATCGTGGTTGGTACCCCGGGCCGTCTGCTGGATCACCTGAAACGCGGTACCCTGGACCTGTCCAGCCTGCGTGGTCTGGTACTGGACGAAGCCGATGAAATGCTGCGTATGGGCTTCATCGAAGACGTTGAAACCATCATGGCGCAGATCCCGGAAGGTCATCAGACCGCACTGTTCTCTGCAACCATGCCGGAAGCGATTCGCCGTATCACTAAGCGTTTCATGAAGGATCCGCAGGAAGTGCGCATCCAGTCCAGCATCACTACACGCCCGGACATTTCTCAGTCTTACTGGACCGCTTACGGCCGTAAGTCTGACGCGCTGGTGCGCTTCCTCGAAGCGGAAGACTTCGATGCTGCCATCATCTTCGTGCGCACCAAAAATGCCACGCTGGAAGTCGCAGAAACGCTGGAGCGTAACGGCTACAACAGCGCCGCGCTGAACGGTGACATGAACCAGGCGCTGCGTGAGCAGACGCTGGAGCGTCTGAAAGACGGTCGTCTGGATATCCTGATCGCGACTGACGTTGCGGCCCGTGGTCTGGACGTTGAGCGTATCAGCCTGGTGGTTAACTACGACATCCCGATGGATGCCGAATCGTATGTACACCGTATCGGCCGTACCGGTCGTGCGGGTCGTGCTGGCCGTGCGCTGCTGTTCGTTGAGAACCGCGAGCGTCGTCTGCTGCGCAACATCGAACGCACCATGAAGCTGACTATTCCGGAAGTTGAGCTGCCTAACGCCGAGCTGCTGAGTCAGCGTCGTCTGGCGCAGTTCGCTGCGAAAGTTCAGCAGCAGCTGGAAAGCAGCGATCTGGATCAGTACCGTGCGCTGCTGGCTAAAATGCAGCCAGAAGAAGAGCTGGATATGGAAACGCTGGCCGCTGCACTGCTGAAAATGGCGCAGGGCGAACGTCCACTGATTCTGCCACCGGATGCACCACGTCCACAGCGTCGTGAATTCCGCGATCGCGATGAGCGTGGCGGCGACCGTCCACGTCGTGACAGCCGTGACAGCCGCGAAGGTGGCGATCGTCCACGTCGCGAACGTCGTGACGTTGGCGAAATGCAGCTGTACCGCATTGAAGTGGGCCGTGACGACGGTGTTGAAGTGCGTCACATCGTGGGCGCGATTGCTAACGAAGGCGACATCAGCAGCCGTTACATCGGTAACATCAAGCTGTTTGGTACTCACTCCACTATCGAGCTGCCAAAAGGCATGCCGGGTGAAGTCCTGCAGCACTTCACGCGTACGCGTATTCTCAACAAGCCGATGAATATGCAGCTGCTGGGCGATGCGCAGCCACACGAGCGCACCGAGCGTCGTGGCGGCGGTCGTGACTTCGGTGGTGAGCGTCGTGGTAACCGCGAGGGTGGCAACCGTGAAGGTGGCGCACCGCGTCGTTTCTCTGAGCGTCGCGAAGGCGGTCGTGAAGGCGGACGTTTCAGCCGTGAAGGTGGCCGTGGCCCACGTCGCGACGAAGGCGCAGCTGCACCACGTCGCCGTGATGCATAAGCGTTAATCGCTTAAAAATAAAAAGGACGCGCAAGCGTCCTTTTTTTATGTCTGTAACGCGGGCTTTACACGCCGCCGGCAATCAGCACCCGCTCACCGGTAACATAAGCCGACTCTTCCGACGCCAGAAACAGCGCCACCTGCGCCACATCCTCCGGCAGGCCAAAGCGTCCCAGCGGCGTGGCCGCGATCAGCTGCGCTTTAAATTCTGCATTCATTTTTTTCGCTGCCAGCAGTCCTTCGGTCAGAATGATGCCCGGTGCCAGCGCGTTGACGCGAATATTACGCGGGCCCAGCTCACGTGCCAGCCCCTGCGTTAAGGTATCGATTGCGCCTTTGGTCGCTGACCACAGTACCGAGCCGGGCAGGCTGCGCTGGCTGTTCAGCGCGCTGAGGTTGATGATACAGCCGCCGCGCGCCGGGAAATGCTGCGCCGCCTGCTGGCACACCAGCAGCGTACCGAGCAGATTGACGTTGAGCTGCTGCTGCATGTCGCTGACGCTGAGGCTGGCGAAGTCGCCATGGTGAAACATGCCGGCGTTGTTGACCACGATGTCTGGCGCGCCAAACTGCGCGATACTGCTGGCGAACAGGCGCTGCACGTCAGCTTCACGGGATATATCGGCCTGTACGGCGATGGCGTCGCTTCCCAGCGCGCAGATATCGGTCACCACATCCGCCGCGCCCGCTTCATCCTGACGATAATTCACCACCACCCGGGCGCCGGCCGCGGCGAAAGTCATGGCGATGGCGGCGCCAATGCCTTTCGACGCGCCCGTCACCAGCGCAATTTTGCCTTCAAGTGCTTGCATTGTGTCTCTCCACCTGAGATTTCGGGTGAGTAAAGCATGCGCTGTTGCCGCTTTGTGCGGTAGCGCAATCCTGCAAGCTTTTTGCACGATCCTGCAAATCTGTGGCGCAGGGACTAGGCGCAACCGCATCGGCAGGTAAGAATGGGGATTCAGTGATTTTTCATCGCGGAGTGCATAACGCATGATTCATCAGGAACAGTGGCAGCAGCTGGTGGCGATGATTGCCCGTCACGCGCAGCAGGATGGGCGTACCGCCAGCGCGATTGATTTTCTCTCTTTTGGCCGCAGCTCGCATCCCTCCAGCCTGGCGCACATTGCCAGCTGGGCGGGGTTTGCGCTGATGGCCCAGGGCCAGAAAGCACTGCGCATGGGCGATGATGTGATGCATTACGGGCCGGGCGATCTGCTGCTGGTCACCATGGACATGCCGGTGCAGTCCTGCGTGGTGCTGGCGACACCAGAAAAACCCTGTCTTGGCGTCGGCATCACCATCAACGAAGCGCGCCTGCTGCGCTATCTGGAGCATTTCCCGCCGCAGCAGATTGGCAGCGCTGCCCCCGAACGCAGCATTACCGTCCATAAAGTCGCGCCGCCGCTGGTGGATGCGGTGATACGGCTGGTGGCGCTGCTGGATCAGCCGCAGGATATCGCCGCGCTGGCTCCGCTGATTGAGCAGGAGATTTTCTATCGCCTGCTGACCGGGCCGGAAGGGCCGCGCATTCTGAACATGGCGCTGACCGAGCGCCCGGGCAACAAAGTGGCGCGCGCGGCGCGCTGGCTGCGCGAAAACTTTCATCAACCGCTGAAGGTGGATCAGCTGGCCAGCAGCGTTGGCATGAGCATTTCATCGCTGCACCATCACTTTAAAGCGGTTACGGCGATGACGCCGATGCAGTATCAGAAGCAGCTGCGGCTCAACGAAGCGCGCCGACTGATGATGATTGAGAAGCTGGATGCCGGGACGGCGGGCTACCGGGTGGGCTATCAGAGTGCGTCGCAGTTCAGCCGGGAGTACAGCCGTTTTTATGGCCAGTCACCGGCGCGCGATGTGCGCAAGATGGCGGTGGGGCCGGAAGGACTCTCCCCACCGCAGTAAGGCTTACAGCGTGCGTGCGGCTTCCATCGCCAGCGCGAACGAACGCAGGCGCGCCTGCGGATCGTAAATCTGGCCGTTGACCATGATCTCATCCGCCTGGGTTTCGCGCAGCAGCGCGGCAAGGCCGTGGCGCACTTTATCTTTATCGCCCACCACCGACATGCTCAGCGCCTGCTGCACGCCATACTGTTCGGACGGCGACCACAGGTTATCCATGTTCTCCACCGGCGCCGGCAGCGGGCCGGGCTTGCCGCGACGCAGATTAATGAACTGCTGCTGCATCGAGGTGAACAGGAAGCGCGCATCACGATCGCTGTCTGCCGCCACCACGTTGACACACACCATAGCGTAAGGTTTTGCCAGACGCGCAGAGGGCTGGAATTTTTCGCGATACAGGTGCAGCGCCTGCAACAGCAGGTCTGGCGCGAAGTGCGAAGCAAAGGCAAACGGCAGACCAAGCTGCGCCGCCAGCTGCGCGCTATACAGGCTGGAACCCAGCAGCCACACCGGAATTTTCAGCCCGAGGCCAGGCACCGGCTGCACCGGCGGATGCTCGCCCTCTTCGGCATCGAACCAGCGGATCAGATCGGCCACATCTTCCGGGAAGCTGTCGGCCTGGACGCTCGAAAGATGACGGCGCAGCGCCAGCATGGTGCGCTGATCGGAGCCGGGCGCGCGGCCCAGTCCGAGATCGATACGGCCAGGGTAGAGGGATTCCAGGGTGCCAAACTGTTCGGCAATCACCAGCGGTGCGTGGTTGGGCAGCATGATCCCGCCGGAGCCGAGGCGCAGCGTTTCGGTGTTAGCGGCGAGATAGCCAATCAGCACCGACGTTGCAGCGCTGGCGATGCCGGTCATGTTGTGGTGTTCGGCCAGCCAGTAGCGATGAAAGCCAAGGGCTTCAGCCTGACGCGCCAGCGCCAGCGAATTATGGAAGGCATCGCGCGCAGACGAGCCTTGCGGAATGGGGGCCAGATCCAGCACGGACAGGCGAACAGTTTTCTTCTCAGACATGGGTACTCCAGCAAAGGATGGCGCAGGTGATAAGTAAACCTGCACCAGTCAGTATTACGCATCATTACCCATATTAAAACTGCTAATAACGGCAGGAATATAGCCGGAATGTGCCTTTAACCGCCGCTATCCAGCGCCATTCCGGCCAGGCGGCGCCAGTAACCGTTGCTGTCGCTGCCGCGCGCCATCATCAGCGGCGCTTCACCCGCTTCGTTAGCGCGGAAGCGATCAACCTGTGCCAGCGTGCTCTCATCCTGCGGCGACAGGCGCACAATATCGATCCAGCCATGCATACCGGCAAGATCGTTGCCAAGGTTGTAACAGTAGCCGCTCATGGTCTGAATGCCGTTCAGGACAAATACCTGCTGGCCCTCCTGCGACAGCACGCGGCGCCCGGTGGGATAATCAATACAGCAGGTCTGGCAATCATCTTTGGCACGGTTTTCGGAACGCGCGGTAAAACAGCGCGCCGATAGCGCCAGCGGCAGATGGCCGTAGCCGAGCACTTCAACCTCAAACCGATCGCGCAGGCCAGCGTCATGGCACTGCTGCAACAGCTGAATCAGCCAGTCGCGTGACATCTCCACCGGCATGCACCAGCGCGTCATGCCCTCCTGCAGCAGCAGCTGGAGCGTCTGCGCGTTATACACATTCAGGGTAGGACCGGCGACAAACGGTAGTTTGCGCTCTGCCGCCATGTTCACGGTGCCGATATCGTTGGCTTCCAGTAAGAACTCACCGTTTTCAACATAGCGGCGCAGCTCTTTGACTTCCGAAGGGGACTGCAGCAGCGCCAGCGTGCTCAGCACCACCTGTTTGCCGCTGGCCGCCAGCGTGCGGCCCATCTCCATCCACTGACTGAACGCAGTGGCGCGGCGTTTGCTGCACACCGCTTCGCCAAGGTAGACAATCTCTGCGCTGCTCTCTGCGGCGCGCTGGTAAAACTGCTCCAGCGTGGCGGCTGGCCAGTACCACAGCACCGGGCCGATGGCATATTTCATACGGTCTCCTTATTGCCAGTCGCGGTGATAGGCGCCGAGCGTGGTCTGGCTGCCTTCAGAAAGTTCACCGAGCGCGCGCATCCACGGCGCCTGCACCGTGAACTGTTGCGGATCGGCCATACAGCGATCGATCGCCTGACGCCACACTTTCGCCACCTGTGCCACATAGGCCGGGCTGCGCTGGCGTCCCTCAATTTTCACCGAGGCGATATTGGCGCGCAGCAGCTCCGGCAGCAGCGCCAGGGTATTGAGGCTGGTGGGCTCTTCCAGCACGTGATAGCGCTGGTTATCCACCTCGTAGCGTCCTTTACACAGCGTCGGATAGCCCGCACTCTCATCGGCGGCGTAACGGTCAATCAGCACTTCGTTCAGGCGCGACTCCATGCCCTGTGCCGTCTGCTGCCAGCGCACAAATTTGGCCGGTGAACAGGCGCCCGCGCTGTTCGGCGACTCGCCGGTCAGCCACGACGAGAGATAGCAGCGGCCTTCGGCCATGATGCACAGGCTGCCAAAGGCGAACACCTCAAGCGGCACCGGCGTTTCGCGCGCCAGCTGCTTCACCTGGTGCATCGACAGCACGCGCGGCAGCACCACGCGGCTCAGCGCAAAGTGGCGGTGATAAAACTGAATGGCCTGCAGATTGGTAGCGGACGCCTGCACTGACAGGTGACGTTCAACCTGCGGATAGCGGCTGGCGGCGTACTCCAGCGTGGCGATATCGGCCAGAATCAGCGCATCGGCACCGTTCTGTGCGGCGACGTCAATGGCGCTTTGCCAGCGGTTAAGGCCGTCAGGATGGGCGAAGGTGTTGATCGCCACGTGCAGTTTACGCCGGTGCTGATGCAGGAAGCGCGCGGCTTCTGCCAGTTTCTTATCGGTAAAATTGAGGCCAGCAAAGTGGCGGGCGTTGGTGTCATCTTTCAGGCCGACGTACACCGCGTCAGCGCCGTGCTCCACCGCCGATTTCAGCGCAGGTAAATTCCCCGCCGGACACAGCAGTTCCATACAATTTCCTCCCCCGGATTCTGAACGCCGTTGAGTGTAAGGAAGCGCAGGTGCAGCAATGTTGATTTAAGGCAGTGAAAGCGGGATTGCCAGGGCGGAATGGAGAATTTTCGCACAGACGCGGGGCGATTTCCTTGATCCCGGTTGAGGCGAAAGCCGACGGATGTGGCAATATAGATAAAATTTTCTCAAGGGAGTGCAGCGCATGTTCGCACGCTTACGCGGCCTGTTAATTGAAAAAGGGCCGGAATTCCTCGCTTTACCGGTGTCGCTAACACCATTCGCCGTGAAAAAAACGGTTTTGCAACAACTCCTAAACTGGCAATTTCGTCATGCTTTGGCTGAAGGTGAGTTAGACTTTCTGCAAGGGCGCTATCTCGGCATTGAGATCGCGGACGTCAATCTGCGCTGGATCACCACGCTGCAGGACGGGCGCCTGACCGTTTCGCGCGATGCCGAAGCAGATGTCTGGTTTCGTGGCGAAGCCAACGATCTGCTGCTGGTAGCAGCACGCAAAGCCGACCCCGATATGTTGTTCTTTCAGCGCCGTCTGGTGATTGAGGGCGACACGGAGCTGGGACTGGAGGTGAAGAATCTGATGGATGCCATAGAACTGGACGCCATGCCCACGCCATTGCGCACGGGGTTGCTGCAGCTGGCTGCTTTTGTTGAGGCAGGAATGACACAGGACGCGAAGGCCGCTGAGGCGCGCGCGGGGATCTCATGTTGATTCGTACTGAAATTGGTGTGGACGCGGCAGGCATCGACAGCCTGTTAAAACGCAGTTTTGCCACCGCAGCCGAAGCGGAACTGGTACAGCAGCTGCGTGAAGACGGTTTACTCACGCTGGGCGTGGTGGCTACCGATGACGAAGGCCAGGTGCTGGGTTATGCGGCCTTCAGTCCGGTGACGTTGCAGGGCGAGGATCGTAACTGGGTGGCGCTGGCGCCGCTTGCGGTTGATGCCTCGGTACGCAGTCAGGGCATTGCTAAACAGCTGGTGTATGAAGGGCTCGATTCGCTCAATGAGTTCAGCTACAGCGCCGTGGTGGTGCTGGGCGATCCGCAGTTCTACAATCCGCTCGGCTTTGAGCCGGCGGCGCGTCACGGCCTGCACTGCCGCTGGCCCGGCAGCGAAGCGGCGTTTCAGGTGTATAAACTGGCGGACGATGCGTTCGATGGGGCAGAAGGGCTGATCGCCTTCTCGGCACCTTTCAATCGTATCGACTAAACCACGCCGTTAAGCAGGCCGGCTGCTGGGCAACCAGCAGCAGTTTCTGCGCCCGGCTCAGCTGTTTTACCTGATACTCCAGCCGGGAGGCCGCCGCGCGATCGCCGGCCGCGCAGTGAAACACCAGCGTCAGCGGACCTTTGCCGCGCAGCGCACGGGCTCCGCGCCCCTGCTGGTGCTGCTGCAGGCGACGGTTGACGTCAGTGGTGATGCCGGTATAAAGCATCCCGGCGGCGGTTTGCAGCATATACAGCTGCCAGCCCTGTTCCATTTACAAACCTCGTTCATGTGCTGGCGGGCAGTGTAACGCGCCTGCGGCCGCATCGCTATCAACGCACGGAGTTGCTCTTGTCTGACCATTCTCATCTGATTCGCTATCTGAAAAAGCAGCACGTGCTGTCGCTGTGTGCCAGCGACGGCGATGCGCTCTGGTGCGCCAACTGTTTCTACGTGTTCGATGAAGCGCGTATGGCGTTCTGGCTGATGACCGAAACCGATACGCGTCACGGCGCGCTGATGGCGCGGCATCCACGCGTCGCCGGTACGGTGAACGGCCAGCCGAAAACGGTGTTGCTGATTAAAGGCGTGCAGTATAGTGGTCGTATACAACTGACCGATGAGGCGCAGGCGCTGAAGGCCTATCAGTCGCGCTTTCCGGTGGCAAAAAAAGTCACCGCGCCGCTGTGGGAAATTACGCTGGATGAGCTGAAAATGACCGATAACGCGCTGGGGTTTGGCAAAAAGATTGTCTGGCAGCGTTAGCCCGGCACGCGCAGAGGCGCACCGGGCGACCGCCTTACGCTGCGTTCAGAATGCGCAGGGATTCGCGGTTAAACGCGGGCAGGTCTTCAGGCGTGCGGCTGGTAACCAGCTTGTCATCATCAACCACCACCTCTTTATCGTAAAAGTCCGCGCCGGCATTACGCAGATCGATGGCGATAGCTTTCACGCAAGTCATTTTGCGACCGCGCACACCGTTCGCGCTGATCAGCAGCTGCGGACCGTGACAGATGGCGAAAATCGGTTTGCCGCTGGCGACAAACTCTTTGGTGAAGGTGACAAAGCGATCGTCACCGCGCAGCGCGTCAGGCGAATGACCGCCGGGCAGCAGCAGCGCGTCGAACTCGGCCGGGCTGACATGGTCAATATCCTTGTCGATTTTGACTTCGGCTTTGCCCTGTTTTCCCTTCACGGTTTTGCCCGCCTGCATCTCAATAGTGACCACTTCATGGCCCGCTTTGGTGAAGGCCTCGGCTGGTGAGGTAAACTCTGAGTCTTCAAATTCATCGGTAATCAGAACCGCTATTTTCTTGCTCATCTTTCTCCTCCTTGCTGGTCACGCACCTGCTGTGCGTGACACGTTTCAACAGACAAGTCTGGACCCTGAGCGCGGAAACGCAAGCCAGCCGGCGCAGGCGGGATTGGTTAAATTCCGGAGACAGATCAAGTTTAAGCGTGACGACGCTGGCACACAGGCATAACCTGAATAACACTGTGGGATCTGCGTCGCGCCCTCCGCGCGGCATACGTTATTCAGTTGAATACGGAACCGGTTATGACCCAATTCGCCTCACCTGCACCAGCGGCCCGCTTCGCCTGGTGGAAACCGCTGCTGTTCCTCGCCGTGGTGCTTATCGGCCTGTGGTACGTTAAATGGCAGCCTTACTATGGCAAAGCCTTCACGGCTGCAGAAACCCATTCCATCGGCCGCTCTATTCTTGCCGATGCCGCAGATTCGCCATGGCGCGCCGCGCTGGATTACGCCATGGTCTATTTTCTCGCGGTGTGGAAAGCCGCGGTGCTCGGTGTGGTGCTGGGCTCGCTGGTGCAGGTGCTGATTCCGCGCCGCTGGCTGCTGCGCCTGATGGGCAGCAACCGGCTGGGGGCCACTCTTGTTGGCACCGGTTTTGGCCTGCCGGGCATGATGTGCAGCTGCTGTGCCGCGCCGGTGACCGTCGGCCTGCGCCAGGCGCAGGTTTCAAGCGGCGCGGCGATGGCGTTCTGGCTGGCGAATCCGCTGCTCAATCCGGCAACGCTGGTGTTTATGGGCTTTGTGCTCGGCTGGCAGTTTGCCGCCATTCGGCTGGTGGCGGGTGGGGTGACGGTGCTGGGCATTGCCATGCTGGTGCAGCGCAGCGTGCCGGAAACCGCCGTTGCCGCGCCGCTGTTGCCGCACGAAAGCCATGAACGGTTTGTGACGCGCTGGCTGCGCGTGATGTGGCGGCTGTTCTGTAACACCATTCCGCTCTACATCGTGGCGGTGCTGCTGCTCGGCGCCGCGCGCGTCTGGCTGTTTCCGCACGCGGACGGCGCGGTGGGCAATACGCTGTTCTGGGTAATGCTGATGGCCATCGCCGGCTGCCTGTTTGTGATCCCTACCGCCGCCGAAATCCCCATCGTGCAAACCATGATGCTGGCGGGCATGGGCATTGCACCGGCGCTGGCGCTGCTGGTGACGCTGCCCGCGGTCAGCGTGCCGTCGCTACTGATGCTGCATCGCGCGTTCCCGCCGCGCGCGTTGTGGATCGCCTTCTGCGGCGTGGCCGTCAGCGGCATGCTGCTCGGCATCCTCGCACTGTGGCTGGCGTAGATACCAGATAGTCTGATTGCGGCTGCCGCGCCACAGCAGCCGCGCATCTTTTTCCGCTTCGATGAAACGTCCATCAATCAGCACGTCGATTTCCGCAATCACTTCGCGCTGCGCCGCCGTCAGCTCCGCCAGGGTGTAGCCGGTCCACAGCCAGATATCTTTATCCGGACAGTCGCGCCGCACGCGCTTCACCAGCCGGCGAATATGCGGCACATTGTGCGGATGCAGCGGATCGCCGCCGCTCAGCGACAGCCCCTGACGTGGAATGCGTCGATCCTGCAGATCGGCAATCAGCTGCTCCTCCATGGCCAGCGTAAACGGCACGCCGGAGTCAGGCCGCCAGGTGCTCTGGTTGTAGCAGCCGCGACACTGATGTTCGCAGCCCGCGACGAACAGCGTGCAGCGCGTGCCGGGCCCATTCACGATATCCACATCGTAGTAGCGATGAATGTGCATCATCCCAGCTGTCCGGTATCAAGGTGTTTGACGCGGCGCTGCACCTCTTCCTGCTTGCCGGCGTTGAACGGCCGCGCATCCGGACTGCCAAGATAGCCGCAGACGCGGCGCGTGACCGAAACGCGCGCCGGATCGTGATTGCCGCAGCTCGGACAGGTAAAGCCTTTGCTGGTACAGCTGAATTCGCCGCTGAAGCCGCACTCGTAGCACTCATCGATCGGCGTATTAGTGCCGTAATAGGGCACGCGGTCATAGCTGTAATCCCACACATCCTCCAGCGCCCGCAGGTTGTGCTGAATGTTGGGGTATTCGCCGTAACAGATGAAGCCGCCGTTAGCGATGGCCGGGTAGGGCGCTTCAAAGTCGATTTTGTCGTAGGGATTGACCTTTTTCTCTACGTCGAGATGGAAGCTGTTGGTGTAATAGCCCTTGTCGGTCACGCCCGGCACTACGCCAAATTCGGCGGCATCAAGGCGACAGAAGCGATCGCACAGGTTTTCACTGGGCGTACTGTACAGGCTAAAGCCGTAGCCGGTTTCCGCTTTCCACGCATCCACCGCCTGGCGCAGATGCGTCACAATCGCCACGCCGGTTGCGCGCAGGTGCGCGGCATCATACGGATGCACGGCGTTGCCGCTTAGCGCGTTGAGTGTTTCATGCAGACCGATATAGCCCAGCGAGATCGAGGCGCGGCCGTTGCGAAAGATCTTGCCCACCTCGTCGTCCGCGTTGAGCCGTACGCCGCAGGCGCCTTCCATGTAAAGAATCGGTGCGACGCGCGCTTTGGTTTTTTCCAGCCGGGCAATGCGGGTCATCAGCGCCCGCTTCGCCAGCGCCAGACGCGCATCCAGCAACGTCCAGAAGCGGGCTTCGTCTCCCTGAGCTTCTAACGCAATGCGCGGCAGGTTGAGGCTGATCACGCCGATGTTGTTACGGCCCTCATGAATCTGCTCACCGTTTTCCTCGTAAACGCCGAGGAAGCTGCGGCAGCCCATCGGCGTTTTAAACGAGCCGGTGACTTCCACCACTTTGTCGTAGTTGAGGATATCCGGATACATGCGCTTGCTGGCACACTCCAGCGCCAGCTGTTTGATGTCGTAATTGATGTCGCCGGCGCGGCGATTGACGCCTTCACGAATGGCAAACACCAGCTTAGGAAACACTGCGGTTTTATGGTTTTTGCCCAGCCCGGCGATGCGGTTGCGCAGAATCGATTGCTGAATCAGGCGCGCCGCCCAGTCGGTGCCGAGGCCAAAGCCAAAAGTGACGAACGGCGTCTGGCCGTTGGCGGTGTGCAGCGTATTGACCTCGTACTCCAGCGACTGAAACGCGTCGTAGCACTCTTTTTCCGTGCGCGCGCGTGCGTAAGCTTCCACGTCAGCAATCTGCCATTCGCGGGCAATCTGGCGATGCTTGTCGAGACTGAGGGTGACAAACGGTGCCAGCACTTCGTCAATGCGGTTAATGGTGGTGCCGCCGTAAATATGGCTGGCGACCTGCGCAATGATCTGTGCCGTCACCGCGGTGGCGGTGGCGATGGATTTTGGCGGTTCAATCTCGGCGTTACCCATTTTGAAGCCGTGCGTCAGCATGCCGTGCAGATCGATCAGCATGCAGTTAAACATCGGGAAGAAGGGAGAGTAGTCGAGGTCGTGATAATGGATTTCCCCACGCTCGTGCGCCAGCACCACATCGCGCGGCAGCAACTGCTGCTGGGCATAATGTTTGGCCACGATGCCGGCCAGCAGGTCGCGCTGCGTCGGGATCACTTTGCTGTCTTTATTGGCGTTCTCGTTGAGCAGCGCCGCGTTGGTCTGTTCCACCAGGCCGCGAATGGCATGGTGCAGCTTGCCGCGCTGCTCGCGCGCCAGATCGCGGTCGTGACGGTATTCAATATAGGCGCGCGCCAGCTGCGGCCAGCGTCCGCTCATCAGCGCCTCTTCCACGGCACACTGGATGTCGCGAATATCGACCTCAGCCTGGGTTGCCAGCTGCGCGCTGACCTGCTGAGCGACCGTCGTGCACCAGGCCAGGTCGTCAACCTGGGCAGCCTGCGCGGCGGCCCGCACTGCAGCTTCAATGCGCCGGGCATCAAACGGCACCCTGCAGCCGTCACGCTTAATCACTACCGTTGCCATCTTCCCTTTCTCCGCTGGAAACTACATGTAGATAATTTTAAGGAGTGTAATCGCAACATGTGGTGTTTCAGAGGGAATTAATCACACTGTTTTTGACCTGTCGCAAAGAAGCGCGGCCAGCGCCTGAAAGCCGTGCAGTGGTCAACAGCCGCTACACTGAAAAGTTTTAAGCCACACAAACTTCAGCCGGCTGCAACTTGCTTTGCGTTGCGAAACAGGTTTAATGAGCGTTTTGCGCCATTTCCGGCCCATCGTTTTGCCTTACAAGGATGCCCACCATGCTTCTGCCCCGTACGCTGCTGGCCGTTTTGTGTTCCCTGACGTTTTCCACGCAGGCCGCACCGGCAGGCGATCTGCCGCTGATGCCGTGGCCACAGCAGGTGACGCAGCCCGCAGGCGGTGGCGCGTTTACCCTGACGCCGCAATTCTCGCTGCACATCACCGGCGATCACCTGGAAGGGGCCGAAGCGCGCTGGCGCGCCCGCATTGCGCGGCAAACCGGCTGGGCGCTGCTGCCCGCCAGCCCGGCCAGCGATCGTCCCGCCATTCAGATCCGGATTGCCGACGCGGTCGATCCGCTACCGCAACCGGACAGCGACGAAAGCTACCGTCTGGAGGTCAGTAGCAGTGGCGTACTGCTGCAGGCACCTACCCGTTTTGGCGCGATGCGCGGCATGGAAACCCTGCTGCAGCTGATCGCCAACACCGCCAGCGGCACGCAAATTCCCTTTGTCATCATTGACGATCGGCCGCGCTTCCCGTGGCGCGGCGTGCTGATCGACCCGGTGCGCCACTTCCTGCCGCTGGAAACCCTCAAGCGGCAGATTGATGGTATCGCCGCGGCGCGCATGAATGTGTTTCACTGGCACCTGACCGACGATCAGGGCTGGCGTTTTGCTTCCAGTCACTATCCGCAGCTGCAGCAGCAGGCCAGTGATGGCCTGTTCTACAGCCAGCAGCAAATGCGCGAGCTGGTGCACTATGCCACTCTGCGCGGCGTGCGCGTGGTGCCGGAAATCGATCTGCCCGGCCATGCTTCCGCCCTGGCCGTAGCGATGCCGGAGCTGATGAGCGCGCCGGGGCCATATGCCATGGAGCGCGGCTGGGGGGTATTTAAACCCTTGCTCGATCCCAGCAATGAAGCGGTGTTTCGCTTTATCGACACGTTGATCGGCGAAGTCGCGGCGATCTTTCCCGATCCCTACATTCACATCGGCGGGGATGAAGTCGATCCCAGTCAGTGGAACGCCTCACCGAAGATTCAGCAGTTTATGCGCGACCACGGCCTGCAGGATACCCATGCGCTGCAGGCGTGGTTCAACCAGCGGGTTGAGAAGATTCTCGCTGCGCATCAGCGGCGCATGCTTGGCTGGGATGAGGTGTACCATCCCGACCTGCCGAAAAGTATTGTGATTCAGTCGTGGCAGGGGCAGGACGCGCTGAGCGAAGTGGTAAAGCAGGGGTATCGCGGCATTCTTTCCACCGGTTTTTATCTCGACCAGCCGCAGAGCGCCGCGTATCACTATCGCAATGATCCCTGGCCGCAGGGGCTGAACGGCGTCGATCAACTGCGCGCCGACGATCAGGCGCAAAGCTGGCAGTTCACTATGCCGCGTCTGAAAGGCAGCGCGGTGCAGGGCAGTTTCACTCTGATTGAGAGCAAAAACGGCTGGCGCGGTTTTATCGATTTCAGCGGCAAGGCGCGACGCCAGGTCAGCGACATTCGCTGGCTATCACCGACGCAGCTGACCTTCAGCGTCGACAGCTGGATGGGGCCGTTTCAGCCGGTGGTGACGCTGACGCGTGACAGCCTGACCGGCTACGTGCTGGTGGGCAACGTGCGCTATCCGACCACAGGCAGCAGGCTGGCGCAGATACCGGCCGGTATTGCCCCGGTACTGCCCACGCCCGCTCAGCTGCAGCGTGATTTGCTGGGCGGTGAAGCGGCGCTGTGGGCGGAGAATGTGAATAGCCGGGTGATTGATACGCGACTGTGGCCGCGCGCCTTTGTGGTGGCGGAGCGGCTGTGGTCGGCGCAGGATGTGACCGACAGCGAGAATATGTACCAGCGGCTCAGCGCGATTGATCGCTGGGGGACGGTGTCGGTCGGCCTGCAGCAGCATCAGCAGGCCGAGGTGCAGATGATGCGGCTGGCCAACAGCAGCGATATCACTCCGCTGCGCGTGCTGGCGGAAGTGCTGGAACCCGCGCAATATTACACCCGCCAGCACCTGAAGTTTCAGGCCGGGCATTATGACTATTTTGAGCCGCTGAACCGGCTGGCGGACGTACTGCCGGCCGAGAGCGAGCCGGTGCGGCTGCTGGATAGGCAGGTGGATGCGCTGATTGCCAATCGCGGCGATCATGCTGCCGCCAGCGCCCTGCGCCATCAGCTGCAGCGCTGGCAGCGCAACAGCGATGCGGTGATGCCGCTGGTGCTGGGCAATTATCAGCTGAAAGCACTGCAGCCGCAGGTGCGCCAGGTCGCAGAGCTGAGCCGGATGGGGCTGGATCTGGTGAACGCACTGGAGCGTAACCAGGCCTACGGTGCAGGCGAGGTGGCGCAGATGCACGCCCAGCTGGATGCGGCGGCGCAGGTGCAGGATGAAACGGTGCTGGCGCTGGTGCGACCGCTGGAGAAACTGCTGCGATCGTCGAGATAGGGAAGATCGGAAGTCACGAACTATGCAGGGTCGTCATTGATGACGACCTGGCGATCTCGCCAGGTGCGCACGGATACGCCCCCTGCATGCTGTGTGATTGATGACCGCTAAATCAGCGACGTACCGCGATGGCTTCGATCTCAATCTTCACGTCTTTCGGCAGACGCGCCACTTCCACGCAGGAGCGCGCCGGGAAGCTGGCCTGATGCTCGGTAAAAAACGCTTCATAGGTGGCGTTGACCGTGGCGAAATCGTTCAGGTCTTTGACGAACACGGTGGTCTTCACAATGTCGCCCACCTGCAGGCCAGCGGCCAGCACAATCGCCTTCACATTCTCGAGCGACTGACGCGCCTGCGCGGCGATGTCGTCCGGAACCGCACCGGTGGCCGGATCGACCGGGATCTGGCCGGAGGTGATGATCATGCTGCCGAGATCCACGCCCTGGACGTACGGGCCAATCGCTGCCGGGGCTTTTTCAGTACTGATTTCGCGAGACATTGTTTCTCCTTAGGCATGCGCGGCGAACCCTTGCCCGCCGCGAAAATGTTCGCCCCATTATAGGGAGGAAACGGGCGATTACCAGTGACCGAGCACCACGTGGCGCGCGAACTCTTTCTCGCAGTATTTACACTTCAGGTGCACATCGTCGTCACGCTGCTTCACCGCAAAGCTGGAGAACACCGGCTCGCTGCGGCTGATGCAGTTGCCGTTGGGGCAGGTCAGCACGCGCTCGATGCGTTCCGGCAGCGTCGGTGCGATCTTCGCCACTACTTCATACTCATCAATGCGATTCACCGTGGCGTGCGGCGCGTACACCGCCAGCTGATTGATCTGGTCATCGGTCAGAAAAGTATTTTCGATTTTGATCAGATCTTTACGCCCCATCTCGCCCGACGGCAGATTAAGGCCGATGGTGATGCGCTGATCGGTTTCGGTGAGGCGGAACAGTGACAGTAGCTTAAAGCCGACCTGCGCCGGAATATGGTCGATCACCGTGCCGCGTTTGATGGCTTCAACCTGAAGTTTGTTATCGTGGGTCATCGTTCTGCTCCTTACAGTGCCAGTTCGCTATTCAGTACCAGCGCCAGCAGGGCCTGGCGGGCATAGATGCCGTTGCCGGCCTGCTGGAAATACCAGGCGTGCGGCGTGCTGTCGACATCGGTGGTGATCTCATCAATGCGCGGCAGCGGATGCAGCACCTTCATGTTATCGCGCGCACCGGCCAGGTCGGCTGCCCGCAGGATGAACTGCGCTTTCACGTTGGCATACTCTGAGGGATCGAGACGCTCTTTCTGTACGCGCGTCATGTAGAGAATATCCAGCTCCGGCATCACTTCTTCGATGCTGTCGTGGCGCGACCAGGCAATGTTCTGTTCATCCAGCATATCGGTGATGTAGGACGGCATCGCCAGTGCATCCGGTGCGATGAAGTAGAAGCGGTTGCCGCTGAACTTCGCCAGCGCCTGGGTCAGCGAATGCACGGTGCGGCCATATTTCAGGTCGCCGACCATCGCCACGTTGAGGTTATCGAGGCGGCTCTGGGTTTCCCGGATGGTGAACAGATCGAGCAGCGTCTGCGTCGGGTGCTGGTTGGCGCCGTCGCCGGCGTTAAGGATCGGCACGCCGCCCGAAAACTCCGTGGCCAGCCGCGCCGCGCCTTCCTGCGGATGGCGCATCACAATGGCATCCACATAGGTGCCAATCACCGAGATGGTATCGGCGAGGGTTTCCCCTTTCTTGCCCAGCGAGGTGTTGCTGCCGTCGGCAAACCCCACCACCGACGCGCCCAGCCGGTGCATCGCGGTTTCAAACGACAGGCGGGTGCGCGTTGAAGCCTCAAAGAAGCAGCTGGCGATAACGTTGTGTTTCAGCAGCTCCGGCTGCGGATGGGCTTTCAGCTGGGCGGCGGTATGCAGCACCAGCTCCAGCTCATCGCGGTTGAGGTCGTTGATGGAAATAATGTGCTTGCGATATAGCGGGTTGGCCATAGCTCTCTCCTCTGCGCTGCCGGATTGCGGACAAAAAAAAGCCCCTTTACAGGGGCTTTCTGGCGATCGATGAATGACGGAAAGAAACAGGTGCGCCGCCTGCATTCAGGCGTACGGGAGCGGCAAATTGTGCGCTGCGCTGTTGCATGTTTCCTCCGGCAAATTGTGGCGCATTATACGCATTCACTGAGCCGCATCAAGCAGAAATCACGCGCGAGGTAAACGTTTGCGCCGCGCAGGCTTAGCGCTGACTCAGCGTCGCCACCATCACCGCTTTAATGGTATGCATGCGGTTTTCCGCCTGGTCAAACACCACGCTATGGTCGGATTCAAACACCTCGTTGCTGACTTCCATGCCGTCGTGCAGACCATACTGTTCGGCCATCTGCCGTCCGAGCGTGGTTTGGTCATCATGAAACGCGGGCAGGCAGTGCAGGAATTTCACTTGCGGATTGCCGGTCAGCGCCAGCATCGCGCTGTTCACCTGATAGGGACGCAGCAGGGCGATGCGCTCTTCCCACACCGATTTCGCTTCGCCCATTGATACCCAGACGTCGGTATAGATGAAATCAGCACCCTGCACGCCTTCGGCAATCTCTTCTGTCAGGGTGATTTTGCCGCCGGTGTGCTGCGCTGCCGCGCGGCACTGCGCCACCAGCTCCTCTTCTGGCCAGCAGCCTTTCGGTGCCACCAGCCGCAGATCCAGCCCCACCAGCGCCGCCGCTTCCAGCATGCTGTTGCCCATGTTGTTGCGCGCATCGCCAACGTACACCAGCGTCATCTCGCTCAGCGCTTTGCCCGGCAGATGCTCCTGCATAGTCAGCAGGTCAGCCAGCAGCTGCGTCGGATGGAACTCGGTGGTCAGGCCGTTCCACACCGGCACGCCGGCATATTCGGCCAGCGTCTCTACCAGCGCCTGACCGTAGCCGCGATACTGAATGCCGTCATACATGCGTCCCAGTACGCGCGCGGTGTCTTTCATCGACTCTTTATGGCCGATCTGGCTGCCGCTCGGGCCGAGATAGGTGACGTTAGCGCCCTGATCGTAGGCGGCAACTTCGAAAGAGCATCGGGTACGGGTCGAGTCTTTTTCGAAGATGAGCGCGATGTTTTTGCCTTTCAGGTACTGGGTTTCGCTGGCGTTTTTCTTTGCCTGTTTTAATTCACTGGCGAGTGATAACAAACCGGTGATTTCGGCTGGGGTGAAATCCAGCAATCTCAGGAAATGTCTCGAATACAGCTGACTCATACTGCGCTCCGCATTACATCAATAATGAATTAAAATTCAATCTAACCGTATGAATATGCATTTTCAACCCCAGCGATAAGAAACTTTCTGTTTTGTGTAGTGGCGCGCGAGGCAGTGTGGGAAAATAATTGCATTCACTGCCACCATTTTGAGGACACGCCCATGGCATACGAAGCATTGCTGGAAGAACAGCGCGAAGAGACGCGCCTGATCATTGAAGAGTTGCTGGAAGACGGCAGCGATCCGGATGCGCTTTACACCATCGAGCATCATCTCTCCTGCAACAACTTCGACTCGCTGGAGAAGGCCGCGGTTGACGCGTTCAAGCTGGGCTATGAAGTCACCGAGCCGGAAGAGCTGGAGCTGGAAGACGGCAGCACCGTGATGTGCGTCGACATCCTGAGCGAATCGGCGCTGAAGCCGGAGCTGATTGACGCGCAGGTCGAGCAGCTGGTGAATCTGGTCGGGAAATACAACGTCGATTACGACGGCTGGGGCACCTACTTTGAAGATCCGGATGCCGAAGATGAAGACGACGGCGAAGAGATCGACGACGAAGACGATGACGGTGTGCGTCACTAAGCCCTGACGGGCGGCACGTGCCGCCCGGTAATTTTCCTGCCAGCAAAGAACCTCCGATGAATTACGCTTCGCTATTAGACCCCATTCACCAGTTTTTACAGTGCCGCACGCCGCAGGCGTGGATTGATGAAGCGCGCAAGCCGGAAAATCTCACGCTGCTGCTTACCGATCACATGGTATGCGAGTTGAAAGCGGCGCAGACCGCGGTGTGGCTGATTCGCAAATACGTCGCGGATAAACCCAGTGGCGACGCGATTCTGGCGTGGCTGCAGCCGTACGAAGATTTTATTTTCGGCGAGAATCACGACAGCGATTTTATCAATGCCCACAAGAATCTCAGCAAAAGCATTATTGTGCGCAATGAACTGCCGTGGGCTGATGAGATGGTGGAAAAGATGGTGCTGCTGATCAAAGAGGAGCTGCACCACTTTTATCAGGTGTGGGAAATCATGCAGGCGCGCGGTTTGCCCTATCGCAAGATCACCGCCAGCCGCTACGCCAAAGGGCTGCTGCGTGAAGTGACTACCCATGAACCGGATACGCTGGTGGATAAACTGATTTGCGGGGCGTATATCGAAGCGCGTTCCTGCGAGCGCTTCGCCAGCCTGGCGCCGTATCTGGATGCGCAGCTGGAGAAGTTTTACATCTCACTGCTGCGTTCCGAAGCGCGCCACTATCAGGATTACCTGACGCTGGCGGCACAGATTTCACCGAAGGATATCGCACCGCGCGTGCGGGCGATTGGGGCAGCAGAAGCGCGCTTGATCAGCGAACCGGACGCTGAGCTGCGCTTTCACAGCGGCGTGCCGGCGTTTTGATTTGGTGCGCGCTGGCGAAACTTCCAGACCCAGCCTTCAGGCGTTGTCTTACTAACCGCCTTATCTTTGCATACCTTCTGTGTAAAGACGCTGGGGGTAGTCATTAAGCAGTGAGTCATTAAAGACTTATAAATACCATGGAAGCAGCAATGAATTTGCCCGATCAGATCTTCGCGGCGCGCTGATGGCCCCAGGTCAGGTAGTAGACATCATAAAAATCCACTTCCCCTTTCTGCTGCATCAGGCGATCGATGCCGCTGCGCACGCGCTCGGGCGTGCCTGGATTCTCCAGGATCTTGTCCAGCGCCTGCTGTGAGACCGGCTGCACGTAATACCACTCGCCGTTGTAGCACACGCGCAGATCCAGCGTATCGATGTCCTCAAAGCGGTATTTCGGGTTGATGTCCAGCAGCATCAGAAAACTCATCACCAGCACGAACACCGTGGCGAACCAGAAGGCCGGCCAGCCGAGCATCTCGGTCGAGAAAATCAGCGCCACGCACAGGCCGTAGCACAGGTACATCACGCCCCACAGCCCCGGATGGGTTTTCAGGAAGTTAAAGCTAAAACGCGGCAGATTATCGCGCCGCTCTTCGCGGTTGAGCGTGTCGATTTCATCGATCAGAATTTGTTTAATCGCGTCCATTATTCACCTCTGAATATCACTGCCTGCCAGTAAACCACATAACAGTGAAGGGCGGCAGAGACAGATCAGCGGTGTTTTTTTATAACAGTTTTCCGTAACGCATCAGCTCACCTGCCCGACAATCTGCAGATTGGCATCGTCCGGCACCTCGTTATACGACAGCACATTCAGCCCGCTGGCGAACAGCCGGGCGTAGCGCGCAATCAGCGGCCGCAGCTGCGGCGTCACCAGCAGCACCTGCGTCAGGTTCTGCGCTTTCAGCTGCTCCATCATCACCGGCAGCGTGCTCTGCAGCTGGGTGAGAATGTTAGGGTCGACCGGGAAGCTGTCCAGCGCCACTTTGCCGCCCTGCTGCGCCTGATTGAGCGCTGCCAGCAGCAGGTTTTCCAGGTTGTTATCCAGCGTATAGGCGGACAGCGGTTTGTTGTCCGGCGCAATCGCCGCCACCATGGCGCGGCGCAGCGCGTAACGCACGTCGGAGGTCAGCAGGATCGGATCTTTGGTGATCGCCACGCTCTCCAGCAGCGTGGTGGCAATGGTGGTGATGTCCTTGAGCGATACCTGATCGTTGAGCAGTAGACGATACACCTTGAGCTGCAGACTGTAGTTCACCGCGGCGTTGAGATCCTCTGACAGCTTCGGCGCCACGCTCGCCAGCCGCTGATGCAGCTGAGTAATATCGTCGTAATTGAACAGCTCCGGCAGGTTTTCGCGCACCACTTTGTTGACGTGCGTGGCCACCACGCTGGCGCAGTCGACTACCTGATACCCCAGATTCAGCGCTTTGGCTTTCTGCTCCGGCAGGATCCAGGTCACCGCCATACCGTACGCGGGATCGGTATCCAGCAGGCCGTCGATCTCACCGTACTGATCCGGTGTCGGCAGCGCCATCAGGCGGTCGGCGTGCACTTCGCCCACGGCAGTGCGGACGCCGTTGATCTTGATGGCGTACTGCGACGGCTTTAAGTGGAAATCTTCACGCAGGGCGATCTCCGGCAGCAGCACGCCGCTGGTTTCCGACACCACCTGGCGCACGCCGCGCATACGCTGGGTCAGCGGCGCGCCTTTGCCTTTGTCCACCAGCGTGACCAGCTTGTAGCCCAGGTTAAGGCCGATGGGCTCGACCAGCGGAATATTGTCCCAGCTGATGGTCGGCTGTTCGTCCGGCTGCGCCAGCGCCTGATTGATCGCCTCCATGTCGACATGGCTTTGCGTCGGCTTCTGCACCACGCGGCTCTGGCGCCACGCGGCGAACAGCAGCAGGGCGGTGAAGGCGAGGAACACCATGTGCGGCATGCCGGGCACAATCGCCAGCACAAACATCACGCCCGCAGCGGTATACAGCGTGGCCGGTTTCGCCAGCAGCTGCGACTTCACGTCCTCGCCCATGTCAGCGCCGTCGCTGATGCGCGTCACGATGATCGCCGCCGCCGTCGACAGCAGCAGTGACGGAATCTGCGCCACCAGACCGTCACCGATGGTCAGCAGCACATACTGTTCGAACGCCTGGCCGGCCGGTAAACCGTGTTTGAACACGCCGATCAGGATGCCGCCCAGCACGTTGATCAGCAGGATCATGATGCCGGCGACGGCGTCACCGCGCACAAACTTAGAGGCACCGTCCATCGCGCCGTAGAAGTCCGCCTCGTTGGCCACATCCTGACGCCGTACGCGCGCCTGTTCCTGATTAATCAGCCCGGCGTTAAGATCGGCGTCGATCGCCATCTGTTTGCCCGGCAGCGCGTCGAGGGTAAAGCGCGCCGACACTTCAGAAATACGCTCGGCCCCTTTGGTCACCACCACAAAGTTGATCATTAAACGCGGCAGCAGGAAAGCGCATCACGGGGCTCACGGCGGCGCATGGAAGGTGGCCTTTGCCGACTTCACGCTGGCGATGATGGCGCTGTTTATGGTGCTGTGGATCATGGGCGCCGTCACCGAAGACGAGCGTAAGGAGATTGTCGCGCAGCTTAACGGCACCTCGGTGTTTAACGGTTCCGGCTTTAATCCGTTCGATGTCGAAACCGGACGCGGCTCCGCCATCATTGGTGAAACGCTGGCGATTGCGCCGCCGACCGAGGGCGCCACCGTCAGTGACACCAGCGCGGAAAACAGCGACAACAACGCCAATCAGCCTAAGGAAGATCTGGACAGCGTGCTGTCGCGCTCCGACGCCGAGCTGGCGCAGCTGCGTCAGCAGATCCAGAGCATCATCAACAGCTATCACGCCCAGAACCTGCTGACGCTGGAAACCCTGCCGCAGGGGCTGCGTATCCTGATTCAGGATGACCAGGATCGCATGATGTTTCCGCGCGGCAGCGCGGTGCTGACGCCGTTTTATCAGCGCCTGC
The DNA here is from genome assembly GCF_002207995.1 of Pantoea sp. VS1. NCBI lineage: Bacteria > Pseudomonadati > Pseudomonadota > Gammaproteobacteria > Enterobacterales > Erwiniaceae > Pantoea > Pantoea sp. VS1. The sequence continues at coordinate 257,808 of NZ_NHZE01000005.1, forward strand.
TGACCGAACTTGGTCCGGTGTTTAACCGTATCGACAACAAAATCATGATCAGCGGCCACACCGACGCCGCGCAGTACAGCGGCAACGCGGCGTACAACAACTGGAATCTCTCCGGTGACCGTGCGCTGGCGGCGCGGCGCGCGCTGGAGCGCGGCGGGCTGGAAAGCACGCGCGTGCTGCAGGTGAATGCCATGTCATCCCGTATGCCGCTGGACAAAGCCGATCCGCTCAGCGCACGTAACCGCCGTATTGAAATCATGGTGCTCACCGAGGCGGCAGCCGAGACGCTGTTTCAGTTTTATGGTCGCGAAGGGGAGAACGTGGTGAAACCCATCGCTGACCGCCTGCGATAACCTGTCAGTGCCTTTGAATCAACTGTTGATTCTACCGGTGGCGAAATCCACCGGTTTTTTTTTGCCTGTTTTTAGCTGCGGCAGACGCCGGGTAAACGAGGCGCGCCATGGCATGCCACGAAATGTTAAATATGTTAATAAGTAATTTGGCTTTAGTAAGCTAAATCATTCTTTTATGTGAATTTTGCCGGTGTGCGCACATTGCAATGCCCGGTGGCTTTGCCACAATTAGGCAACGTGGCTATCCGGAGAAAGAGTATGTCTGCCCAATCTTCCAGTCTGCTGTTACTGATGTCTTTCGCCGCCGGTACCTTTTCCGCGGGATCGTCAGGTAACCCGCAGCATTTAATGTTATCGCTGCCGTCCGGCGGTGTACCCAATAATCCGCTGCCGCTGATCATCTGGCCGTGCGTGGTGCCGGAAGAGGAGGAGGACAGCGCGGCCTGGTTTGAAAAAACCTTTAGCGCCAGCGGCTGGCCTGCAGCGTGGCGCGCGCCGATTTTTCCTTACACCCACTATCATCCTAATACCCATGAGGTACTGGGCGTCGGCGCGGGCTGGGCGGAAGTGCTGTTTGGCGGCGACAGCGGCCGCATGGTGACGCTGCGTGAGGGGGATGCGGTGCTGATCCCGGCCGGCGTGGGCCATAAACAGGTGTTTGCCTCCGACGACTTTTTCACCGTTGGCGCCTATCCTGAAGGGATGTCACCGGAAACCGTGCGCGACGAACCCTCCCGGCTGCGCGCGTCGAAAGAGCAGATTCAGCGCGTGCCGCTGCCGGATCGCGACCCCTTTACCGGCGGCGAAGGAGCAATGACCGAAATCTGGCTGCCAGTGGCGCAGCAGCTGATGCACCAGTAAGGTGCAAGGCAACGATTATTCGGCGCGGCTCCGCTTTCGGGGCGCGCGTGCCGTTGCGGCGGCGGGCCTCTGGCACACTTTGTGCAGGAGAGAAGTCAGGTCCTCTGACAAGCGCCGGGTAAATCATGAAAGCACGCGACCAGATAGCATCAACCTTCTACGATGAGATGTTGCAGAGCGACGGTCAGCACCGCGCTCACTACCAGCATTACTGGGAATGGTTACAACAGGCGGACAAAGAGGCGGTGGCGCGCAAACGTGAAGAGGCAGAACTGCTGTTTCATCGCGTTGGCATCACCTTCAACGTCTACGGTGACGATGGCGGTGCCGAGCGGCTGATCCCGTTCGACAGCGTGCCGCGCATCATTCCTGCCAGCGAGTGGGCGATGCTGGAACGCGGCATTCGCCAGCGCGTTCAGGCGCTCAACGCCTTCCTGCACGATATCTACCATCAGCAATATATTCTCAAAGCCGGCATCGTGCCGGCCGAGCAGGTGCTGGTTAACGATCAGTATCAGCCCTGTATGCAGGATGTCGATCTGCATCGCCAGATCTACGCGCACATTACCGGTGTCGATATGGTACGCAACAGCGACGGTGACTATTACGTGCTGGAGGATAATCTGCGCACGCCATCCGGCGTCTCTTACATGCTGGAAAACCGCAAAATGATGATGCGCCTCTATCCGGAGCTGTTTGCCGCGCAGCATATCGCGCCGGTGGAGCGCTATCCGTCGCACCTGCTGCAGACGCTGCGCGAAAGCTCGCCGGTTAACGATCCGGTGGTGGTGGTGCTGACGCCGGGACGTTTCAACAGCGCCTACTTCGAACACAGTTTTCTCGCCCAGCAGATGGGCGTGGAGCTGGTGGAGAGCGCCGATCTGTTTGTCAAAGACGGCGCGGTGCTGATGCGTACCACCGCCGGGCCGTGCAAAGTGGATGTGATCTATCGCCGCGTGGATGACGCCTTTCTCGATCCGCTCGCCTTCCGGCCGGATTCGATGCTCGGCGTGCCGGGATTACTGTCGGTATACCGATCCGGCAATGTGGTGCTGGCGAATGCGATCGGCACCGGCGTCGCCGATGACAAGTCGATCTACCCGTACGTGCCGGAGATGATCCGCTACTACCTTGATGAAGATCCGATCCTCAACAATGTGCCCACCTGGCAGTGCCGCAAGCCGCAGGATCTGAGCTACGTGCTGGCCAATCTGGCGCAGATGGTGGTGAAAGAGGTGCACGGTGCCGGTGGTTACGGCATGTTGATTGGCCCGGTCGCCAGCCAGCAGCAGCTGAGCGAGTTTCGCGAACGGCTGCTGGCGCGGCCGGATAATTACATCGCGCAGGATACGCTGTCGCTCTCCACCTGCCCGACATTTATCGACAACGGTCTGGCACCGCGCCATATCGATCTGCGGCCTTTTGCGCTGTACGGCGCGGATATCCGGCTGGTGCCGGGCGGCCTGACGCGCGTGGCGCTGACCGAAGGCTCGCTGGTGGTGAACTCGTCGCAGGGCGGCGGCACCAAGGACACGTGGGTGCTGGAGGATGACACATCATGCTAAGCCGGACGGCCAGTGGCCTTTACTGGATGGCGCGCTATCTGGAGCGCGCAGAACAACTTGCCCGGGTATTGGATGTGACCCATCGCCTGTCGCTGATGCCGGTGCGCAATCGCCAGGGCGACGAACTGCTGTTGCCGCTCAACCTGACCGGCACGCGTCAGCTATTTGAAACCCTCAACGGGCGCTGCACCATGCCGCAGCTGTTTAACTTCTTCGCGCTGGATGAGCGTAACCCGAGCAGTATTTTCAGCTGCTGGCAGGCGGCGTGGAACAACGCGCACGCGGTGCGCGGCAGCCTCTCATCCGAAGTGTGGGAAAGCATTAACTCGACGTGGATTGAGATGCGCAACACGCGCCGCCGCGGCATCTCGCCGGCCGGTGCCGACAGCTTCTTTGACTGGGTGAAAGAGCGTTCGCATCTGTTTCGCGGCGCGATGTCCGGCACGCTGCTGCGCGGCGATGCGCTGCGTTTTATCCGGCTTGGCACGCTGATGGAGCGCAGCGACGGCACCGCGCGGCTGCTGAGCGTTAACCAGCAGCTGCTGGAGCAGCATCCCGACACGGTGCGGGAATATTACTGCCTCGACAGCCTGCTGCGCGCGGTGTCGGCGCGCGAGGCCTACAACGCCATCTTTAAGCAGCAGCTGATGCCGCCGCTGGTCAACGAAATGCTGATCCTGCGCAGCGAAAGTCCGCGCTCGCTGCACTCCTGCATTGAAGAGATCGCCAGCCAGCTGGAGCAGATTGGCAGCAGCGGCGAGGATCGCCCGCGCTATTTCAGTACGGTTCTGCTGGCGGAGATGCGCTTCAGCACCTGGGAGAGCCTGACGCGCGACGGCCTGCAGCCGTGGCTGGACCATTTTCTCAGCCGCATCAACGCGCTGGCGGAGAGCATCAATCACACCTATCTGGAGGCGAAATGAGACTGAACATTGAGCATAAAACCTGGTACGCCTATGAGCAGCAGGTAAAACTCAGCACCCAGTATCTGCGCCTGACGCCGCAGAATTCGGTGCACCAGCAGGTGCTGTCGTGGCAGCTCGATCTGCCGTGTGAGGCGACGCGCACGCTGGATGCTTACGGCAACGTGCTGCACGTGCTGACGCTGGACAGGCCGCATCAGCTGCTGGAGATTGCCGCGCGCGGCGTGGTCGAGATTCTGGATGCCAGCGAGCTGGCGCCGGATCCGCAGTCGACTCTGTCGCCGCTGGTGTTTCTGCGCGCCACGCCGCTGACCCAGCCGGACGGGGCAATCCGCGACTTCGCCCGGCGCTACTGGCAGGCGGAGAAACCGCTCGCCAGCCTGGAAAAACTGATGGACGAGCTGCTGCTGAAAATGCCGTACCAGCCCGGCAGCACGCAGGTAAGCGACAGCGCGGCGAAAGTGTTTGCTGCCGGCAGCGGCGTTTGCCAGGATCACAGCCACGTGTTTCTCGCCTGCTGTCGCAGCCTGGGGATCCCGGCGCGCTACGTCAGTGGCTATCTGTATACTGACAACGTTGAACACGTTGCTACCCACGCCTGGGTTGAAGCCTGGCTGGATGGCAGTTGGCACAGCTTTGATATCACCAATAACACGCGCAGTACGCGGCAGCATTTGCGGCTGGCGGTAGGCGTCGACTATCTCGATGCCTGTCCGGTGCGCGGCATTCGTCTGGGCGGCGGCGGTGAAGATATGCTGGCGGTGGCTGCGGTGCAACAGGTGCACGGGCAGCAGTAATCGGAACAGGCGTAACTATGACTTATTGTGTGGCAATGCGTTTATCGGCCGGGATGATTTTTGTCTCGGATTCACGCACCAATGCGGGCGTGGATCATATCTCCTCGTTTCGCAAACTGCATGTGTTTCAGGTGGACGATGAGCGCACGCTGGTGCTGCAAAGCGCCGGCAATCTGGCGACGACGCAGAGCGTGATGAGCCTGCTGCGGCGCAACTGCAACGACAGCGAACAACCCAATCTGCTCAACGGGCGTTCACTGTACGACATTGCGCTGCTGGTAGGCGCCACGCTGCGTGAAGTGATTGCGCGCGACGGCGAGGAGTTTGGCGGCACGCTGCTGCTGGGCGGGCAGATTCGCGGCGAAGAGCCTCGGCTGTTCCAGATCTATCCGCAGGGCAACTTTATTGAAGCCAGCGTCGACACGCCGTACTTCCAGATTGGTGAGAGCAAATACGGTAAGCCAATTATTGACCGCGTGCTGCGCTATGAGACCTCGCTCAGCCAGGCGATGCAGTGTGCGCTGATCTCCATGGATTCGACGCTGGCGAGTAACATCTCCGTCGGCCTGCCGCTCGACGCGATGGTTTACCACAGCGACAGCTTTAGCGACAGCGAGCAGTACCACATCACCGAACAGCATCCCTACTTTTCCCAGATCCGCCAGCTGTGGAGTAAAGGGTTGCTGAGCGTGTTCTCTCAGCTGCCGCCGCTCAAGCTCTGACCTGCTGCCCGGTCGTCACGCTGGCGGACCGGGCCGGGTTTGACTCACACCAGCTCATTGGCGCGCGCCGCCGTATTAATTCCGCTAATCCCTTTCAGGCCGAGCTTACGCAGAATTTTAATTTTATAAGTGCTGATGGTTTTACTGCTCAGCTGTAATTGCGAGGCGATCTCTTTATTACTCATCCCGGAGGCCAGTTTCACCAGCACAATCAATTCGCGGCGCGTTAAACTCATCAATTTCTCGCTTTCAATCAGCTCGGCGGCATCCGCCGCACTGTGCGTGACCGGATAAAAACGTTTTCCGCGCTCGACTTCTTTTATTGCTGTCAATAAAGTTTCCAAATCGCCGCGTTTACACACATAGCCTTCTACCCCTAACTGCAGGCAACAGCGTTGATAAAACAGGCTTTCTGAGGCGGTAAAAACAATGATTTTTTGCTGCGGCAAAATACGTTTAATGTCGGCAATCAGCGGAATGCCTGCGCGGCCGGGCATGGTCAGGTCCAGCAGCACTACGTCTGGCTGCGCATGATGTAATTCGCTAATCAATAAATCGCCTTTGTTGGCAATGCCCGCAACCGAATAGTCATAAGCGTGCAGCAGTGCCTGAATACCCGCACAGATTAATGGGTGGTCATCAACTATAAATACCGAATGAATCATATGTGTAGTCCAAAAATAAACAAAAAAAGAACGAAAGGAATAAACACCGATGAAAATTCATTAGCAGAGGTGTGACCAGATTAATTCACGGGTCTTAAGAATAAGATTTAAGTCCTGTCTGGAAAATTCTCATTTAAGGTAAATTTGACTTTTTTATGCGCCAGCACAAAGCGCGCCGATACTTTTTCCTGTCCGCATCTGCCGTGGTCATAAATCTGAAAACAAGCCGTTTTAACGTCAGGGGAATAAACCGCTGCGTATAAAAAGGTGCACCATGTTTTCCGTTGATCAGCTTCTCAATACTTACTGGCCAGGCCAGCAGCCGGCGCACTGGCAGAAAAGCCTGCTGAAGTGGGCGGTGCGTGAACAGGAGTTTCAGGACTTTGCCCAGCGCTATCCGCATCTGAAAGGGGTGGATATGGTGGAGCAGGTGCTGGAACACCTGGATGTGCGCTGTGAGCTCAGCGAACGCGACCTTGAACAGATCCCGACGCACGGGCCGGTGGTGATCGTTGCCAACCATCCGCTTGGCGCGCTGGACGGCCTGGCGCTGCTGGCGGCGGTATCGCAGGTGCGGCGCGACGTGAAAATCGTTGCCAACCGCATGCTGATGATGCTGGAGCCCATCAACAACCTGATGCTGCCGGTGGATAACATGGGCAACCGCACCAGCCGCGAGCAGCTGACGCGCATGCAGCAGCATCTCGACAACCAGGGCGCGCTGATCATCTTCCCGGCCGGTGAAGTCTCGCGCCTGTCCAGCCGCGGCGTGCGTGACCGCCACTGGCACCACAGTTTTCTGCGCCTCGCCGCCCGCGCCCGCGCGCCGCTGGTACCGGTGCACGTAGTCGGACGTAACAGCCTGGCGTTTTACGCCGCGGCGAAGGTGGCGGCACCGCTGGCGTTGCTGATGCTGGTGCGCGAAATGTTCCGCCAGCGCGGCACGCGCATCAAACTGCATATCGGCGAGCAGATTCCCTTCGCCAACTGGCACGATGGCCATACGCCGGGCAAAGAGCTGGCGAAGCGGCTGCGCAAGCATCTGTACCGCATCGGCCAGGGACGGCGCGGTCTGTTTCTTACCGAAGCCGCCATCGCCCGCCCGGAAGATCGCGCTGAGCTGAAAAAAGCGTTACTGGAAAGTGAACGGCTCGGGACGCTGCCGGACGGCAAACAGATCTATTTGTGGCGGCGCAACGGGGCCAGCTGGGTGCCGCTGCTGCGTGAACTGGGCCGGCTGCGCGAAATCGCCTTCCGCGCGGTGGGCGAGGGCAGCGGCCGGCGGCGCGATCTCGACAAGTATGACGATGATTACTATCACCTGATTTTGTGGGATGACGAGGCGCTGGAGATTGTCGGGGCCTACCGCTTTATTCCCGGCGCCGAGCAGCTGGCGCGGCGCGGGCTGCAGGGCATCTACAGCGACAGCCTGTTCCACTATGATGAGCGCATGCTGCCGATTATTCAGCAGGGGCTGGAGCTGGGACGTAGCTTCATTCAGCCGGCCTACTGGGGCAAGCGCGGGCTGGATTATTTATGGATGGGCATCGGCGCTTACATTGCGCGCTATCCGCAGACGCGCTACCTGTTTGGCCCGGTATCAATCTCCGGCACCATGCCGCTGGCGGCGCGCGATCTGCTGGTGGCGTTTTACCGTCTCTACTTTCCGACCGACCTGCCGCTGGCGAAATCGCGCCGCCCTTATCCGGCGTCGCTGCCGGAGGTGCTGGCGCAGTTCACCGGCGATAACTATGCCGACGATTTGCGTCGTCTCAAGCATTTGCTGGCTAATCTCGGTACCGCGATTCCGACGCTGTACAAACAGTATTCGGAAGTGTGCGAGCCGGGCGGCGTGCAGTTTATCGATTTCGGCAGCGATCCGGATTTCAATCACTGCATTGATGGTCTGGTGCTGGTCGATCTGTCACGCGTAAAACCCGCGCGTTATGAGCGCTATATCGGCATGCATTTAACCTGAACGCGCCAGATGACGTCAGTTAATGCCACCTGACAGCACGCCGCCGGAGAATCTCCGCGCGGCGTGCTGTCAACTTTGCGCAATAAATCCACTATCCCACTGAACATTTTCTCGCCACTGCCGATAACCACACTACCAACTTTTGTCTGCGGATGATTTGCGCTTGTAAGCGATGCGCTTTTGCGTTTAAGTCTGCCTGAAGATTAAGAATTATCTTAACTGCGCATCGAGACCAGGCCAGCATAGGCGAACAACAATGAACAATAACTCTGACGTAATGTACCGGCTACTGGTGCAGAGCGTGGTGGATTACGCCATCTACATGATTAAGCCGGATGGCACGGTGGCTAACTGGAACACCGGGGCGCAACGCGCCAAAGGCTATACCCCCGAAGAGATCGTCGGGAAGAATTTTGCGCTGTTTTACAGTGAAGAGGATCGGCGCAACGGCGCGCCGCAGCGCGGTCTGGCCATCGCCACCGCCACCGGGCGCTATGAAACCGAAGGCTGGCGCTATCGCAAGGACGGCAGCGCTTTCTGGGCGCACGTGGTGATTGACGCCATCCGCGATGAGTACGGCGAACTGCTGGGCTTTGCCAAAATCACCCGCGACTGCACTGAACAGCAGGCGCAGCAGCGTAAACAACAGGAACAGGAGCAGCGTTTCCGTTTATTGGTTGAAGGCGTAACGGACTACGCCATCTACATGCTCGACCTTGACGGCAACGTCGAAAACTGGAACGCCGGCGCGCAGCGCGCCAAAGGCTATGTGGCTGAAGAGATTGTCGGTCAGCACTTCTCGCGCTTCTACAGCGCACAGGATCGCCTGAACCATATCCCGGAACGCAACCTGACCACCGCGTTTAAAACCGGTCGCTTTGAAGACGAAGGCTGGCGTTATCGCAAAGATGGCAGCGCCTTTTGGGCGCACGTGATCATCGACGCGATTCGCGATGACGCCGGCAAACTGATCGGCTATGCCAAAATCACCCGCGACTGCACCGAACAGCAGGCGCTGCTGCGCAAGCAGCGTGAATACGAGAAAACCTTCCGCCTGTTAGTGGAAGGCGTGACGGATTACGCCATCTACATGCTGGATTTACAGGGCCGGGTGGTGAACTGGAATGCTGGCGCGCAGCGCGCCAAAGGCTACATGGCTGACGAGATCGTGGGCCAGCACTTCTCCGTGTTCTACGGCTCACCGGAACGTCAGGCGCGTACGCCGGATGCCAATCTGGGCATCGCGCTGAAAACCGGTCGCTTTGAGGACGAGGGCTGGCGCTACCGCAAAGATGGCTCCGCCTTCTGGGCGCATGTGGTGATTGACGCGATTCATGATGAAGAGGGCAAAATGATCGGCTTTGCCAAGATCACCCGCGACGTCACCGAGCGGCGTGAGCACGAGCAGCAGCTGCTGCGCGCGCGCGATCTGGCGCAGGTGCAGAGCGCCAAAATGTCGGAGCTTTCCGGCTTCCTCGACACCATCATCAGCAACATTCCCTCCTGCGTGATCGTCGAAGACGCCATCAGCCGCGAAATCCTGATGGTGAATGACAAAGCCGAGCAGCTGTTTGGCTTCAGTAAGTCGCTGATTATGCATAAGCGGCCGCACGAATGTATGTCGGCGGAACTGAGTGACTACTTCAACAGCCTGGCGGATATCGCGCTGCGCAGCGAAGGCATCCACGCGCGCGAGCAGCTGTTACTGACCGCTGGCGGTGAGCGGGTGCTGCACACCCGCGCCACCACCATCAGCGGCAAAGACATGCGGCAGAATTACGTGATGCTGATTGTGGAAGATGTCACCGATCAGCGCGAAGCCGATGCGCGCATTCGTCACATGGCGCATCACGATAATCTTACCAGCCTGCCGAACCGCATCCTGTTTCGCCAGAAGCTGAGCGAGGCGCTGCGCGTCGATCAGCAGCAGGGCCAGACCAGCGCCACGCTGTGTCTCGATCTGGATAACTTTAAGAACGTGAACGACGCGCTGGGGCATCAGATCGGTGACGATCTGCTGCGCGTGGTGGCGAAGCGGCTGCGCAGCGTACTGCGCGATCAGGACACGCTGGCGCGCATCGGCGGCGATGAGTTTGCCATCGTGCTGCCCAACGTGCGTAACGCCGATGAGGCTGCGATCGTGGCGCAGCGCCTGATCGAGGCGATCCGCCCGCCGGTGAATGTTGAAGGCCACAACCTGTCGGTCGGGCTGAGCGTCGGCATCGCGCTGACCTCGCAGGCCACCAATACGCCGGAACACATGCTGCGCTGCGCCGACATGGCGCTGTATGAAGCCAAGCGCAACGGCCGTAACCGCTATGAGCACTTTACGCTGGAGATGGATAATGTGGCGCGCAGCCGCCGGGTGATCGAGAACGATCTGCGCGAGGCAATTACCGGACGGCAGCTCAAGCTCTACTATCAGCCGATCACCAACGAAACCGGCATCATTGGCTATGAGGCGCTGATGCGCTGGCATCATCCGATCAAAGGGTTGATCATGCCGAATGACTTCATTCCAATTGCCGAAGAGACCGGCCTGATCCATATGCTCGGCGCCTATGCGCTGTACGAAGCCTGCCGCGAGGCGCAGAGCTGGGAAACCGAACAGTCGGTGTCGGTCAACCTGTCGCCGCTGCAGTTTAAGAACAGCTCGCTGGTGTCGGTGGTGGAGGGCGCGCTGCGCGAATCCGGCCTGGCGCCGCATCGGCTGGAGGTGGAGATCACCGAATCGGTGCTGCTGGATGACACGCTCGGCAATATTCGTACGCTGCAGAGCCTGAAAACGCTGGGCGTGCAGATTGCGCTCGACGACTTCGGCACCGGCTACTCGTCGCTCAGCTATCTGCGTTCGTTCCCGTTCGATAAGATCAAAATCGACAAGTCATTTATCAATGATATGGGCGACAGCCGCGAGGCGCTGGCGATCATCCGCGCGATTACCGGCATGAGCCGCAGCCTGGATATTCAGATCACCGCAGAGGGCGTGGAGAGTAATGAGCAGTTTGTCCGCCTGCGCGAAGAGGGCTGTACGCTGTTTCAGGGCTACCTGTTTGGCCGGCCACAGCCGTCGGAGCTCAGACTGAAGGCGCTGGAGTAAGCACAAAAAAACGCCCGACAGAGTCGGGCGTTGTGCATGCTGCTGTGCATAATCTTTATTATCTTTACTGGCCGTGGCCTTCGACGTTCATGCGGCCCAGATCTTTGTCCACCAGGAACAGACCTTCGCCTTTGTTGCCCACCAGCGCCAGCTTGTCCAGCACGGTTTTGAACAGCTTCTCTTCTTCATGCTGCTCGGCAACGTACCACTGCAGGAAGTTAAAGGTGGAGTAATCCTGCGAAGTCAGCGCGGCGTGCACCAGCTCGTTGATTTTGCTGGTGATCAGCTGCTCGTGCTTCAGCGCTTCTTCCAGTACGTCATTCAGCGAGTTCCAGCTTACCGCCGGCGCGGCGATGCTGCCCAGCACCGGCAGTGAGCCGGCATCGCTGACGTAATCAAACAGCTTCTGCATATGCTGCATCTCTTCGCGCGAGTGCATTTTCAGGAAGGAGGCGGCACCTTCGAAGCCTTTATCGCTGCACCAGGCGCTCATCTGCAGATAGAGGTTGGCGGAGAAGAATTCGAGGTTAAGCTGGTCGTTCAGGCGTGAGGTCATTTCAGCGGTTAACATGGCTGAGTCCTTTTTAATTTGTCAGGTGAAGTACGGCGAATTATGCATCAATCTATACTTTTTTGTGAAGGTTTTTTCGTAAAAAAGTTGAATTTATCTTATTGATTATAAATGGAATTATTCCGCTAGTTGAATGCGAAGAATTCTCAACTTTGACTAATTTTCATTCACAGTCCGCAGCACTATTTTAGTGCAGTTGCGTTGCCTGCTGGCGGTGCAGCGCACAACCGCACCGATCACTTCTTCGCCAGTCAACCCGCCGATAAAATAAGCACTGGCGCGACCGGCAATAAACCTGGCACGGCGATATAAACGCTTATTCCGGCTGCTGCTTGTTACTGAACAAAATTAGCCATAGCGAAATTAAAGAAAGTGCGCGTTGGCATAAATCCTGCTTGGTTAATAGTTCCGTATATTGCAACCACGTCTGGCAGAAATAGGGTCAGCAGGAGAAAAGATGTCTGAAGAAAAAATCATCGCAGCGCCACAAACGGTCACGGCGAGCGCCGGAAATTATCTCGCGCTGATACTGGCAATACTGTTTTTTTCCGGTTTGCTTTATAAGGTCGAAGGCTTTAGCTGGCTGGGCGCGTTTGATTTCACCACGCTGGGCGGCAGCTTTGGCACCATCAAAGAATCAGGTTCCACCTTTCTTGGTGCCGGTGGCATCAGCGCCAAAGCCGGCTTCCTGTTCGCGCTGTCGCTGGCACCCACTGTGATGCTGGCGCTGGGCGTGCTGGAGATTTTCACCCACTACGGCGCGATTCGTGCCGCCCACACGCTGCTGACGCCACTGCTGAAACCGCTGATGGGGTTGCCGGGACGCTGCGGCCTGGCGCTGATTACCGATCTGCAAAGTACCGATGCCGGCGCGGCGCTCACCAAAGAGATGGCGGATCAGCAGCAAATCGGTAAAAAAGAGCTGGTGGTGATGAGCGCCTGGCAATATTCCGGTGCCGGACTGATCAATAATTATTTTGCCATTGGCTCGGCGCTATTTGCGTCCATGAGTGCGCCGATCATTATTCCGCTGCTGTTAATGTTTGTGCTGAAATTCGTCGGTGCGGCATTTGTCCGTTTTGTGTTAAACAGTGTTTATAAGAAGGATTTTGCTGATGTCAAATAATGTACAGACGCGGGTCAATAATAATCCGTTTGATATTTTTATTGTCGGCGCGCGTAAAGGCTTCCATATTGCTATTCACAATCTGATGCCCAATGTGGTGATGGCCTACGTACTGGCGGAAGTGCTGAATCTGCTCGGCATCATGCAGTTTCTTGGCCACGCGTTTGCGCCGCTGATGGGGATTTTCGGTTTGCCCGGCGAGGCGATTACCGTGCTGCTGACCGCATGGCTGTCATCCTCGGCCAGCGTCGGGGTGGCGGTGAGCCTGATGGCCAAAGGCCTGCTGAGCGGTACCGACATCACTATCCTCGCACCGGCGATTTTTCTTATGGGTTCGCAGTTGCAGTACATGGGCCGCCTGCTGGGCGTCGCCGATGTGCCGAAAAAATACTGGCCGCTGCTGATGCTCACCAGCATTATCAATGCGGTTATCGCAATGTTCGTGATGCGTTTTTTTGTTTAGGAGCGAAACGGTGTCCAGAGTTCTCGATCACTACCATTTTCTGCATGAAATCCCCGAGCTGGGGTTTCAGGAAGTTAAAACCTCGGCCTACATCGCCGGCCAGCTGGAACAGGCTGGCATTAAGGTCACGCGCGGCATCAACCAGACCACCGGCATCGTGGCAGAGATCGACAGCGGCGTGCCGGGCGCGGTGCTGGCATTGCGCGCCGACATGGATGCGCTCGGGCACGTGATCGACGGCGTTGCCTGCGCCCGCCATACCTGCGGCCATGACGGCCACTCGTCGGTGGTGCTGACCGCCGCGCAGGAGCTGCTGCAGGAAGGCGCTATTAAAAAAGGGCGGCTGAAGCTGCTGTTCCAGCCGGCTGAAGAGCTGGGGGCCGGCGCGCTGGCGATGATTGAGGGCGGCGCGCTGGATGACGTGGAGATGATCCTCGGCTTCCATTTGCGCCCGCTGGAGGAGTGCCAGGTCGGGCAGGCGACGCCTGCGGTGATCTATTCAGCGTGCAGCACGCTGGAGGCCACCATTAAAGGTGTCCCGGCCCATGCCGCGCGACCGCATCTTGGCGTCAACGCGCTTGATGCGGCAGTCCAGGCGGTGCAGGCGGTGAATAGCATTCATCTGGCACCGGGCCTCACCTGGAGCGTGAAAGCGACGCGCTTCCTGTGCGACGCCGGCGTGACCAACTCGGTGCCGGACGAGGCGCGCGTGGTGTGGGATCTGCGTTCGCAGGAGAACGCGCCGATGGAACTGCTTAAAGAGAAAGTCAGCCAGGCGATTCAGCACAGCGTGGCCGCGCTGGGCGCAACCGCTGAAGTGGTGGTGCTGAAAGAGATGCCGGCGGCGGAAATTGATGCCGATGCCACCGCGCTGCTGAGCGCCGCGATTGTCGATGTGCTCGGCGAGCAGGGATTACTGGCGGCGAAAACCACGCCGGGCAGCGAGGATTTCTTCTACTATCCGGTGAAAAATCCGCAGGTGAAAGCCGGTTTCTGGGGGCTGGGAACCAATCTGGTGCCGGGACTGCATCACCCGCAGATGCGCTTTGAGCTGAATTCGCTGGAGATCGGTGTGAAAATCTTCAAGGCGGCAGTGGTGCGCATGCTGGGGTAACGCGCCTCAGCGCGCGCCCGCGCCTACGGTCTGGTTCCACACCATCTCATCGAGCAAAATCGAGCTGTGCTGGCTGGTCTCAATCACCATTGAGACCGGCTTCATGCCGGCGAAGCAGAACACTTCGTGGCGCTTTTTGCTGGCGTTCAGGCGACGAAACGCCACGATGCGTCCGGCACGGTTGTAGAAGCGCACTTCGCTAAAGTAGGTGTTGAGACCGATGTAGCTCAGCACCAAATCGTGCAGCGGCGGCAGATCAAACTTCACCAGCGTCTGCCGCTCAATCACCAGCGCGCACTTGTCACTGTCGGCGTGATACGGTGCTAACGACACCGCGCCCCGGCGGGCGGTGACCGACAGCGCGGCGTCCAGCATGTACGGATACTCCGGGACAAAATGCTGACCGGCAGAAAAACCGGGACGCGGCGTGAGCAGATAATGCAGGTGCGCCGGCAGGCTGCTGCGGGAAAAATCAGCGCGGCCGGTGGCAGGCAGCACTGGGTTATCCGGCGCGTTGATCAGCAGCATCTCGCCGGGTTTGCAGTACATCTGCGCGGGCGACGACAGGGCGGCGTTTCGGTGCGACGGGCTGTAGGTATGTGGGTTAAGCTGTAGGGTCATTTTGCTGTCCTTGCCGGGGTGACGGTTCCGGACAGGCATTCTCAGCCAGACATCGCTTAGTGTTTACAAGACATGTCCTGAACTGCGCGAGCATCGTCTCATCCTGCCGCAGATTCCCCCGCCTGCTGAAATATTGTATGCTATGCCGCCTCAATGCTGATGGGATAACCGGACTGCCGCCAATGTAGATCGCACACACCCTGCTGTGACCCGACGCGCATGCGTCGCCATTGGCACCGTTATCCGCCGGACTGGCTCCGGAATGATTTATTCGCAGCGCGCCGCTCGCGCGTTGCCCTGAAGAAGAATTCACTCATGTCTATTGCTCCCTTTTTAGAAGAAGTGGCGCGCCGCCGTACCTTTGCGATCATCTCGCACCCGGACGCCGGTAAAACCACAATCACCGAAAAAGTCCTGCTGTTCGGACAGGCGATCCAGACCGCCGGTACCGTTAAAGGTCGCGGCTCCAGCCAGCATGCCAAATCAGACTGGATGGAGATGGAGAAGCAGCGCGGTATCTCCATCACCACCTCGGTGATGCAGTTCCCGTATCGCGACAGCCTGGTTAACCTGCTGGATACCCCCGGGCACGAAGACTTCTCGGAAGATACCTACCGTACGCTGACGGCGGTGGACTGCTGCCTGATGGTGATCGACGCCGCGAAAGGGGTTGAGGATCGTACCCGCAAGCTGATGGAAGTGACCCGTCTGCGCGACACGCCTATCATCACCTTTATGAACAAACTGGACCGCGACATTCGCGATCCGATGGAATTGCTGGATGAGGTTGAGAGCGAGCTGAAAATCGCCTGTGCCCCGATCACCTGGCCGATTGGCTGCGGCAAGCTGTTCAAAGGCGTGTATCACCTCTACAACGATGAAACTTACCTGTATCAGAGCGGCAAAGGCCACACGATTCAGGAAGTGCGCGTGGTAAAAGGGCTGGCGAACCCGGAACTGGACGCGGCCGTCGGCGAAGAGCTGGCGCAGCAGCTGCGTGACGAGCTGGAGCTGGTGCAGGGCGCATCGCACGAGTTCGACAAAGAGCTGTTCCTGAGCGGCGAAATCACGCCGGTGTTCTTTGGTACCGCGCTGGGCAACTTTGGCGTCGATCACATGCTGGATGGTCTGGTTGCCTGGGCGCCGGCGCCCATGCCGCGCCAGACCGATACCCGCAAAGTCGAAGCCAAAGAGGAGAAGTTCAGCGGCTTCGTGTTTAAGATTCAGGCCAACATGGACCCGAAACACCGTGACCGCGTGGCCTTTATGCGCGTGGTGTCCGGCAAATATGAGAAGGGCATGAAGCTGCGTCAGGTGCGCACCGGTAAAGATGTGGTGATCTCCGACGCGCTGACCTTCATGGCGGGCGACCGTTCGCACGTTGAAGAAGCTTATCCGGGCGATATCATCGGCCTGCATAACCACGGCACCATCCAGATTGGCGACACCTTCACCCAGGGCGAAACCATGAAGTTCACCGGTATCCCGAACTTCGCCCCGGAACTGTTCCGTCGCATTCGCCTGCGCGATCCGCTGAAGCAGAAACAGCTGCTGAAAGGGCTGGTCCAGCTGTCGGAAGAGGGCGCCGTGCAGGTGTTCCGTCCGGTGCACAACAACGATCTGATCGTGGGTGCGGTGGGCGTGCTGCAGTTTGATGTGGTCGTGGCGCGTCTCAAGAGCGAGTACAACGTTGAGGCGATTTACGAGGCCATCAACGTGTCGACCGCCCGCTGGGTTGAGTGCAGCGACG
The DNA here is from genome assembly GCF_002207995.1 of Pantoea sp. VS1. NCBI lineage: Bacteria > Pseudomonadati > Pseudomonadota > Gammaproteobacteria > Enterobacterales > Erwiniaceae > Pantoea > Pantoea sp. VS1. The sequence goes on from NZ_NHZE01000005.1 coordinate 274,417, forward strand.
CGAAGAAGTTCGACGACTTCCAGCGCAAAAACGAGATCAACCTGGCGCTCGATGGCGGTGACAACCTCACCTATATCGCCCCGACCATGGTCAACCTCAACATCACGCAGGAGCGCTATCCTGACGTGACCTTCCGTAAAACGCGCGAACACTAAGTTCGCCGTCTTCACCGGGCTGCTGCTTTCTGCCGCCCGGTTTTCTCCGATACAGACTCCTCTTAATTGCGCTGCGGTTATCGCTTTTTGGCGAGATATCAACCACAAAAGCCAGCAAAAGCTGTAATCCCTACTATGATTATTCTGTCGGACGAGAAAACGGACCTGTGGGTCTGATTACGTCCATCACGCAGCAACGTGGTGTGTTGCTGGCGCATTCGCGGTTGCGAGTGGGTTAACTGATAGAAGGATGATATCGATGAGTAAGACTAAGATTGCTAAAACCCTGATTGCTGCACTGGCCGGTACTGCGCTGTTAAGCGGCGCGGCAATGGCGGCTGATACCAGCAGCAGCGCGGGTTCCAAAATCGATAGTTCTATGAAAAAAGTCGATGGCTTTATGGATGACAGCGGCATCACCGCCAAAGCCAAAGCCGCGCTGGTGGACGATGAAGCGATTAAAAGTACGGATATCTCGGTCAAAACGCAGCAGGGCGTGGTTACGCTGAGCGGTTTTGTCACCTCGCAGGACCAGGCCGAGAAGGCTGTGGCGCTGGTGCAGAAGGTGGAAGGGGTTAAATCCGTCAGCGACAAACTACACGTCAGAGACAGCAAACAGAGTTCATTGAAAGGTTATGCAGGTGATGCAGCAACCACCAGTGAAATAAAAGCTAAACTTTTAGCAGATGACATTGTGCCATCGCGCAACGTGAAGGTGGAAACCACCGATGGCGTGGTACAGCTGTCCGGGGAAGTGGCGAATCAGGCCCAGTCCGATCGGGCTGAGAAGATCGCCAAAGCCATTGAAGGCGTGAAAAGCGTGAAGAATGACCTCAAGGTGAAATCTTAACGCAACCGGAACGGCATCACCAACGGTGCCGTTCCGTATTAAAAACAGTGATGTGAAGAATAAGCAGTTCGATTTTCACTATGGTAAAGGAGAGGCTTATGTTTCGTTGGGGTATTATCTTTCTGGTCATCGCTCTGATTGCTGCAGCATTAGGTTTTGGCGGTCTGGCGGGTACGGCAGCATGGGCAGCTAAAATTGTCTTTATTGTCGGTATTATTCTGTTCCTCGTGAGCCTGTTTACCGGGCGCAAACGACCCTGACCCACTGCGTTAACCATGTTAACCCGCTAGTCACATAAAGCGGAGGCCAGTCATTGCCACCATTGAAGGTGCGCCGCGACGATTGCAGGATGCGGTTGGTCAGGGAACGACAATGACTGGTTCTCCGGGATGCTGATTGAGCGCCTCCCTCAGAGCAGCAAACACTGAGGGACATCCATTGGGAATACGTATCCCGGTGTCGCTGGACACCTTTGAGCCACTGGCACTCACGCCATTCAAATCCAAAAAAATCGCGCTGGTCTGCGAAGGCGGCGGGCAACGCGGCATCTTCACGGCGGGCGTACTGGATGAATTTCAGCGCGCAGGCTTCAACCCCTTTCAGTTAATGCTCGGCACCTCAGCCGGTGCACAAAACCTCTCAGCCTTTGTCTGTGCTCAGCCCGGTTATGCGCGGCGCGTGATTACCCGTTACACCACCAGTAAACTTTTTTTCGATCCGCTGCGTTTTGTGCGCGGTGGCCACCTGATCGATCTCGACTGGCTGGTGGATATCACTAAACAGGAGTTCCCGCTGGCGCTGAGCAGCGCCGAAAGCCTGTTTGCCAAAGGCAGCGAATTTTACATGTGCGCCTGCCGCAGCGATGATTACAGCGCGCAGTATTTCAATCCCACCAATCTGACCTGGCATGACATCATTAAGGCTTCCAGCGCGATCCCCGGTTTCTACCGCAGCGGCGTGTTGATGGATGGTGTGAGCTATCTCGACGGCGGCATCAGCGACGCCATTCCGGTGCGCGAAGCGGCGCGGCGTGGCGCCGATACCATTGTGGTGATCCGTACCGTGCCGTCACAGATGGCGTATACGCCGAAGTGGTTTAAACGCATGGAGCGCTGGCTGAGCGACAGCGCCCTGCAGCCGATGATCAATATCCTGCATCAGCACGAAGAGAGCTACCGCCAGATTCAGCAGTTTATTGAACAGCCGCCGGATAATCTGCGCATCATTGAGATCTTTCCGCCCAAGCCGCTGGCCAGCATGGCGCTGGGCAGTCGTCTGGCGTCGCTGAATCAGGATTATCATCTGGGCCGCCGCAGCGGGCGCTATTTCCTGGCGACGCTGGGCCAGTGGCTGAGCGATGCTGAACCGCTGGCGCGACCGATTGCCGTGACGCCGCCCGCCGCCGTCGCCAACGCGCCGGATAACCGGCCGGTCAGCACGCCGCCGCTGGCGGGTAATGACGCCGACTACGATGCAGGATCGCTGGCATGAGATTTATCGACACCCACTGCCACTTTGATTTTCCGCCATTTGTCACCGCTGCCGAACAGAGTATCGCGCAGGCGGCGCAGGCGGGCGTGGAACGCATCATCGTGCCGTGCGTGGATGCCAGCCGTTTTGCCGTGGTGAGCCAGCTGGCACAGCAGCATCCGGCGCTGTATAGCGCGCTCGGGCTGCACCCGATCAATATTGCGCAACATCAGGATGACGATCTCAATCACCTTGAGCAGCACCTGCAAACGCCGGATGTAAAACGCGTGGCGATCGGGGAAATCGGGCTGGATCTGTATATGGAAGCGCCGGATTTTGCGCGGCAAACCCGGCTGCTGGAGGCGCAGCTGAAGCTGGCAAAGCGCTATGATTTGCCGGTGATCCTGCATTCGCGACGTACGCACGATCAGCTGGCGCAGTATTTGCGCCGTCACGATGTGCCGCGGCGTGGCGTGGTGCACGGCTTTGCCGGCAGCCAGCAGCAGGCGGAGCGTTTCATCGCGCTTGGCTACGCGATTGGTGTCGGCGGCACCATTACCTATGCGCGCGCCAGCAAAACCCGCCACACCATCGCCAGCCTGCCATTGCAGGCGCTGCTGCTGGAAACCGATGCGCCGGATATGCCGCTGCACGGTTTTCAGGGTCAGCCAAATCGCCCGGAACGGGCGCGTAATGTGTTCGAAGTATTGTGCCAGCTGCGCCCGGAACCGCCCGATGAGATCGCCGATGCGCTGTGGCACAACAGCCTGCGTTTGTTCGCGCTGCCGGATTGAGTAATGATCCTGCGCCTGCCACTATCTCACTTCAGGTAATAGCGCCGTCACGGTCAGTTACGTGTTAAATCTGCTTAATGGCCGTTGCAATTTTGCCAGAGGCATAATTTATTGCGCGATGAATCGCGTCGCTGCAACGCCTCTGCCACTTCTGATGATGTGCTGACAACCCCCGCTCAGTCGCAAATTAACTACGCTTTAACGATATCCGATACCTTTTTGCGGCAACATTTGTGATAATAATCACAATCGCATCGTGCCGCGCTGTTCGGAAAAATAGCGATTTAATGTGATTAACATCGCTAAATGCATGTATATCAATGCGCGGTTTCCTTTTCCTTGTGACAACCCTCGCAATTCTACGCGGCGTGGGTTGTTATAATTATCACATTCTCCGGTGAGCAGATGTCACCGGCCTGACTTTGGAGAGCACCATGACCGATCTGAACGCGGCCGCGCAGCGCGCGCTGCAACTGATGGACCTGACCACCCTTAACGAAGACGACACCGATGAAAAAGTGATCGCGCTGTGCCATCAGGCGAAATCACCGGCCGGTAACACGGCGGCGATCTGTATCTATCCGCGCTTTATCCCGATTGCACGTAAAACGCTGCGCGAGCAGGGCACGCCGGAAATCCGCATCGCGACCGTCACTAACTTCCCGCACGGTAACGACGACATCGACATCGCGCTGGCGGAAACCCATGCGGCAATCGCCTACGGCGCGGATGAAGTTGACGTGGTGTTCCCGTACCGTGCCCTGATTGCCGGTAACCGTGACGTCGGCTTTGCGCTGGTAAAAGCCTGTAAAGAGGCCTGCGCGGCGGCGAACGTGCTGCTGAAAGTGATCATTGAAACCGGCGAGCTGAAAGAGGAAGCGCTGATTCGTGCGGCGTCCGAAATCGCGATCGATGCCGGCGCGGATTTCATCAAAACCTCTACCGGTAAAGTGCCGGTCAACGCCACGCCAGAGGTGGCGGCGATCATGATGCAGGTAATCCGTGACAAAGGCGTGCAGCAGCAGGTGGGCTTCAAACCGGCTGGCGGCGTGCGCACGGCGGAAGATGCCGCTATCTACCTGCAGCTGGCCGACGATATCCTCGGCAGCGGCTGGGCGGATGCGCGTCATTTCCGCTTCGGCGCTTCCAGCCTGTTAGCCAGCCTGCTGAATACCCTGGGCCACGCTACGGCGACCAGCAAAGCCGGTTATTGATCCACGCGGTCGCCAAAATGGCGGCCCACGGCGTCACTGCCGTCAGGTGCGCATAGCCGCGCAGCTGGCGGCTGTCATTCAGCGATACATCGCTTTTCCGGGGAGGCAACCTTGTTCCTGCCACAAGAAATTATTCGTAAAAAACGCGACGGCCAGCCGCTGAGCGAAGCGGAAATCCGCTTTTTCATCAACGGTGTGCGTGATAACAGCGTGTCTGAAGGGCAAATCGCCGCGCTGGCGATGACGATTTATTTTCACGACATGAACCTGGAAGAGCGCGTGGCGCTGACCATGGCGATGCGCGATTCCGGCACGGTGCTCAACTGGCAGGCGCTGAATCTCAACGGACCGATTGTTGATAAACACTCGACCGGCGGCGTGGGCGATGTCACTTCGCTGATGCTGGGTCCGATGGTGGCGGCCTGCGGCGGCTACGTGCCAATGATTTCCGGGCGCGGCCTCGGTCACACCGGCGGCACGCTGGATAAGCTGGAAGCCATTCCTGGCTTCGATATCTTCCCCAGCGACGATCGCTTCCGCCAGATCATCAAACAGGTCGGCGTTGCCATTATCGGTCAGACTAATTCGCTGGCGCCGGCGGACAAGCGGTTCTACGCCACGCGCGATATCACCGCCACCGTGGATTCCATTCCGCTGATCACCGCCTCGATCCTCGCCAAAAAATTAGCCGAGGGATTAGACGCGCTGGTGATGGATGTCAAAGTCGGATCCGGGGCGTTTATGCCAACCTTTGAGGCTTCGCAGCAGCTGGCGCAGGCGATTGTCGGCGTCGCCAACGGCGCGGGATGCAAAACCACCGCGCTGCTCACCGACATGAATCAGGTGCTGGCATCGAGCGCCGGTAATGCGCTGGAAGTGCGTGAAGCGGTGCATTTCCTCACCGGCGAGGCGCGCAATCCGCGGCTGCTGGAGGTCACGCTGGCGCTGTGCGCTGAGATGCTGATCTCCGGCAAACTGGCGGCGAACGAAGCCGAAGCGCGGCAAAAACTGCAGCAGGTGCTGGATAACGGTAAAGCGGCTGAGGTGTTTGCCCGCATGGTGGCGGCGCAGAACGGCCCGACGGATTTCATCGAGCAGATGGACCGCTACCTGCCGGCACCGATGCTGAGCAAAGCGGTGTACGCCGATCGTCCCGGCATCGTCAGCGCCATGGACACGCGGGCGCTGGGCATGGCGGTGGTGGCGCTGGGCGGTGGCCGTCAGCGCGCCAGCGACAGCATTGATTACAGCGTGGGCCTCAGCGACATGATCACGCTGGGCAGTGAAGTAAATGCGCAGCAGCCGCTGGCGGTGATTCATGCCGCATCGGAAGCGCAGTGGCAGCAGGCCGCTGCGGCAGTGAAAGCGGCGATAACGCTCAGCGACCATGCTCCGCAGGCCACGCCGGTGGTGTATCGCCGCATCAGCGAATAGTGGCGTAACTGCGTGCCAGGCAGCGGCCGTTCGGGTATACTGATCTGATCGCTTTTTTTTGACTTGTCATCGCGCTATGGCGCAGGAGACTTGCATGAAACGTGCTTTTATTATGGTTCTCGACTCCTTCGGGATTGGTTCCAGCAAAGACGCCGATAAATTCGGTGATGAAGGATCGGATACGCTCGGCCATATCGCCGAAGCGTGCTTTGAAGGCCGCGCCAATGAAGGCCGCGAAGGTCCGCTGCATCTGCCCAATATGACCGCGCTCGGCCTTGGCAAAGCGGCGGAACTCTCTACCGGCCGCTTCCCGCCGGGACTGGACCCGCAGGCGGAAATTATCGGCGCTTACGCCTACGCCAGCGAACTCTCTTCGGGCAAAGATACGCCGTCCGGCCACTGGGAAATCGCCGGGGTGCCGGTGCTGTTTGACTGGGGCTACTTCAGCGACAAAGAGAACAGCTTCCCGCAGGAGCTGCTGGATACGCTGGTAAAACGCGCCGATCTGCCGGGCTACCTCGGCAACTGCCACTCCTCTGGCACGGTAATTCTCGACCAGCTGGGCGAGGAGCACATGAAAAGCGGCAAGCCGATTTTCTACACCTCGGCAGATTCGGTGTTCCAGATTGCCTGTCATGAAGAGACCTTTGGCCTCGATCGCCTGTACGCGCTGTGTGAAATCGCCCGTGAAGAGCTGACCAACGGCGGCTATAACATTGGCCGTGTGATTGCGCGTCCGTTTGTCGGCGATAAAGCCGGTAAATTCCAGCGCACCGGTAACCGTCACGATCTGGCGGTCGAACCACCTGCACCGACCATGCTGAAAAAGCTGGTGGATGAGAAGGGCGGCGAAGTGATTTCAGTGGGTAAAATCGCTGATATCTACGCGGAGCAGGGCATCACCCAAAAAGTTAAAGCCACCGGTCTGGACGCGCTGTTTGATGCCACCATTGAGCAGATGAAGAAGGCGCCGGACAACTCAATTGTGTTCACCAACTTCGTCGATTTTGACTCGACCTGGGGCCATCGCCGCGATATCGCCGGTTATGCCGGTGGGCTGGAGCTGTTTGACCGTCGTCTGCCGGAGCTGATGGCGCTGGTGAAAGAGGGCGATATCCTGATTCTCACCGCTGACCACGGCTGCGATCCGAGCTGGCATGGCACCGAGCACACGCGCGAGCACATCCCGATTCTGATCTACGGTCCAGAAGTAAAACCGGGCTCGCTGGGTTACCGTGATACCTTCGCCGATATCGGCCAGACCATCGCCAGCTATTTTGGCCTGTCCAGCATGGACTACGGCAAAAGCTTGCTGTAAAACAGCCACCACTTTTTGATAAGGAAGAACAACAATGGCAACTCCTCATATTAATGCCGAAATGGGCGATTTCGCGGACGTGGTGCTGATGCCAGGCGATCCGCTGCGTGCAAAACACATTGCCGAGACTTTCCTCGACGATGTGGTCGAAGTGAACAACGTACGCGGCATGCTGGGCTTCACCGGGACTTACAAAGGCCGCAAAATCTCCGTGATGGGCCATGGTATGGGTATTCCATCCTGCTCGATCTACACCAAAGAGCTGATCACCGATTTCGGCGTGAAGAAGATCATTCGTGTGGGTTCCTGCGGTGCCGTGCGTGCAGACGTGAAACTGCGTGATGTGGTGATTGGTATGGGCGCCTGCACCGACTCAAAAGTTAACCGCATGCGTTTCAAAGATCACGATTTTGCCGCCATCGCGGATTTCGACATGGTGCGTAACGCGGTCGACGCAGCTAAAGCGCTGGGTGTGGACGCGCGCGTCGGTAACATCTTCTCTGCGGATTTGTTCTATACGCCGGACCCGCAGATGTTCGACGTGATGGAGAAGTACGGCATCCTCGGCGTGGAGATGGAAGCCGCCGGCATCTACGGTGTGGCGGCAGAGTTTGGTGCCAAAGCGCTGACCATCTGTACCGTGTCGGATCACATCCGTACGCACGAGCAAACCACCGCGGCAGAGCGTCAGACGACGTTCAACGATATGATTAAGATCGCGCTGGAGTCGGTGCTGCTGGGGGATTGATTTTCCTCGCTTTTCCTTTGCCCTCACCCTAACCCTCTCCCGCGCGCGGGAGAGGGGACCGATCGAGCAACGGTTAACGCCCTCGCGCGGGAGAGGGGACTGATCGAGCAACGGTTAATGCCTGCGCGCGGGAGAGGGCGCCCACGCGCACCGTCCTCATTTCCGCCTCCTATCTCCAGCCTCTGTCCCGCATTCCTGACGTAGCCGCTACACCGTAAACATCTGACACACTTTTACCCAGGCTTGTGCATCTTCCTGCTGGCTCTGCGGCGATCTCTCCCTATCATTAGCGTGATAATGAAGAGACTAAGCCCCTGATGAATTTCCGCAATTTCGAAGCCGAAGAGAAACTGTTTGTGCGCCGCGCGCTGGTGGCGTTTGCCCTGGTTGTTATCTGCTTCACCATTCTTGGCATCAACCTGTATCGCTTACAGGTGGATCAGCACAGCTATTACCAGACGCGTTCTAACGAGAACGACATCAAAATGATCCCCATCGCGCCGACGCGCGGGCTGATTTTCGATCGCAACGGCATCCCGCTGGTGCGCAATGTTACCTGGTACGACATCCTCGTCACGCCGTACAAAATCGACAACATGCAGGCGACGCTGAAGGCGCTGACGCCCATCGTTGATCTGACTCCGGATGATATCGAAACCTTTGAGCATGAACTGAAGCAGAGCAGCCGCTATAAACCGGTGGAGCTGAAGGCCGAGCTCACCGACGAGGAGGTGGCGCGCTTCTCGGTCAATCAGTTCCGCTTCACCGGCGTCACCATTGATACCTATCAGGATCGGGAATACCCGTACGGCGCCGATCTGGCGCACGTGGTCGGCTACGTGTCGAAGATTAACGATAACGATTACAAGCGGCTCAATGCCGAGGGCGTCGGCGAAAACTATGCCGCCGACCATAACATCGGCAAGCAAGGTATTGAGGGCTACTACGAATCTCTGTTGCACGGCAAGACCGGCTATCAGGAAGTGGAAGTGGATAACCACGGCCGCATCGTGCGCGTGCTGAAAGAGGTGCCGCCGGTGGCGGGCAAAAACATCTGGCTGACGCTGGATCTGCATCTGCAGCAGTATGTGGAGAGCCAGCTGGCCGGGCAGCGTGCGGCGGTGCTGATTGAGGATCCGCACGATGGCGGCGTGCTGGCGATGGTCTCCAGCCCGAGCTACGATCCCAACCCGTTCGTGAAGGGCATCAGCTACAAAGCCTATAAAACGCTGCTGCAGGATAAAAACCTGCCGCTGATCAATCGCGTTACCCAGGGGCTGTATCCACCGGCATCGACGGTAAAACCCTACATGGCGATGTCGGCGCTGCTGAGCAAAGTGATTACGCCGGGCACCACCTTCTTTGGCGCGCCCACCTGGACGCTGCCGGGCACCGATCGTAAATACCGCGACTGGAAAAAGTCCGGCCACGGCATGCTCGACGTCACCAAAGCGATTGAAGAGTCCGCCGACACCTTCTTCTATCAGGTGGCGTTCATGATGGGCATCGACCGCATCCACAGCATGCTCAGCCAGTTCGGCTACGGCAAACCTACCGGTATCGATTTGAATGAAGAGTACGCCGGGCTGCTGCCAAGCCGCGAATGGAAGCAGAAAGTGCATAAACATACGTGGTATCAGGGCGATACGGTGTCGGTGGGCATCGGTCAGGGCTACTGGATCGCCACGCCGATTCAGATGGTGAAAGCCATGGTGGCGCTGATCAATAACGGCCGGGTGATTAATCCGCACCTGCTGGCCAAAGCACAGCGCGGCACCTGGCAGCAGGTTTATCAGCCGACCGCGCCCCAGCCGCAGATTGGCGATGCGAAATCACCGTACTGGTCGCTGGTGCGCCACGCCATGTTTGGTATGGCTAACGCGCCTAACGGCACCGGTTATAAATATTTCCATACCGCGCCGTACGGCATCGCCGCCAAGTCCGGTACGTCGCAGGTGTTTAGCCTGAAGCAGAACCAGACTTACAACGCGAAGATGATCCCGGTGCGCCTGCGCGACCACATTTTCTATACCGCCTTTGCGCCGTTTAACAACCCGCAGGTGGCGGTGGCGCTGATTCTGGAAAACGGCGGTAACGAAGGCATTACCGCCGCGCCGGTGATGCGCAACATCCTCGACCACATCTTCCTGCCGCCGCCGGATAGCAGCGTGCCGATGCAGACGGCCAGCACCGCGCAGGTGCACTGATCAGCGGAAAAATACCCGGTTGCGGCCGTGGTGTTTGGCATCGTAGAGCGCGGCATCGGCATTGCTGTATAGCGTGTCGAAATCGGAGCCCGGCTTGCCGTAGCTCACGCCGAGGCTGGCGGTCACCAGTTGCTGCGGCAGCACCGCCAGCGGCGAGGCGTTAAGCGAGGCGTGGATCGCACCGGCGACAATCACCGCGTCGGACAGACGATAGTGCGGCAGCAGCACGGTAAACTCTTCGCCGCCGATGCGGCCAATGCTGGCGCCGGCCGGGCAGTGCGCCTGAATGCGCGTCACCAGCCCGCAAATCACCTTATCGCCCATCGGATGGCCGTATTCGTCGTTGATCTTCTTGAAGTGGTCGATATCCAGAATAATCAGCGCCGCCGGACCGCTCTCCAGCGTCTGGCTGATGCGCTGAATAATCGCGCCGCGATTCCACACCGCCGTCAGCGGATCGTGGCTGGCTTTGTACTCCAGCTCCTGCGCCAGCTGGTTTAACTGCTCATTCACGCGGTTCAGCTCGCGCTCCGCGCGATCGCTGCGGGAGATCAGCCGCCAGGTTTCGCGCATCAGGCGCTGATAGTGGCGATTCAGGTGCAGCAGCGCCTCGCGGTAATCCTGCGCGCTCAGCGTGTTTTGCGCCGCCACATGCTGTGAGCGATTCAGCACCTCGCTCTCTTCACGGAACAGCTCATTGAGGTCCATCATGACGCCAGTTCCGCCTGCAGATTAACCTGCAGATCGGTAAAATCCAGCGCCAGTTCCTGACCAAACTCTTCTGCGATGTCATCTTCCGCATCAAACAGCCAGTTTAGCGTGACGCGCTGACCGCGCTGCGCCAGCTGGTTGAACAGATCGAACAGGCTGAACAGCATTTTGGTGCTGGAGCTGTTGAAGTAGCGCAGCGCGATAGTGACGACCACCGCGTCGTTGTCGGTGGGTTGCCACTGCTCAAGGGCATCCAGCAGCGGGCGATAAAACGCCGCCGCGTTCTCCGGCCACGACTCGCCGCGCAGCGCAAACTGGCGGGTGGCAAAATCAAAACTCACTTCGGGCGTGCTCTCAGTGGCAGCGATAATCAGGTTTTGCATACAACCTCAATCCTGGTGAATGGTGGCTTTAAGCCAAAACGTGGCGTAGCCGCTGGCGGGCAGCGGACGCAGTTCATACTCCAGCGGTTCACTGACATCACGGGCAAGCGTCAGCAAACCGATATTGGCCCCTTTGCTGGTGGCGGGGCTCTCGGTGCGCAGACCGACACGGTAGGCCTGCTTAATTTCGTCGTTACTCATGGTACGCAGCAGATCGAGCCAGTCGCGCAGCTGCTCGCAGGCGGCCTGTTCGACCTGATTACTGCTCTCCAGCACATAGCTATCGCCATCCACGTGCAGCGTTACGGTGCCAAAGCGATAGTGCTGTTCGGCATGGCTCAGGGTACGGCTGTCCTGCGAATAGCGCAGGATGTTCTGCACAATCTCGACAAAGCTGGAGAACAGCCGGCGGCGCACTTTCAGCGGGGCCTGCTGGTTTTCCAGAAACACTTTGATCACTTCACCCATCGCGGTGATGTTCTGCGGCGAAAAGAAGCCGGTATAGTGCAGCGCAACGCTGTCGGGCGGCAGGTGCGTGCCGGTGGAAGCTGGATGCATAAGAGGCTCGTTAATAACGCAGGCCAAACCAGGTGACGTCATCGCGTCGCGGCTGGTTGCCCTGCCAGTGAAGAAATGCCTGCGCAAACGCCGTGGAGAGCTCGGCCATCGGCAGGGTTTTATGTTGTGCAATGACCGTCTGAATCCGCTTTTTACCGAACATGATCTGCCGCGCGCCGCCGGGTTGATCGGTCACGCCGTCGCTCATTACCAGCAGCACATCGCCGGGCTGCAGTGTGCGCTGCTGCTGCGGCCAGCAATAGTCGTGCGGTGTATCGGTGTAGCCAACGCCGACGCGATCGGCCTGCAGCGCGGCTGCTTCACCCTGTAGCGGCTGCAGCACCGCGTGCATGCGCGCGCTGGCCCAGCTCAGCTGATGGCTGGTCGTCTCCAGCCGCAGCGCAATCGCATCGCAGCCGTCGTTGGACAGCGAAGTCTGCTGCGAGGCGTTAAGCTGGCCCAGGGTTTGTTTGATGTGGCGGTTAAGCGCCTGCAGCAGGGCAGACGGCGTACGATGGTTGTGCTGCAGCGCACGCTCCAGCGTCGTATGCAGAATCACCGTCATAAACGCGCCGGGAATGCCGTGACCGGTGCAGTCGGCAATCAGCGCCAGCCAGCCGTGCTCGTCGCGGTGAAAGGCGTAATAGTCGCCGCCCACGCCGTCGCGCGGCTGCCAGTGCAGGCACCAGTCGCTCAGCTGCTGCGCCATCTGCTGCCGCGAGCGGTCCAGCATCGCGTCCTGAATCACCCGCGCGTAATCGATGCTCTGTAAAATTTGCTGATGCTGCTGCGCCTGCAAATCGGAGACGGTGCGAATCAGGTCGATACCGAGGCCGATGCCAATATAGCGGCCCTGTTCAGTCACGATAAAGCCATCGGTCACTGATTTATCCCCGCTGGCGACCACCTGCTGCGCGACCCGATCGAGTTCGGTTTCGGCATCGATCACCAGCGGTTGTTTGTCCATAAAGGCGATACAGCTTTTACGATCGTACAGCTCGCGGAAGAACGGGCGCGTCATTTGCGACAGAAAGATGTGGCGGTTAATCATGCCGAACGGCGTGCCGTTTTCCACCACCGGCAGGCCAATCAAATCTTTGTGTTCGCTAAACAGCGCCATTACCGCCGTGTTGTCCATCGCTGGCGTGACGAACGGCACCGCAATACACAGCGAACGCGCGCGGGCACGACCCGTCAGGGCGCTAAGCCCGGTGCGGAAATCAGGCTGCTGCATGAGAAAGAGTCTGGCGTTGATTAGGAATAATCTTAGGTTACGGCACGGCGATGACACTTTTATGTCACCGCCGGCCAGCGCACGCTGCTGCGCTTACTGCGGGGCTTTTAGTGTATCGGCGACGTGGCTGATGGCGCGCACCACCTCACTGGAGCTGCCGCGAATTTCGGCAATCACACCGCCCGCCTGCTGCGCGAGCACTACGCCCTGATCGGCACGTTTCAGGTTCGACGCGATGCCTTTCTGCGCCTTATCCGCCAGCAGATGGTTATGCCTCACCCGATTCTCGATTTCGCTGGTGGCGCGATTGATGTTCGCCGCGAGGGTGCGTACTTCACTGGCAACCACGGCAAAGCTGCGGCCGTGATGACCGGCGCGCGCGGCTTCCACTGCCGCATTGAGCGCCAGCAGATTGGTTTGGTCGGCAATACGGCGAATACTCTCCACGATGGCGCCGATGCGATCGGAAGAGTCGCTCAGATCATTGATATCACCAGAAATACCGTGCAGTTCGCTGGCCAGCGCATTGATATTCTGCACGCTGTTCTCAATGACCGCCGCACCCTGTTGTGTGCTTTCGCTGGTATGCAGCGCGGTTTGCCATGCCTGCTGCGCTGCTTCGCGCTCCAGCTGGTTCTTTTCCACCTGCGCGGTAACGTCGGTGGCGAACTTCACCACTTTGTACAGCTCGCCGGCGCTGTTAAACACCGGATTATAGGTGGCGCGCAGCCAGACGGTGTTGCCCTGCTTATTGACGCGCTCGAACTGGCCGGAGATATATTCACCCTGATTGAGCTTGTGCCAGAAGCGACGATAGGCCTCGCTGGTGCGCATTTCGGGCGGACAGAACAGGCTGTGATGGCGACCGATGATCTCATCAGCGCGATAGCCCATGGTATTGAAGAAGTTATCGTTGGCCATCAGCACTTCGCCTTTGAGGTTGAAGGCAATCACCGCCATCGAGCGCTCAATGGCGGTGGTCATGGCGCGCTGCTCCTGCGCATCCATGATGCGCGCGGTGATATCACTCGCCAGCTTGACGATTTTGATCACCCGGCCGTGGCGATCCTGCACTGGTACGTAGTTGGCTTCCAGCCAGATCGGACGGCTGTGCTTCGCCACGCGCAAAAACTTATCGCTGAAGCCTTCGCCGCGATTCAGACGCTGCCAGAACTCGCGATACTGCGGCGACTGCACCATATCCGGCGTGCAGAACAGGCTGTGATGCTGGCCGACAATTTCTGCCAGCGTGTAGCCCATGCGCTCCAGAAACAGCGTGTTAGCGGTGAGGATGTGACCATCAGGCGTAAACTCAACCATAGCGATGGCCTCCTGCAGCGAACTAAGCGTTGCGCTGCTGTGACTGCGTTTCTGCCACGCGAGGCGCGACAGGATTCCCGATGTAATAGTGCTGAACATGGTGGACCTTATTATGGTTATGGGATGTCAGCACGGTTATCGGCGTGAGTGGCTAAAAATTCACCACTAAATAATCCGGTTGCGCAGGTTTTTACCATCGGGTCCGGCGGTTGCTGCAAAAGGCAGCAGTCAGCTGATTTTTACCGAAAAGCGTTTGACGGTACGGCGTGAGTAAGGTTTAATGCGCCCCGTTGCCCGGATAGCTCAGTCGGTAGAGCAGGGGATTGAAAATCCCCGTGTCCGTGGTTCGATTCCGCGTCCGGGCACCAACATTCTGAAAACCCAGCCTTTATGGCTGGGTTTTTGCTTTTTGAAGCACCAATGATTTCTGGTCACTTTGACTGTTGAGGTCACTGTACTGCTTCAGCTATCCAGTATGAGCCTTCCTCTTAAGCAACCTGACGGATAAAAGCACTTCAAAATGTCTGCTTTACTGGCGAACATCCAGATGCAGACGATCGGTAAAGTCATAGAACGGATAACAAATCGGACTAGCGCGGCATCCCTGACTTAGGTATTTTCCCGTCCATGCCTGACATCCACTGCAGCCCAGGCTGCCCAGAGAAACAACGCACAGTAGTAGCCCAACGGACACCAGATACAGAACGCTAATATCGATGTTGCCGGATGCCGTTTTAAACGCGTTGATCTGCGCGGCAGTCATCGCCATAGCGGACGGCCTCTCGTGTAATCGCCGCTGACCTTGCCGTAATCCAGCGGCTGCGCACGGGAAGGCTGCATGTAGCGGTCGATGCCAGCACGCATGGTGTTGAGGTCTTCGTTGGCTTTGTTGTAGTCGAACAGGTAACGGCGGCGGTTATTGGGATCGGACTGCGCGGCGACGGCGCGGGTCTGGTCGTGGAAAAGCTGGACTTGATCGAGCAGGTGTTGAGTGGTGGCATGTTCCTCTAACTCGCTTGCCATAACACTGAAACTGATACAAATTGAGATCAAGTAAAAAGGTGTTTTAAACATGATTTATACCTCTCTGGTAGAATTTGTAAACCAGAACGGTAAAGAGATATCTTCCGCACTGAAATAATTAACAAAATATTAAATTTAATAGGAGGCATTTTGTTAGAAGAGCTGAGAAGTAAAGTGGAAAGTGAATTTCATAGCGATAAGATTAATCTGATGAAAAAAGCATCAGCTGCAGTCATACCATTTCTCATAATGCACTTCATTTACTTTCCATTTTTATCTTTCAGTTTTATTTATAACTATATGGCAAGGAACGGCTTTTTTAGCTATGAATTAATAAGTGAGAATTTCTTTGTGGTCTCACTTACTAGTGGGCTAACATTTTTAATGCTTGCAGGGTTTTCCGTGATACTTTGGAGTGGTGTGGGGTATTTTATTTTAAAAAAAGGCAATGCCATTTCATACTCTCATTCATTATGGTTTCTCTTTCTTGCCTCCATTCTATTTCAGATACTCGTCCTAAGTTACATAGTTCTTGCAGAAAACAAAGTGACGTTTATCTTTATATACTTGTCTTCACTGGTTTTGTGCATTTTTTATTGTTGCTACTTCATCTCTCCATTAAAAGGGAAGCTATTTTTGATTGCAGGGCTGACGGCTGTTACGGTTTATCTTCAAGTGGTTCTTGGGGATTACTCTAGTCAAGTGTTTGGGAAGTCATTAAAAATATTTGGTATCGGAGGTGGTTCCAATGTTTCATTAGTTTTCAAAGATAAAAATTATGATAAAAAAGCAGGAAGGTTAACGCTATTAACTCCCGATTTCGTATATTTAAATACTTCTCTAGGCTCAGAGATAATACCGATGGATAACTTAAGGCAAATCATCAAGCCACAGGTCATCAGGGAATGATGCGTTTTGTAATAATAATTTCTCTTAAGAATGAGAGCCGTTGCTGTGTTTCTTGATGCAGTGCGGTGAGCAATTGTTCTGACTTAGCGTCATCCTGTCGCTCCATTCCAGTGGCTAGCCTGCTGGTGGCAGCGCAAAAAAAGAACTTTGCACGCTGTCGTCCAGCTTATAAATACTTCTCAAATTCTGCCGTCATCACCGAAAGCTAATCTTCTGGAAGGGGAAAAGTCAGCGCTGATACCCCCTTTTTTATTGGCATTGATTAATGTTCGCCTCCATTCATCCATGATTCTCTCCATCTGCTGCGATCATTTAAAATATCGCCCACCAACATCTCTCGTATTTTAGCCTCGCTGGAAAGGCTTGTTAGTCAGACATTCAGAAAACGAACAACCTGAAAATTACCAGAAAATGTTAGTGAATCTCCTAAAAACATGACAACGGCGAGTTCAGCAAATTGCCAGGGGAACAGGTAACATATGGCTAATAGTGAACTGAAAAACCGGCCTCATGTATAAGTTACAAAGCTAATTCATTGAGAAAGATTAGTTATAAGTATAATTCGGCTCTTGACTTCATTAAATAATTCGCGATTCTTGTATGTGGGAATTTGATTTATGGAAGAATGGAGAAGGTGTGATGGATATACGGATGCTGGATCCCGATGAGCCGGGGTACTTTTTTAACTTCAGAAACCCCCTGCCTCATAATGAGTATTATGCTGTAAAACCTCAGTTCATGCCTCCACACGGTGCGCGTCCAATTGTGGATGATGCTACAGGACTGTGTATTGGTTACACGGTCGCGCAAGCTCCCGGACTGTGGCAGGTTTATGATGCGGATGGGCGTTTTACCACGCTTGAAGAAGCCCCATTGCAAACCCCGCTCATTGATCCGCTAGATATTGCGCTGATTGCATTTGGTGTTTTTCGCCTGTTGAGCAGTGGTCGGGCGGTGCTGGATGTCGCTGCGGGTAAAAGCATAGGCAGTGTGCTAAGCGAAGCAACGCTGAATATGCTGCGTGGTCGCCTGAAGGTTGGCCTGTCCGTGCGAAATCTTAAATTTACACGTACTACGGCCGCGCATATGGCCGAGTCAGGTAGATATATTCCGGTCAATATACTGGAAAAAGCTATCCGCTATGGTTCACGAAGCCCTGATGCTCAAAAAATGCCTGGCATGTTTTTATATCGTATAAAAATGACCGTCTGAAAAAGATTGTGGAGCATGATAAAATCAGGTATGTCCACAAAGAGTACACGTTACATGTTGTGGTCAGGGAACGGGACTGAACAATTTCACACTTCCATATCGACTGAGTGGCGGGACAGAAATGTTTGAGATCAAAAATGAAGATACGTTATTTCGCTTCTCATTTATCTCAAGAATTGAGGAGCCTGAAGATCGCAGGCTGGATTTGATCATGTGCTGGCTGGAAATTGCCGGTTGCAGTATAAACCTGCAATGTCAGTGCGAACTGACGATTTTCGACCTTGAAAGCCTGAAGGAAATGTTATCGGAGTTTTATGCATCCCTATACAAAAATGGACGACCTAAGCCGGTACAGTTCGCACCAAGAATGAAATCATTCACCTGCGAATTCAATGCTGTCGAGGGAAGTGATTTAATCGGTTTCAACTTCACTGCGACTCCCGCTATTTATGATAGCTGGCAACTGACCGGCGAGATCGCTATTGATCAATCCTATTTCCCTGCGCTGATACAGGGAATCGAATCGATTCTGACCAACTGAGCGCGGGTAAGATGCCGCCCGCCCTGCAGCCTGCTGGTTTGATTGCATAGCCGGGCACTCACCTCACAACGCCAGCTGCACCCCCGCGTCCCCCTCTTCGACCTGCGCCGGCACCGCGCAGCAGATCAGCACCTCATCCTGCGCCAGCGTGATGCCTGGCTGGGAAGTATAAGTCACCGCGCCTTTCACCAGTCTGGTCTTACAGCTGCCGCAATGTCCGGCGCGACAGCTGTAGGCCGGGCTCAGGCCGCGCGCTTCGGCCAGCTCCAGCAGCGTGCCGGACTGCGGCGTCCAGCGCGCTTCTTTCAGCGACTCTGTAAACACCACCGGCACCGCTTCGGTCGCTACCGGCGGCAGCGCGACGGGCTCTGGCACATTCTCCTGCTGACGCTGCAGCGACGAAGGACCAAACGCTTCGGCATGAATACGCGCGTCGGCAATATTCAGGCCGCGCAGTCCGTCATACATCGCCTGGGTAAATGACGGCGGGCCGCACAGATAGAAATCGTAATCGTTGAACGGCAGTACCTGCGACAGCAGCGCCATATCAATGCGTCCGGCAACGTCGTAATCCACGCCGGCTTCGGCTGCACCCGGCTGGCTGAGCACGCGTACCAGTTTCAACGCACCTTCGCTGGCTGCCAGCAGCGCATCGATCTCACGCGCAAACGGGCGTTCGGCCAGGTTACGCGCCGACTGCAGCAAATACACCGGACGCATCCGGCGTTTGCGTCGGCCTTCATAAATCAGGTGACGCAGCATCGCCAGCAGCGGCGTGATGCCGACGCCCGCCGCCAGCAGCACCGCTGGCCGCGTTTCGTGTGCATCAACAGTGAAGTCACCGGCCGGTGCGCGCACCTCCAGCCGATCGCCGACGCGCAGGGCATCGTGCAGATACTGTGATACGACGCCTTCACGCTTCACGCTGATGCGGTAATAACCATCCGACGGCGCAACTGACAACGTATATTGCCGAATCAGTGGCTTAGTGCTGCCCGGCAGCGTCAGGCGGATCGGCAGATGCTGGCCCGCCAGATGCGGCAGTACGCCAGCGCCATCATCCGGCATAAGATGAAACGAGCGAATCTGCGCGCTCTCATCGACGGTCTGCGTGATGCGGAATGGTCGCCACTGCGCCGCCAGCTGCTGCGCCTGCAGGCGTTCGCTGGCGGATGGCCAGTCGCCGGTCATCAGCGAGGCGGGCGATACGCCGTCTGGCTGATCGGCCCAGCGCAGGGCGAGGGCAGCGCGCCGGCGCACAATGCGGCGCGCGCTAAAGCGCCACAGCCGCTCGGCTCCCTGAAAGGCCGCGATTTCGGCGGAATCGGTTATCACCGTGGCATCGCCGCTCATCTGCAATACATCGCCGCTGGCGTAGTCGATAAACAGCAGCCCGGCCTTGCCGTTGAGTACGATATTGCCGAGGGTGGAGAAGAACAGGTTGCCGTTGAAGTCCGGAATGGTCAGTACATCATCGGCAGCGATGCGAACAAAACCGGCTTTGCCGCCGCGATGCGAAACGTCCACCTGACGGCGCGCCTGGTCGGCATAAGTGGTGACATAAAACGTGTCGGCTTGCCGGATGGCGGCGCGCGCGGCGTCATCCAGCGCGCTGAGCGTCTCAACTTCGCCCTGATAAGCCCTGCCGGGCGCATGGTCGAAGCGGAAATCGCGCAGCTGAATATAGCGCGGGCAGTTGCCGAAGCTCTGGTCAACCTGCACGCGCAGGCCGCCGCCAATTGCCGTCAGCACGCCATTCATGCGGTTGCGCCGCCGCGTGTGCAGCTCGATGCCGAGCAGGCCCACCGGTGCTCCATCGGTCATCCCGGCGGCGGCCGGATCGCTGGCGTCAGGACCGGCTGCGATATCCAGCGTGGTGGCGTTGGGCGAGAAGATAAAACCGGGCTGGCCTTCCAGCAGCGTGGCCCAGGCATCACCCTGTGCATCAACGCTGCCGGCAACGATAAACGGCAGCTGCGCGTAAAAGTCACGATGCTGATCGGGCATGTAATCGCGGATCACGCGCTGCCCGACATCGGCCATACGTTCCGCCACCCCCGCCTGCTGCTGCAGCGCAATTTCACCGTCATGCCATACCGGCAGCGTAATCAGTTTCTCGCCCATGATGCTGGCTCCTGTCAGGCGCGCAGGCCGGCGGCGGTCTGCGGAAAAGGCACAAAGCCGGGCAGCGCTTCAATCCGGCGCAGCAGCTGATTCACCGCAGGGTAACCGGACATCTCGACATTGCCTTCCGGGGCACCGGCCAGGTAGCTATATAAAGCGATGTCAGCAATGGTGGGATGGTCGCCCACCAGCCACTCACGCTGGCTGAGATGGCTTTCCAGCCGGGAAAGAATCAGATGCGCGCGCGCCAGCACCTCTTCAGCATTAAATTTGGCACCAAACACGGTAATCAGGCGCGCCGCCGCCGGACCGTAAGCCAGTTCACCGGCCGCTACCGACAGCCAGCGCTGCACCTGGGCGGCGCCCAGCGCATCTTCCGGCAGCCAGTCGCTGCGGTTAAATTTCTTCGCCAGGTACACCAGAATGGCATTGGAATCCGCGATGTAAACGCCATCGTCTTCCAGCACCGGCACCTGACCGAACGGGTTGATGGCGAGAAACGCCGGGGTTTTATGTTCGCCGCCAGGCAGGTCGACTTCGACCGTTTCATGCGCTATGCCGAGCAGTGACAGCGCCAGCAGTGCGCGGTGAGCGTGGCCGGAGAGCGCTAAGTTGTACAGTTTCATCATGCTGTTCCTCAGGTAGTGGTCGGGGTGATCCCGAGCCGTGGCCTAAGGTTCGCACAGCCGTATTGCTGGCAGAATAGCCAGATTTGCGAAGTCATTATTGCAAAAAGTGGAAGGATGCGGCCGGGTGCGCAGCAGGGCGCACCCGGCAGAGGGAGTGGTTCAGGAAGGCACGACGGCACTGCCGCTGGCGGCCTGCGCCTGCTGTTCGTTCTGCTGCTCTTCGCGCAGTTTCAGGCGATCCCACACGCGGAAAAACGGATAGTAGACCACCAGCGAAATCGTCAGGTTGACCACCTGTAACACCGTGCCGGAGATATGGCCGCCGGTGGCGAGATAGCCGCTGACGAAAATTGGCGTGGTGAAGGGCAGGGCGATGCCGGCTGGCGGCGCCACCAGACCGCTGCTCATTGCCGCCCACGAAACAATCACCAGCAGCACCGGCGTCAGGATAAACGGCAGGAACAGGTAGGGGTTCATCACCAGCGGAATGCCGAACACCAGCGGCTCGCTGATGTTGAACAGCGCCGCCGGCGCAGCGATTTTCCCCAGCTGTTTCATCTGGCGGCTGCGCGCGCGGATCAGCATAAAGATCACCAGCCCAAGCAGCGCGCCGGTGCCGCCAGGCGCAATCCATAAATCGTAAAACTGCTGGGTAAAGATGTGCGGAATCGGCTGGTTATGCTGAAAGGCTTCGAGGTTTTCACTCATGTTCGACAGCCATACTGGCTGAATGAACACCAGCACGATGGCATCGCCGTGCAGGCCGAGCGTCCACAGAATGCCAATCAGCAGCACCGAGAAAATCATCCCCGGCAGCGTGCCGCCGACGTGGTGCATCGGCAGACCAATCACCGTGGCGATCAGGTTGTTGATGTCGTGGAACGGTGAGGCTTCAACTGCCAGGCGCAGCAGCAGCACCACGGCCAGCACGCAGAAGCCGGGAACCAGCGCGAGGAACGATTTCGCCACCGCCGGCGGCACGCCTTCCGGCATCTTGATCACCAGGTTACGGCTGTGCACAAAGCGGTAGATTTCGGTGGAGAGCAGCGCAATCACAATCGCCACGAACAGGCCCTGACTGCCGATTAGTGAAATCGGCAGCACGCCGGTGACCAGCTGCGCGGGCGCGCCTTCAACCGGGGCGAACAGCGTCTGCTGCGGAATGGTCATCACAAACGCTACCAGCGCCATCGCGCCGCTGGTCAGCGGGTCGAGCGTGCGGTATTTCTCCGCCAGCCGGTAAGCGATGCCGAAGCTGGAGATCAGCGCCATGATGTCGTAGGTGGCACGCACCGGATAGAGCAGTTTATTGCGCCAGCTGTCGCCGAACAGGTCTGCCATCAGATGGCCCCAGGCCGGGATCGGCAGGTAGGCGAAGATCAGAAAAAAGCTGCCGATCAGCATGAACGGCATGTTGAGAATGATGCCGTCCCGCACGGACAGCACATGCTTCTGCCCGGCCACCTTGAGCGCGGCGGGCAGCACATAACGTTCGATGATATTACGGTTGGACATAGGGCCTCCTCGGGCACAATGGCGCAACAAATTAACAGGTCAATGCGTGTCATTTCGGCGCGGCGCAATTTATTGCGCGATGAAGCGCGCCGCGACGGCCTGGGTGCGGTTTGCGACAGGGATATCACGCAAACTGCGGCAGCCACGGTTGATTCAGCGTCAGCACTTCGTCCAGCAGCGCTTCGGCGCTGGCGACATCGCCGACCAGCGGGTTGCCGACCAGCGCCAGCAGCGCGGCACCGCGATCGCCGTGCACCGCCGCGTCGATGGTCAATCGCTCGAAGGCTTTGATCTGCTGCGTCAGCCCGTGCATCAGCGGTGGCAGCGCGCCAAACACCAGCGGGTGCGCGCCCTGCGCATCGACCACACAGTTCACTTCCACCACCGCGTCATCCGGCAGACCGTGAATCGCCCCACGGTTCTGGCAGTTCACCACCAGATTTTGCCCGCTATTGTTATGGATGGCGCTGATGAGCTCAACGGCCACTTCGGAGTAATATGCGCCGCCGCGAAAACTCAGCTGCTCCGGCTTGTGCGCCAGCTGCGGATCGGCATACAGCGCAAACAGCTCGGCTTCCACTTTCATCACCTGTTCGGCGCGCGTTCCGGCCTGGCCGTGCTGCGCTTTCTCCTGCTCTTCGGCCAGCATCTGCGGTGTTTGCCAGTAGTAGCGGTGATAAGGGCAGGGAATTGCCTGCAGCGCCCGCAGAAACGCCGGCGACCACGGCATCTCTTTGATGTTATTCATGGTCAGCGCCTGGCCTTCGCACAACTGTTCGATCACCCCGGCGGTCACGTCCTCGCCGCGGCACAGCACCTGATGCACCCACACCAGATGGTTCAGCCCGGCGAAGCGCAGCGCCACCTCGTCAAACGGCGCCTGTAACATGCCGGCGATCATATGGTGCATATTCACCGGCACGTTACACAGGCCGATGATCTTCGCGTTGCTGTAGCGCGCCACGGCTTCGGTAACGATGCCCGCCGGATTGGTGAAGTTGATGATGAAGGCGTCGGGTGCCAGCTGTTCCACTTTGCGCGCAATCTCCAGCATCACCGGAATGGTGCGCAGCGCTTTGGCGAAGCCGCCGACGCCGGTGGTTTCCTGGCCGAGACGACCATACTTCAGGCCCAGCCGTTCATCGGCGGCGCGTGCTGCCAGCTGGCCGACGCGCAGCTGTGTCAGCACAAAGCGCGCACCGCGAATCGCCTCATCCAGCGCGAAATGCACGCTGACCTTAACCTGCTCCAGCCCGTTCTTTTGCAGCATGCGCCGCGTGAGATCGGCGATGATCTGTACCTTTTCGCGTCCTGCCGCCACATCCACCAGCGCCAGTTCGGTTACCGGCAGCTGCGCATAACGGTTGATGATTCCCTCCACCAGCTCCGGCGAATAGCTGCTGCCGCCGCCAATGATTGCTATCTTAAGCATCGTTTTCTCCTGCCGTGGTACGGCGATAGAGTTCAATGATTTCGCCCGCTAAATCCTGAATCAGCATGGCGTTCATCAGGTGATCCTGGGCATGAACCAGAATCAGGGTAACCGGCAGCCGGCCGCTGCCTTCGTCCAGGCTAATTAGTGCCGTCTGCTGCTGGTGCGCGCTGCTTACGTTTTCCCGCGCCGCCGCCAGCTGCTGCTGTGCCGCATCAAACTGGCCGGCGCGCGCCAGCCGCAGGGCGCTGAGAGCGGCGCTGCGCGCGGCACCGGCCTGCACCAGCAGCAGCATGATCTCCTCTTCCGGAGCCACCATTACGTCATCTTCAGGCATGCAGAATCTCCCACAGCGCAACGCCGTGTGTTATCAGTCAGATTAGGGGAAACGAAGAATCAGGAAGCGTGCAGCGCCAGCGCTTTATCCAGCACCTGTTCGCCGCGCATCATGCCGTAATCCATCATGTCGATCACGGCGACCGCCTTGCCCTGCGGGGCCGCGATGGCGGTGAGGCGGGCAGCTTCAAACTGCACTTGTGGGCCGAGCAGCACCACATCCGCATCCGGCAGGATACGTTCGAAATCGGCCACCGGGACGGCCTGAATGTTGATCGCCAGCCCGCGCGCTTGTGCAGCGTGCTGCATTTTATTCACCAGCATGCTGGTAGACATGCCAGCGGCACAGCAAAGAACAATGCGCATAATTTATCCTCCTGTGAATTGACTCCGGCATTTAAGACCTGTCTCAGTCGCACTGTAAATACCCTGCGGCCAGATGATTTTGTGATGAAAGTTATTTAAAGTATTATTTATCAATAATTTGATCATTAAATTGCCATGAAAATAATTTTCATTGGTGTGATCGGGACGATGATTTTCTGTTGCGAGTGATTTAATTCCAGGAAAATTCAGTGCGATCAGCTGAAAAAAATCTCACAATGAAAAATATTTTCATGCATCATGAGGGTTCGTTACTGAGGATGTGATGAGCTAATGGATATTGTCTGGCAACTGCAGCAGCAGTCGGCGCGTTTTGATGCGCAGGAATCAAAGCTGGCGCGATTTATTCTGGATAACCTGCACGCCAGCGCGCAGGCCACCATGGAGAGTCTGGCGGCGCAGGCGGGTGTCAGCCCGGCTGTACTCCAGCGCTTTGCTGCCTCGGCGGGCTACCGCGATCTGGATGATTTTCTGCACCAGGTGCGCCAGGCCGGCCAGCAGGAAAGTGCGTTTATGACGGTGATTCGTCAGCGGCAGGCTTCGCTCAGCCAGCAGGAGCAGCGGGTGGCGCGCGCCATCCTGCGTGACGCCGCGTTCGCGGCCTCGGCCACCATTGAACAGCTGGCCAGCCGGGCGGAAGTCAGTGCGGCGACCATTACCCGCTTTGCCCGTTCGGTCGGCTGCGACGATATTCGCGATCTGCGTATGCGGCTGGCACGCGCCAGCGCCGAACCGGCTACTTCCAGCCACGATGCGGTGCCGCAGCTGGTGAGTCTGCATCAGGCGCTGACCCGGCAGTGGCAGCAGCTGGATGACAGCCGCTGGCAGCAGGCGGCGCAGGCGCTGCGTCAGGCACGCAGCGTGTTGCTGATCGGTGCCGCCGGCCAGCACACGCCGCTGGTGGCGGAAGTGCAGCAGCGGCTGAGTGAGGCCGGGCTGGCGCTGGCGTGGATCCAGGACGACAACCTGCTGCGCCTGACGCTCAGCCGTTTGCAGCCGGACGATCTGCTGCTGATCCTCGCGCCGGATACCATCAACAGCAGCGTGCTCAGCGCGGTGCATCACGCTCACATCCAGCAGACCCCAGTGATGGCGCTGTGCCCGGCGGCGCTGGATCTCGCCAGCCAGGCCAACTACTGGCTGCCGCTGCCGGATGCAGCACCGGCGCGGCGTTATGGCATCCTGCTGGCGCTGGACCGGCTGGCGGCGGCGCTGTAACACCCCGCCTTTCGATTCAGGCGGTTGCCGCCACCTGAGATTTGGCTTCAATAAACTGCACCAGCGCGCGCGTCACGTCAGCGGTGGTGGCGCTGCCGCCGACGTCCGGCGTCAGAATGCCCGCCGCGCACACCTGCTCAATGCCCTGCATTATCAGCGCGGCCGCGTTGCGCTCGCCCAGATGTTCCAGCATCTGCACCGCGGTCCAGAAGGTGGCGATCGGGTTAGCGATGCCTTTGCCGGTGATATCAAACGCCGAGCCGTGAATCGGTTCGAACATCGACGGAAAACGCCGCTCCGGATCGATATTGGCGGTTGGCGCGACGCCGAGACTGCCGGCCAGCGCGCCGGCGAGGTCGGAGAGAATATCCGCATGCAGGTTCGTGGCGACAATGGTGTCCAGTGATTGCGGGTGCAGTGTCATGCGGTGCGTCATGGCATCCACCAGCATCTTGTCCCACTGCACATCCGGAAACTCCTGCGCCACTTCCGCCGCAATTTCATCCCACATCACCATGCCGTGCCGCTGGGCATTGGATTTGGTTACCACCGTCAGCAGTTTGCGCGGCCGCGACTGCGCCAGTTTAAAGGCGTAGCGCATGATGCGCGTCACGCCGACGCGGGTAAAAATCGCCACTTCAGTGCCCACCTCTTCTGGCAGGCCGCGGTGCGCACGGCCGCCGTTGCCGGAGTATTCCCCTTCCGAGTTCTCGCGCACGATTACCCAGTCAAGATCGCCCGGTCCACGGTTGCGCAGCGGCGAGGTCACGCCCGGCAGAATTTTGGTGGGCCGCACGTTGGCATACTGATCGAAGCCCTGACAAATCGGCAGGCGCAGCCCCCACAGCGTGATGTGATCCGGCACGTCCGGCGCGCCCACCGCACCGAAGTAGATGGCATCAAACTGCTTCAGCGTCTGCAGGCCATCTTCCGGCATCATCACGCCGTGCTGTTTGTAGTAGTCCGAGCCCCAGTCAAAGGTCTGCACGTCAAACGTCAGCTGTTCATCGTGCCGCGTCAGCGCCTGCAGCACCTCAACGCCAGCCGAAATCACTTCCGGGCCAATACCGTCTGCCGGAATCGCGGCAATTTTGTAGTTACGCATTGTGTTCTCCAGTCAATTAATGGGTATGAGGATGAGGAAGATCGGCGCTTTGCGGTTTTGGCGTCTGCGCGGCGAGAATCAGCACGATGAGCGCGGACAACGCCAGCAGCGCGGCGACGAAATAGAGTCCCCAGGTGTAGCTGCCGGTTTGCTGGCGGATCACGCCAATCATCATCGGGCCGACAAAACCGCCGAGATTGCCGATGGAATTAATGGTGGCGATGCCGGCGGCCGCGGCCGGCCCGCTGAGAAACAGCGTCGGCATGCTCCACAGCGGCGGCTTGGAGGCGCTGATGCCGACCGTGACCAGCATCAGCGCAATAATCACCGCCAGCAGCGTGCTGACGTTACCGGCGTAAATCAGCCCGGCGGCAGCCAGTAAACAGGCGCCAATGACGTGCCAGCTGCGCTCGCCGCGACGATCGGAGTGACGTGCCCACAGGATCATGCCGATCACGCCGATCACCGCCGGGAAAGCGTTGAGGAAGCCGATTTCCAGCGAGGAGGCGCCGAAGCTGCGAATAATTTGCGGTGACCAGATCCCCAGCGTGTACAGCCCGGCCGACGTGCCGAAGTACACCAGCGCCAGGGCCAGTACGCGCTTGTCCGCCAGCCCGCGCCAGGCGCTGCTGTGGCCGTGCTGCGTCGACCGGGCCTGCTCCTCGGCCTGCATGGTCTCCTGCAGCCAGCGCCGCTCTTCTGCGTTCAGCCATTTAGCCTGCGCCGGACGGTCGGTGAGGAAAAACAGCACCACGATGCCCAGCAGCAACGCCGGAATCGCTTCCAACACGAACATCCACTGCCAGCCGGCGTAGCCCAGCAGACCGTGCATCTCCAGCAGCGCCGCAGAGACCGGCGAGCCGAGCGCGGTAGAGAGCGGGGCGGCGGCCATGAAGATGGCGGTAACCTGCGCGCGCTTCGCCGCCGGGAACCAGTAGCTGAGGTAGAGAATGATGCCGGGAAAGAAACCGGCTTCCGCCACGCCGAGCAGAAAGCGCAGGAGGTAGAAGCTGGTGGTGCCCTGCACCAGCGCCATGCAGCCGGAGACCAATCCCCAGCTGATCATCACGCGGGCGATCCAGATGCGTGCGCCCACTTTGTGCAAAATTAAATTCGACGGGACTTCAAACAGAAAATAGCCGAGGAAAAAGATCCCGGCGCCAAAACCAAATACCGTGGGCGAGAAACCTAAATCCTGATTCATGGTTAACGCGGCAAAACCAATATTGACGCGATCAAGAAACGCGATGAAATAGAGCAGCATGATGAAGGGCACAATGCGCAACGTCACTTTACGCATCACCCTTTTTTCGAGGTGAGAGTTCATATTAAAGTGCTCCAGATTGTGTAGGGTAGTATTATTTTCTGGTTGTCGAATGCAGTATGCAGGTTTGTATTGCGCGATCATCAGGCGTGGATTATATAAACTATTTGAATAATCGTGCGGCGAGGAAAATGTGGATATAAATCAATTGCGTTGTTTTGTCGCGGTGGGTAAAGAACTGCATTTCGGCCGGGCGGCACAAAGTATGGAAATGATGCCTGCATCACTTTCCCGCTTTATTCGCCTGCTGGAAGAGGATCTGGGCGTGCGCCTGTTAAACCGCTCAACGCGCAATGTTTCATTAACCGCCGAGGGAGCCCTGTTTTTTGACGAAGCGGGAAAACTGATCGATCAGTTTGATGCGCTGGCGCTGCGTTTTAAAGGCGGATTAAAAGATGAACGCCGGACATTACGCATTGGCGCTATCGATAGCGCCGCGCGCGGTTTAGTTCCTGCACTGCTGAATTTATTTGTGCCGCGTCATCCGCTGAGCGATATCCATATTATCGAAGATAAAACCCTTAACCTGATTCCCAAATTAAAATCCGGCTGGCTGGATATGATTATTATCCGCGCGCCGCAGCGCATGGATGCGTCACTGGCGCTGCGTTTTATTACCCGCGAAAGTTGCGTGCTGGCAGTGCCGCTGACGCATCCGCTGGCGGATAAAGCGCAGGTGACGGTGGCAGATTTTCAGCATGAAGCCATGATCATTCCGGACCGCCGCACCCGGCCGCACAGCCACGATCTCACCATCAGCCTGTTTAAGCAGGCCGGCCTGACGCCACATATCGCGCAATATGCCGAAGAGAAGCAAACCATTCTCAGCCTGGTGTCCGCCGGCCTCGGTCTGGCGGTGGTACCAGCCTCTTATCGCACCATGAACAGCGAAAGCGTCCGCTATATCCCGCTGACGTTACCTGAGCAGATCAAAGGCTTGCCGCTGAGTATTGCGTGGCAGAAGGGCAACGAAGATCCGCTGTTGCGTGAAATGCTGCGTCTGCTGCATGACCACCGGCAGGAATTGATCGACAGGCTGTGAGGCTGCGCCGGAACGCGCGCTGACAATCTGTTTGTTACTTTCATTCTGCAAGTAACTTGCAAAATGAAAGTTACCCTGCCACAGTATCCCGCATCGACTTCACATCGGGAACTGGCCCATGAAAAACCAACCTCTGTGTAATATGCCGTGCCCTATCGCACGCAGCCTTGGACGCGTCGGCGACGGCTGGAGCATGCTGATCATGCGCGATGCGCTGGCCGGCTTTACCCGCTTTGATGAGTTTCAGAAAAGCAGCGGCGTGGCACCCAATATTCTGTCGCGCCGGCTGAAAGAGCTGGTAGAGGATGGATTGCTGGAAAAGGTGTGTTACAGCGACGCTCCGGCACGCTACGAGTACCAGCTCACTCCGGCGGGCCGCGATTTTCGTACGGTAATACTGGCGCTGGCCGAGTGGGGCAGCACCCACTTCTCACCGGAAGGGCGGCAGATGCAGCTGGTTGAAAGCGCCACTCAGCGCCCGGTGACGCCGCAAATGGTCGACAGCGCCACCGGCCAGCCGCTCTCCAGTGACAAATACCAGATGGTGCCAGGCCCGGCGGCCAGTCCGATGATGCACTATCGCCAGCAGTATCTGGCGAGAAAACGCGCGGGCGATACGGCGCAAAAATTCGCCCCGCAGACGGTGACCGGGAACGAACCATGAGCCTGACGCGGAAAAAAGCGGCACTGCTGCTGATGCTGGCCTGCGGCGGCGTGGCGCTGGCCGGCTATGGCTATTACTGGTGGCACAGCGCGCGCTTTATGCCTTCGACCGATGATGCCTACGTCGGCGCGGATATCAGTGCGATTTCGGCCAAAGTGTCCGGCTATGTCCAGACGCTTGCGGTGCAGGATAATGCGGCGGTTAAAAAGGGCGACCTGCTGGTGCAGCTGGATAACCGCGACTATCGGGCGGCGGTTGACCGTGCGGCGGGCGAAGTCGCCGCACAGCAGGCGGCGCTGCAGGATATCGCCGCCACGCGCCAGCTCCAGCTGGCCACCATCGACGGCGCGCGTGCTGCGCTGCTGGTGGCGCAGGCGGTAACGCAGAAAACCACCGCCGACCAGCGCCGCTATGACGCGCTGGTGAGCAGCGCTGCGGTGTCGCAGCAGATTCGCGATCATGCGCAGGCCGATTACCATCAGGCGCTGGCGCAGGAGGGCAAAACCCGTGCCGATCGCGCGGTCGCCGAACGTCAGCTGCAGGTGCTGGATGCGCGCGAGCAGCAGACGCACGCCGCGCTGGCGCAGGCACAGGCCGACCTGTCACTGGCACAGCTCAATCTGGAATACACCGCTATCCGCGCGCCGTTTGATGGCGTGATCGGCAATCGCCGCGCCTGGGCCGGTTCGTATGTCAGCAGCGGCACGCAGCTGTTGTCGCTGGTGCCGGCGCAGGGGCTGTGGATTGACGCCAACTTTAAAGAGAGCCAGCTGGCGCACATGCGGCCAGGCCAGACGGCAACAATTGTCGCGGACGTGCTGCCTGGCCGCACCTTCAGCGGGCATGTCGCCAGCCTGTCGCCCGCGACCGGTTCGCGCTTCAGCATTCTGCCGGCGGAAAACGCCACCGGTAACTTCACCAAAATTGTCCAGCGCGTGCCGGTGCGCATTGCGCTGGACGGCGATGCGGCTACGCTCGGGCTGTTGCGTCCGGGACTGTCGGTGACCGTGACCGTCGATGAGCGCAGCGCGCAATGAGCCGCGTGGTCGCCGCGCCGATCGCGCCCGCGCAGATGCCGGTCAGCCGGAAAGTCTTCGCCTTTGCCACCCTGTGCATCGGCATGTTTATCGCGCTGCTGGATATCCAGATTGTCTCAGCTTCGCTGCGCGACATTGGCGGTGGCCTGTCGGCGGGCGATGATGAAACCGTGTGGGTGCAGACCAGCTACCTGATCGCCGAAATCATCATTATTCCGCTCTCCGGCTGGCTGGCCAGCGTGCTGTCTACGCGCTGGCTGTTCGCCGCCTCGGCCTGTGGCTTTACGCTGATGAGCCTGCTGTGCGGCTGGGCGTGGAACATTCAGAGCATGATCGCGTTCCGTGCGCTGCAGGGGCTGGCGGGGGGCTCGATGATCCCGCTGGTGTTCACCACCGCCTTCGCCTTTTTCCAGGGCCGGCAGCGGGTGATTGCCGCCGCGACCGTCGGCGCGCTGGCGTCGCTGGCGCCGACGCTCGGCCCGACCGTTGGCGGCTGGATCACCGATAACTTCAGCTGGCACTGGCTGTTTTTCATCAACATCATTCCCGGTATTTACATCACCATTGCGGTTCCGCTGCTGGTGAACATCGACGCGCCCAACCGCGAACTGCTGCGCGGCGCGGATTATCTCAGCATCGTGCTGCTGGCGCTGGCGCTCGGCTGTCTGGAATATACGCTGGAAGAGGGACCGCGCTGGGGCTGGTTTGATGATGATACCATTGCCACCACCGGCTGGATTGCGCTGGCGGCGGGCGTGTTGTTTGTGATCCGCACGCTGCGGCATGCCAAACCGATCGTCGATTTACGCGCGCTCAAGGACCGCGACTTTAGCCTCGGCTGCTACTTCTCGTTTATGGCGGGCGTAGGGATCTTCGCCACCATTTACCTTACGCCACTGTTTCTCAGCCAGGTGCGCGGCTTCAGCGCACTGGAGACTGGACTGGCGATCTTCTCCACCGGGGTGTTTCAGATTCTGTCGATCCCGCTGTATGCCTGGCTGGCGAACCGCGTCGATCTGCGTATTTTGCTGGCGTCGGGGCTGATCTGTTTTGCACTGTCGATGCATTTCTTCGTGCCGATTACCCATGACTGGGGGGCGAAGGAGTTGCTGTTCCCGCAGGCGTTTCGCGGTATGGCGCAGCAGTTTGCCGTGGCACCGACGGTGACGCTGACGCTGGGCAGTTTGCCACCGGCCCGCCTGAAGCTCGCGTCTGGCCTGTTTAATCTGATGCGCAACCTTGGCGGTGCGATTGGTATTGCCCTGTGCGGTACGGTGCTCAACGACCGCACCAACCTGCACTTTAGCCGGCTGGCGGATCATCTCAACAGCGCCAGCCTGACGCTGGGTGATTTTCTGCAGGGGCGCGCTCAGGCGCTGATGACCAGCGGCCTGAGCCCGGATGCCGCGCATACGGCCGCGCTGCAGTCGCTGGCGGCGCTGACGCTGCGTGAAGCGCGCACCCAGGCTTTTTCCGACGCGTTCTGGCTGATCATGACAGGCTTTTTCGTCGCGGCGCTGCTGGTACCGTTATTGAAAAAGCCACAGGGATGAGGGCCAGATCGTAGCCCATTAACGTTTACTCAGCGCTTCCCACAGGCCCAGCAGATAGGTGGTGCCCAGCGCGCGGTCGTACAAACCGTAGCCTGGGCGCCCGGTTTCACCCCAGATAAAGCGGCCGTGATCCGAACGGATATAGCCGTCAAAGCCGTTGTCATACATCGACTGCAGCACTTTATACATATCCAGCGAGCCATATTCCGTCGGATGCGCGCACTCGTAGAAATCTTTATCGCGGATGATCTTGATGTTGCGCACGTGGGCAAACGGGATGCGTTTGCGGCGCGAGAATTCGGCCAGAATGGCATAGACATCGTTCTGCGGATCCTCGGCAATCGATCCGGTGCACAGCGTGATGCCGTTGGCTTCAGAATCGACGACGTTACAGATCCAGTCGAGATCGTCGCGGTTTTTCACCACGCGCGGCAGACCGAAGATCGAATACGGCGGATCGTCCGGGTGGATTGCCATCTTCACGCCCACCTCTTCGCACACCGGGATCACCGCTTTGAGGAAATAGGCGAGGTTTTCACGCAGCTTCGCGTCATCAACGTCCTGATATTTGGCAAACAGCTCCTGAACTTTTGCCAGCCGTTCCGGCTCCCAGCCCGGCAGCGCGAAGCCGTTGGCGCTGCCCAGCACCTCTTTCACCACCTCGTCGAGGCTTTTATCGATGCCCTGTTTCTCGAAGGCCATGGTGATGGAGCCATCCGGCAGCACATAATTCATATCCGTCTTCATCCAGTCGAACACCGGCATGAAGTTGTAGCAGATCACTTTTACCCCGGCGGCCGCCAGGTTGCGGATACTTTGCTGATAATTGGCGATGTAGCGATCGCGGCTCGGCAGGCCGATCTTGATGTCGTCGTGAATATTAACACTCTCAATCACTTCGACCGTCAGTCCGGCTGCGTGCACCTGATCGACCAGCGCCTGGATCTTCTCCTGCGGCCAGGTTTCGCCCACCGGCACATCGTAAAGTGCGCCCACCACGCCGCGTACGCCCGGCACCTGGCGAATATATTCCAGCGAAACCTTGTCTTCCTTCGGCCCAAACCACCGCATTGTCAGCTGCATTATGTCATCCATCGTCATCGTGTCTGTATGATAACGGCTAAACTACCATACTAGAATTCATGAAGGCAGCATTGTGCGGCGATTAAGCCTTGATCCGCGTCACAGAACCGATTTTATCCGCAGCGCAGTCGCTTACTGGGTGGTCACCAGCTCGGTGAAATATTGCTTGTACTTAAACAGTTCGAGATCCGAGCGCAGCCCCAGTTTGCGCAGCGCGGTCTGCTTCTGACCGCTGATGGTTTTGCGGCTGCGCGCGTATTTACCGGCGATCTGCGTAATGCTCAACCCGTCGAGATAACAGCGAATCACCTCGATTTCGCGCGGGCTCAGCTCGCGCAGCAGCAGCGAGATGTCGTCGCCCGCCTGGCGCGGCGTCAGGTAGTCGTGCATCTCGCGATCGCTCTCCTGGAATTTATCCAGCTCCAGCATCATGTCCGGCGTCAGGAAGCGCTTGCCGCGACAGATTTGATGGATGGCGTCGATCAGTACCTCCTGATCGTGGCTTTTGCCGACAAATCCCTGCACGCCGGCTTTCAGCAACAGCTGGACAATCGCCGGTTTCTCCACCGCGGACGACACCAGAATCTTCAGCTGCGGGTAGTGCAGGCGCAGCTGTTTCACCATTTGCAGCCCGTCGAGCTGGTCTTCACCCAGCATGTAATCCAGCACCAGGATATCGAGCGGGTGGCGCTGCAGGAAATTCATCAGCTGCTGGCGCTGGGCAAAAGCCCCGGCCAGATCGAGCTGCGGCTCCTGCGCTAAGCGGTACTGCATGGCTTTACCAATCAGCGGATGATCGTCCAGCACGGCAATCTGCCAGATTGCGCTCTCTTTCATTACATCACCTCTTCAGGAATAGGCGTTTCCAGGGCACGCAGGAACAGCGCGTCCAGCTCGGCCACCGCCCCGGCGACCTCCGGCAGCAGCTGTTGTAATAGCGCACCATCTTCATGCTCCGCCGCCTGTTCGGCGGCGCGGCAGCGATGTTGCAGCGCGTCGGCGCGCAGCATTCGGGCACTGCCGAGTAGCTGATGCGCGGCGTGACGCGCCGAAGCAAAATTGTTCGCAGCCACCGCCTGCGTCAGCTGGGCGAGATCGTAACTGTTCTGCTGGCGCGCGGTGGTCACCAGGTCGCGCCACGCCTGCGGGTTGTTTGCCGCCAGATTTTCCAGCGTCAGCAGGGTATCGTCGCGCGTCGGGTTCATCGGTGCGCCGGTGATCACCTGCAGCAGCTGCGCGCGCTCCAGCGGTTTAAACAGGCAACCGTTCATGCCGGCGTCCTGCGCCAGCTGCGCCACGCGCTCCTCCGCCATCGCCGTCAGGCCGTAAACCGGCACCGCGCGTCGCACCAGGCGCTTCTCTTCGGCGCGCAGCTGGCGGGTGAATTCGAAGCCGTCCATCTCCGGCATGTTGCAGTCGGTAATCACGCGGTCCGGCTGATTTTCGCGCCACAGCGCCAGTGCCGCCGCACCACCGTCCGCCACCAGCACATGGTGGCCGGCGTAGCGCAGCTGCTGGGCCAGCAGCAGACGGTTAGTGGCGTTGTCATCGACAATCAGAATGCGCAGTGCAGCCTGTTTAGCGGGCTCCACCGGCTGTGGCAGGGTGGGCTGCTCATGTTCAATACGCGCCGCTTCCGCGCGGAAGCGCAGCATAAACACGCTGCCGTCACCCGGTTCACTCTCGACGTGCAGCTCGGTGCCGAGCATCACCGCCAGCCGGCGGCAGATATTCAGGCCTAACCCGGTGCCGCTGGCGCGGTTGCTGCCCTGATCGACCTGAATGAACGGCTCGAAGATCGCCTGCTGCTGCTCTGCCGTCAGGCCAACCCCGCTGTCGCTCACCTCCAGCACATACTCCGGTCGCGTGCTCTCTGCCTGATACAGCGCCACTTCCACTTCGCCGTGCGAGGTAAACTTGATGGCGTTGCTCACCAGATTGGAGAGAATTTGCTTCAGCGCCACCGGGTCAAACAGAACCTGGTCCTGCTCCAGCTCCAGCATGATATTCAGCGCCAGCCCTTTGTTGAGCGCCACCTGGCGGAACAGCGCTTCGCAATCACGCACCACTTCACTGAGCGACATCGGCTGCAGCTGCACGCTGAAATGCCCGGATTCGATTTTGGCCAGGTCGAGAATATCGCCCACCAGCGACAGCAGCGAACGCGACGACTCCCAGGCGACATCAATGTTCTTCTGCCGCTGCTGTTCATTACTCTGGCCGAGATGCTCGATTTCCAGCAGGCCAATCAGCGCCGCCAGCGGCGTGCGGATTTCATGACTCATGTGCGACAGGAAAGTGCTTTTCGCTTCGCTGGCGCGCACCGCGACTTCGTTGGCTTTGCGCAGGTCGGCCATCAGCGCTTCGATATGCGCCAGCTGCTCGCTGATTTCACGCTCGTGCTCGCGCTGTTTCGCCAGCGAGGCTTTCAGCAGATGGTTACGCCACAGGAAAAACAGCAGGCCCAGCCCGGCCACGGCGACGATGCGCAATATATAGCTGCGATAGCTTTGCCACGAGGTGCTGGTGGCGGGCGGCGTGTATTTGATCCAGCGCTCCATCAGCGACTGCATGGTCGGCTGCGGAATATCGGACAGCGCTTTGTTAAGGATCGACAGCAGCACCTGATCCTGCCCATTGACCGCCATCGCCATGCGGAACATCGGCAGCGGCGCGACAAACGCCACTTTGAAGCTGTCATTAAAGTGATTGTTGAGCAGAAACAGCGACGACTCGTACGGCACGATAAAGCCATCCAGCTGCTTATCGAGTAGCTGACCGAGCGAATCAATCGACACGCCGTTTTCGACAAAGTTGATGCCCGGCCAGCGCTCACGTAAATCGTAACGATAGTAGGCGCGCTCATAGATACCGACGCGCTTGCCCGCCATCTCATCAAAGCTTTTCCACGGGCTGTCTTTGCGCGTCACCACTACCCATGACGAGTAGATGTAGGAGCGGGTGTAGCGGATTTTGTCGTCCTGCTGCGCGGTGGCGTCGCTGACGGCGATAATCGCATCGCGCTGGCGGTTGAGCGTATCGCGCATGTTGCTCAACCCCTGAATCGGGTTGTAGCGAAAGCGAATGCCGGTGCGCTGGGAAATCATTTTCAGCAGGTCCACGCTCAGGCCGACCACGCGCTGGCGGTTATCAATAAAGGTAAACGGCGTATGCGAAGGATCGTAGTTAACGGTGATCTCGCGGTGTTCTGCCAGCCACGCGGCCTCCTGGTCGCTGAGATCCAGCGGATGGTTTTTAACCACCGACTGATAATCCAGGCTCCAGGCTTCCGCAATCTGTACCGCGTTGCGCAGCGGAATGTTTTTCAGGATTTCATCGATGGCTGCGATCAGCGGCAGATTGGCACTGTTGCTGGCAAAGCGCGCGTCAACATCGTTGGTGTACGGCGTGCTGTGCGCTTCAATCACATTCTGCAGGCCGCGATGCGAAAGAAAGCGCTGAGTGGCGCTGTTGCTCCAGAACAGGGTGTTTTCGCTAAACGCGGTGTCGGTGTAGGCCCACAGCGGCGGCGCGGCCGGGGCCAGCGTGGCGCGCGGATAGCGCTTGTGCAGCAGCGCTTTGAGTTCCGCATCACCGTAATAGAGCAGGCGATAGCGGCTATTTTTCAGCTCACTGTCGAAGGTCGCGTTACGTTTGCTGATTAATACGCTGCGCGCCAGTGAATACGGCAGGCTCAGCGCCAGCTGCGTATCCTGATTGGCGGCCAGCGTGTAGTAAGGAATCAGATCGACTTCACCGTCGTTGAGCGCATCCACCAGCTCCAGCCGGGTTTTATACACCTTGATTTTCACCGGCAGATTTAACGCCTTCGCCACGATGGCCAGATAATCGGCCGAAAGTCCTTCGTAGGTATTGGCTTCAAACGACACGGAATAGGGTGGCAGCGGGTTGTTCCACACGCCGACGCGCAGTACAGAGTGCTGTTTCAGCCACTGCTGGCTCTGCGGCGACAGCGTGACTTCCGGTGCTACCAGACCATAGCGCGGCGAGAAATTTAACGTGGTTGCACCCCAGGCAGACAGGCAAAAGCCCAGTAACAGAAGGAGGCTGAGGATGCGTTTACTCACGGATGATTTCACTCGCTGGACCGGTTGCGCGCGCCGCCACCATGACGGCACTTCTTCTCTGACGGCACGTTGCGCGTCAGGCATCCTTCAACAGCGACTTAATACAAGTGGACTTAAATCGCGCTTAAGAAATTTCTTAAAAACAGGAGAGAAAATTCCTGGTGAAAGGCAGGTTTCGCCGGCGCGACGAAGCGAAGCGCGCTGCTATTTTTAGTAAGTGTAAGTTTTGTTTGCTGAAATTACCGCGTTGCTTCGCCATTCCTGCTGAACCCGGCGCAATTTTCCGACGCTAATCGCCTTTTCATTTGTTTTATTTACAGAATCTATCGTGCAGGCAAAATAGCCCTTATTTTCTCTCCAGCGATCAACCATGTCCGAAGAAGCGCTGCGCCAGCAGATTCAGAACCTGAAAAAGCACAATGCGCGCCTCAAGCGCCTGGCGCACGACGCGCGTAATAAGCTGAACGCGGCGCTGGACGGCACCGGCTTGTGCCTGTGGCAGCTGGATATTCCCAGCGGCAAACTGGTGATTTTTAACCGGCGCTGGGGCGCGATGCTCGGCTTTCAGGCGAAAGAGACCAAAGCGCGCTTTGATGCCTGGCGCGAGTGCCTGCATCCGGAAGATGCCGATGAGGTGCTGCGCGCCTTTTACGATCATATTGAAGGGCGCGCGCCCTATTACGAGGCGCTGCACCGTATGATCGGCAAGAACGGCAAAATCACCTGGGTGCTGGATCGCGGACGCGTCAGCGAGTGGGACGAGCAGGGTAATCCACTCAAAGTGACCGGCACCCATATCGACATGACCAAAGAGAAGAATTACGAAGCCCAGCTCTCCCTGCTGGCGCATCACGACCCGTTAACCGCGTTACCCAACCGCCACGCGCTGCAGGCGCAGTTTAGTCAGCTACAACGCGCCGGGCCGCTGTGCGTGGCGTTTATCGACCTCGACAACTTCAAGCACGTCAATGACACGCTCGGCCATCGCAGCGGTGACGAGGTGCTGATTCAGCTCAGCCAGCGCATCCGCGATTTGCTGCCGTCAGAGGCCATCGTCGGGCGGCTTG
The DNA here is from genome assembly GCF_002207995.1 of Pantoea sp. VS1. NCBI lineage: Bacteria > Pseudomonadati > Pseudomonadota > Gammaproteobacteria > Enterobacterales > Erwiniaceae > Pantoea > Pantoea sp. VS1. The sequence goes on from NZ_NHZE01000005.1 coordinate 313,099, forward strand.
GCGGCGATGAGTTCGTGCTGCTGCTGCCGTTTTTGATTGATTACCCGAAGGTGCGCATTCTGGCGCAGGCGGTGCTGGATGCGGCGCTGACGCCGTTTGATGTCGACAATGGTCATGCGCGGATTGGCGCCTCAATCGGTATCGCCCCGGTACACCGGCGCGACAGCTTCGATGACGCGCTGACCCGGGCGGATGGCGCGATGTACCAGATTAAGAGGAACGGTAAGCAGGGCTTCGGTCTGGCAGGCAATATATCGATGGGGTGAGGGCCAGCGCCCGCACCCCTTGATCACTTAAAACGCAAAACAGGAACAGCCCAGCGCACCCCAGAACGCATTGTTGTCTGACACCGGCACCGATGACTGGCGCGCGACATCATGAGCGTGGCTGTGCACGCCACAGGGGCCGCTGCACTGGTGTACCTGCGGCATCCGCGCGGCGCGGCCGCTGGTCTGCGGCGGGGCGCTGCGGTAGTGACCGGGCACGGTAACCACCGGCGACCACTCCGGCAACACCGGCACCGGCGGCGGTGCCAGCGGCGTGAAGCTGCCGGCGGCATACACCACATTGCCATCCACCAGCGTCAGCACCGATTCAATGCCTTTGATCTCCTCTTCCGGCACGCTGAAGAAATCTTTCGACAGCAGCACCAGATCCGCCAGCTGGCCGACTTTGATCTCACCTTTGGCGCTCTGCTCGCTGGAGAACCAGGCACTGCCTTTGGTCCATAGCATCAGTGCGGTTTCACGGTCGATGCGTGCGTTGTCATCGTACAACTGCATCCCACCGACGGTACGGCCTGAAACCAGCCAGTACAGTGCGGTCCACGGGTTATAGCTGGCAACGCGGGTGGCATCGGTACCGAGGCCCACCGGCACGCCGGCCTCCAGCATGCGCGCCACCGGCGGCGTCTGCTTCGCGGCCTCTTTACCGTAGCGATCGACAAAGTATTCCCCCTGGAAAGCCATGCGATGCTGCACCGCCAGGCCGCCGCCGAGCGCTTTTACCCGCTCAATATTGGCTTCAGTGATGGTTTCCGCATGGTCAAAGAACCAGTGCAGGCCATTGAACGGAATGTCGCGATTCACCTTCTCAAACACATCCAGCATGCGGCTGATTGATTCGTTATAGGTGGCGTGCAGGCGGAACGGCCAGCGATGCTCCACCAGGTGACGCACCACGCGCTCCAGCTCATCTTCCATGCCGGGTGCCAGATCCGGGCGCGGTTCGAGGAAATCTTCGAAGTCCGCCGCCGAGAACACCAGCATTTCACCGGCACCGTTGTGGCGCAGGAAGTTGGTGCCCTGGCCCGGCTTCAGCATATCGGTCCACTTCTCAAAGTCTTCCAGCTCGTGGCCGGGCCGCTGAGTGAACAGGTTATAGGCGATGCGTACCGTCAGCTGCTTTTTCGCGTGCAGTTCGGCGATCACGTTGTAATCGTCCGGGTAATTCTGGAAGCCGCCGCCGGCGTCAATGGCGCTGGTCAGACCGAGGCGGTTCAGCTCACGCATAAACTGACGCGTCGAGTTAACCTGCTGTTCCAGCGGCAGTATGGGCCCTTTCGCCAGCGTGGCGTACAGCAGCATGGCGTTAGGACGGGCGATCAGCATGCCGGTCGGATTGCCATTGCTGTCGCGCTGGATTTCGCCGCCCGGCGGGTTGGGGGTCTCTTTGGTGTAGCCCACCACTTTCAGCGCGGCGCGATTGAGCAGCGCGCGGTCATACAGATGCAGAATGAAGACCGGCGTATCGGGCGCGGCGGTATTGATTTCGTCCAGCGTCGGCATGCGGCGCTCAGCAAACTGGAACTCGCTCCAGCCCCCGACCACGCGCACCCACTGCGGTGACGGCGTACGCAGGGCCTGTTCGCGCAGCATACGCAGCGCATCGGCCAGCGACGGTACGCCTTCCCAGCGCAGCTCAAGGTTGTAGTTGAGGCCACCGCGAATCAGATGCAGGTGGGAATCGTTCAGGCCGGGAATGCCGGTGTGCCCTTTGGCGTCGATGATTTGCGTGTCGCTGCCGGCAAAGCGCATGACGTCCGCTTCGCTACCTACGGCGAGAAACTTGCCGTCTTTGATGGCTACGGCGGTGGCCAGCGGGTTTGCGCGGTCGACGGTGTGAAACTTACCGTTGGTAAAAATCAGGGATGCGGTCGTCATTCTGTTCTCTCCGTTAAATTAAGCGTAGCGGCCCTCAGCCACCGTGTTAATGCGCGGTTAAAAATGCTTGCGCCGATGAGGAAAAAAATACGAAATGACAGCAGTTATTGATAACGGATTGTTTTTACGTTGTCGTTCAACTTTTTTTACGGAGGGTAGGGAATGCGTTTAAATCTGGAGGCGCTACTGATTCTGGATGCGCTCGATCGTCATGGCACCTTTGCCGCTGCGGCCGCGCGACTGTTCAAAACCGCGTCGGCGTTGAGCTATACCGTGCAGAAGATGGAGAGCGATTTAAAAATCACGCTGCTCGATCGCTCCGGCCATCGCGCCACATTCACGCCGACCGGCCGTCTGATGCTGGAAAAAGGGCGGACGCTGCTGCGTGCGGTGAACGAGCTGGAGCAGCAGGCGCGCTACGTGGAGAGCGGCTGGGAGAGTCTGCTGACCATCAGCGTGGATGCTTCGCTGCCGTTCAGCATCCTCACGCCGCTGATTGACGAATTTTATCAGCAGCACCCGCACACCCAGCTGCAGTTCCGTCAGGACGTGCTGGCCGGCTGCTGGGAAGCGCTGCATTACGGCGAAGCGGACATTGTCTTTGGCGCGGTTCAGGAACCCGCCACGCGCAAAGAGATTGTCTGCCAGCCGCTGGGCTGGCTGGAGTATGTGTTCGCTGTCGCTCCTGACCATCCGCTGGCGGCGGAGCCCGAACCGCTACTGCGCGAACAGATTCGCCAGTATCGCGCGGTCACGGTGCATGATTCATCCCGCCACGGTGCCGGGATGGATTTACGCGTGCTGGATGAGCAGAAGACGCTGAGCGTGCATGATTTCCCGGCCAAACTGCAGGCGCATCTCGCCGGGCTCGGCTGCGGTTATCTGCCGCTTTACCTGGCGCGCCCGCATCTGGCGAGCGGTGCGCTGGTGGCGCGCCAGCTGGACAGCGAGTGCCGGCGCGATATCGCCTATCTGGCGTGGAATGAGAGCGCCTGCGGCAACGCGGCTATCTGGTGGCGCGAGCGCCTGCCGACGCTGCCCGGTCTGAGTGACATCTACGCGCCAGCCTGATCACAGCGCAATATGATGGCTGACCTGCGGGGGTTCATCACCCTGATGGTACTGCAGTACCGCCTGCTGTAACTCAGCATCGGCGCGCGAGACGCGCTGGTGCTGACGTAAATGCTCCTGCCATGACTCCACCATAAACCACTCCAGCAGCGCCCCGGCATCATCGGTCTGCTCCATTAATCCCCACGCATAGGCACCGTCACGGCGTCGCGCCTGCGCCAGTTTGTGCATGGCGTGCTGGAAAGCGGCGCGATCGGCCTGGGGAACACGGTAGCGAATCTGGATCAGTACGGCGCCACGACGGATATCCACCGCATCGCTCACCACCGGTTCAGCCCAGTGCTGCGCCGGCTGCAGATCCGCTTCGCCCGCCGGCAGCGCCAGCCGTTTTGCCAGCAGCGCCGTGATGAGCAGCGCCGCGCCGGCCAGCATCAGCGTTGGCGCCAGACCCATGTGCTGAGCGATCAGCCCCCAGGCCAGACTGCCACCCGCCAGCGTACCGTTGAACACCATCAGATAGACCGCCAGCCCGCGACCGCGCACCCAGTCGGGCAGCACCGCCTGCGCCACGCCGTTGAGGGTCGTCAGCGCGATGATCCAGCCGGTGCCCAGTACCAGCATCAGCAGCAGCGCCAGCCACTGCGGCGGACTGAGCGCCAGCGCCACCATGACCAGCGCGCTGAGCACGGCGGAGAGCAGCATCAGTCCATCATGGCTCAGCCGGGCACGCAGGCGCGGCAGCAGCAGCGCGCCGGCAATGGCACCGGCACCGACGGCCCCAAGCAGCAAGCCATAAAAGCCCGCGCTGCCGTGCAGCATGGTGCGCGCCACCAGCGGCAGCAGCGCCCAGATGGCACTGGCGAAGGCAAAATACAGCGCGGCGCGCAACAGTACGCGGTGCAGTTCGCGGCTGGCTTTCACATAGCGCAGCCCGGCGCGGAAAGCGCCAAAGAAGTGCTCATTCAGCGCGGTAGCGGCTTTCGCCGGACGTTTCCACCACAGCAGCGCGGCGATGACGAAAAAATAACTGGCGACATCGGCACCGTAAGCGGCCATAGCACCTAAACTTGCCAGCAGCAGGCCGCCGGTAGCCGGTCCAATCGCCCGGGCGATATTGATGCCCAGCGAGTTGAGCGCGACGGCATTTTTCAGCTCATGGCGGGGTACCAGCTCCGGCACGATGGCCTGCCATGCCGGACCGAACAGCGCCGCGCCGACGCCGCCGACAAAGGTCAGGCCGATCAGCCATTCAACGGTGAGCCAGTGGTTGTGCGACAGCAGCAGTAGTGTGCCGCTGACGCTGGCCATCAGCAGCTGCACCACAATCAGCAGGCGGCGGCGGTCAACAATATCCGACAGCACGCCGGCCGGCAGCGCCAGCAGGAACACTGGCAGGGTGGCGGCGGTTTGCATCAGCGCGACGGCGGTTGGGTTATCCGACAGTCCGGTAATCAGCCAGGCGCTGGCGACGTCGCGGATAAAGCTACCGGTATTGCCGAGCACCGAAGCGGTCCAGATCACGGCGAAAAGCCCGTAGGCGAAAGGGGAAAACGCGCCGCTGCGCGCTGTTTGTGGATTTGGCTGGTTCATCAGGCTGTTCCTGTCAGTGTGCGATGAGAGCACGATACGAAGCTCGCCCGTCAGGAGATAGCGGAAAAAATCGGCCAACTTGTACAAGGATTTTTGACGGCAGGGCTTAGCAAAAATCTTTGCACAAGTTGTCAAAATCTCTGCTTTAGGTTTTTCCAGCATCCCACGCTAGTTTGATTGCCAGACACAACATCACTGACTAACGGAGAAAAAACATGAGCACATTCAAGACTAAAGACGGCGTAAACCTGTACTTCAAAGACTGGGGCAAGGGGCAGCCGGTGCTGTTCAGCCACGGCTGGCCGCTGGATGCCGATATGTGGGACAGCCAGCTCAACTTCCTCGCCGAGCGCGGCTACCGCGTCATCGCGTTTGACCGCCGCGGCTTTGGTCGCTCCGATCAGCCGTGGGAAGGCTACGATTACGACACTTTTGCCGACGATATTCACGGCCTGATCGAGCATCTGCAGCTGGATGAGGTGACGCTGGTGGGCTTCTCAATGGGCGGCGGGGATGTGTCGCGCTACATTGGTCGTTATGGTACCGCGAAAGTGAAAGGACTGGTGCTGCTGGGCGCCGTCACCCCGATCTTTGGTAAAACCGACGATCACCCGGAAGGGGTGGAAGCAGCGGTGTTTGACGGGATCAAAGCGGGCTTGCTGAAGGATCGTGCGCAGTTTATTAAAGAGTTCGCCACGCCGTTTTACGGCACCAATGCGGGCCAGACGGTTTCCGATGGCGTGCTGACGCAGACGCTGAACATTGCGCTGCTGGCGTCGCTGAAAGGTACGCTGGATTGCGTGACCGCGTTCTCTGAGACGGATTTCCGTGCGGATATTGCGAAGGTGGATGTGCCGACGCTGGTGATCCACGGCAGTAATGACCAGGTGGTGCCGTTTGAAGCCACCGGCAAGCTGGTGCATGAGATGATTGCGGGTTCGCAGCTGAAAGTGTATGAGAACGGCCCGCACGGTTTTGCGGTGACGCATCAGGACCAGCTGAATGCCGACCTGCTGGCGTTTTTGCAGGGGAATTAAGGGGGGAGTGCGTTCTGTCCCCTCACCCTAACCCTCTCCCGCACGCGGGAGAGGGAACCGATCGAGCGGGGGATTGGCTCTTGAATTAACCTGGGCTGTCTCAGTCCTGCATATGGCAGCGTTTCACTCTCCCGGTGGGAGAGGGGGCCGATCGAGTGAACTATTAGTTCATTAATCACATATGGCAGTGTTTCCCTCTCCCGGTGGGAGAGGGCCAGGGTGAGGGCATCAGGCCGCAGCATCCCGCATCAGGCCGCAGCATCCCGCATCAGACCGTAGTACTCCGCGTCAGTCCGCCAGCAAATGCCCGTACATCGCCAGCAGGCGACGGGTGACGCCGTTGGTCCAGCCGAAGCCGTCCTGCAGCGGATACTCACCGCCGCCGCCCGGGCGGGCGCGATCGCCGCTGATATCGTACTTCTCTACCAGCTTATGGTGCAGCGAATAGAAATTCTTCACCGTGGTCAGCCAGTTGACCGCAATCTCCGTTGCCAGCGTCTCTTCACCGTAGTTATTCAGTCCGACCACCGCCATCCATTGCAGCGGTGCCCAGCCGTTAGGTTTATCCCACTGCTCGCCGCTCTCCACCATGGAGGTTACCAGCCCGCCCTGCGTCAGCAGCAGCTGGCGCAGCGCCACCGCCTGCAGATGCGCCTGCTCGGGTGATGCCAGCCCCAGGAACAGCGGTACCACCGCCGCTGCGGTAAAGGCACCAAAGCGTTCACGACGCCAGTCGTAGTCGCGGTACACGCCTGCGGTGTTGTCCCACAGATAGCGATGAATCGCCTGCTTGCGCGCATCCGCCTTCTTCTGCCACGCCAGGCCGGTGAGTTCTTCGCCCTTCGCGTGCGCCAGCGTCGAGATCATCAGCTCCAACTTGTAGAGAAACGCATTCAGATCCACCGGAATAAACTGGGTGGTGCGAATGCTGGCCAGACGTTGCGGATCGCGCAACCAGCGCGAGGAGTAATCCCAGCCGGAAGCGGCACCGGCGCGCAGATCGCGATAGACCTCGCTGGCCGGCCGACGCGATTTGCTGGCGGTTTCCACATCTTCCATCCACGACTCATCGCGCGGCGTGTCGCGATCGTCCCAGTAGCGGTTGAGCAGCGAACCATCCGGCATGCGCACCACGTGGCGATAGGCCTGATGCGGCATCAGCTCGCCGGCCCCGTCCATCCAGAACTGATACTCTTTCATCAGCTGGTCAAGATAGCGCTTCGCGCCGCGAATGCCGTCCTCTTCAAACAGCTCGACCATCAGCGCGAACACCGGCGGCTGCGAGCGGCTGAGGTAATAGGTACGGTTGCCATTCGGCACGTGACCGTAGTTATCAATCAGCCAGGCGAAGTTGTCCGCCATATGACGCAGCAGATCGTCGCGGCCCGCTTCGGCCAGTCCCAGCATGCTGAAGTAGGAGTCCCAGTAATACGTTTCACCAAAACGCCCGCCGGGCACTACGTAAGGCTTCGGCAGCGGCAGCAGCGACGAATGCGGTAAATGCTGCTGCGGCATTTTGGTTAACACTGGCCACAGATCGTCAATATGTTCCGTCAGGGTTTTATCCGGATTGGAAACATAAAAACTCTCATTGACCTGCGGTAAATAAAAATGCTCGTGGACAAATTTTTCCAGGTCGAACTCCGCCGAGCGTTTACGGCGGCGATAGCGGATTAAAATATCCAGCGGATCGAATTTAGGCGCGCAGTCCGGAAACGTTTTGCTGTCGGCAAAAATACGTGACGTCTGCACGTGCTCAAACAGCTCCAGATAGCGATCGGCAGGTGTCAGCGCATCAGGCGCAGGCAGGCCTTCGATCAGCTCGGGTTCCGGCTCCGAATCCTGCATACCTTCGCGGATAAACTCGTGAGGATCGTATTGATACCCCAGATCAGCATGGGCTTCGTGTTCTCCGAAAGCTTGACGTTGCTGGTGGTTAGTATTAATAGCGGCCTCCTGAAATTGCCTGGTTGCTCAAAGGACAAATTATAGATCTCTGACCCGATGAGACAACAATGCGAAATATCTATGAACGTAATAAATCTTGTCGATTGATCGGCTATTTAAGGCTTTTTTCAGCGAATACAACGTCCTATATTTCAGGAATTGAAAGCAGTGTTTCAGATGAAGCTTTAAATAAGTGAACAGAATTATCTGTAAATAAGAAAATCGTCAGTGATAACGGCAAAGAAGCGGGAAGAGGTTGATCATTTGATGGCAAACGAGACGGGAAAAGAGGGCTTTTCGTCGCCCTCACCCCGAATTTCACCGCAGGTGAGGGCGCCATCAGCGCCTTACTTTGCCAGCGTGGCCTTAATTACCGCGGCGAACGGTGTGGTCGGGCGGCCAATGAGTTTGCTAAGCGTGTGGCTGTCGTCGAACAGGGCACCCTGAGCGGCACCGGCGTCGGAATCCGCCAGCAGTTCGGCCAGCGGCGCGGGTAAACCGGCTCCGATCAACGCTGCGCTGAATTCCGCAGGCGGCAGGTTAACATACTCCACCTGTTCGCCGGACTGGCGGGCGATCTCCGCACTGAATTCTGCCAGCGTATAGCTGTCATCGCCGGCCAGTTCGTACACTTTGCCGGCCTGATCGTCACGGCTGATCACCTCTGCCGCCGCGACAGCATAATCCTCGCGCGCCGCCGACGCGATGCGCCCGTTGCCCGCCGCGCCGATAAAGGCATGATGCGCTAACGCCGGTGCGATGCTGGCCGCGTAGTTTTCGCTGTACCAGCCGTTACGCAGCAGGGCATAAGGGATGCCTGAAGCCTGCAGCAGCGCTTCGGTGGCGCGGTGTTCGACGCCCAGACCCAGCGGCGAGATATCGGCATGCAGCAGACTGGTATACGCGATAAATGACACGCCCGCCGCTTTGGCGGCATCAATCACCGCCCGGTGCTGGGCTTCGCGCTGGCCCACTTCGCTGGAGGAGATCAGCAGCACTTTCTGCACGCCGGCAAAGGCGCCCTGCAGCGTCTGTGGCTGGTTGTAATCCGCGGTACGCAGCGCGACGCCGAGCGCCTGCAGGTCCTGCGCCTTTTCCGGTGAACGTACCACCGCGATGATCTCGCTGGCCGGTACTTTCTTCAGCAAGGCATTAATCACTAAACGGCCCAGTTGGCCAGTGGCTCCGGTAATCGCAATCATGGTGTTTTTCCTCAGGTTGAACTGGTATGGAAACAGCCTACGAGATAAACTAACTTTTAGTAAGTACTTACAGATTTGTTAGTTTGAGTGGAGTGATGTAAATGGCTGAAAACCTGAGTGATAAATTTTCCCGTGGTGAATTGCTCAATGTGAACTGCCCGTCACGTGAAGTGTTAAAACGGATTACCAGCCGCTGGAGTGTGCTGGTGTTACTGGCGCTGCGCGCTGAAACGCTGCGCTTCAGCGAACTGCGCCGCCGGATTGGTGGCATCAGTGAACGCATGCTGGCGCAGACGCTGCGCTACATGGAAGAGGATGGCTTCATTGAGCGTATCGCTTATGAAGTGGTGCCGCCGCACGTGGAGTACCGGCTGACGGCGCTGGGCCATGAGGTGGAAGGGCAGGTCATCGGCCTCGCCGACTGGCTGGAAAGCAATGTCCACCGCATCATTAAAGCGCCGCAGACGGCGTGAGTGCCGTCGCGGCGCGCCAGGCTCAGGCGTGCAAATATTTCTCAAACCAGCCGAGTGTGCGACCCCATGCCAGGTCGGCGGCAGCTTTGTCATAGCGTGGCGTTGAGTCGTTGTGAAAGCCGTGATTCACGCCGGGATAAATATACGCTTCATAGGTTTTGTGGCTGGCTTGCAGGGCGGCTTCATAGGCTGGCCAGCCTTCGTTGATGCCTTTATCCAGCGCGGCATAGTGCAGCAGCAGCGGCGCCTGAATGCGCGCCACATCTTCCGCTTTTGGCTGGCGGCCGTAGAACGGCACGGCGCAGGCCAGCTCAGGAAACGCCACTGCCGCCGCATTTGCTACGCCGCCGCCATAACAGAAGCCGGTGATGCCTACCTTGCCGTTCCCCTCGGGATGCTGCATCAGGAAATCGACCGCCGCGAAGAAATCGTTCATCAGTTTGGTCGGGTCGACTTTGGCCTGCATCGCACGGCCCTCTTCATCATTGCCCGGATAGCCGCCCAGCGAACTTAAGCCATCCGGCGCCAGCGCAACATAGCCCGCTTTGGCGACCCGTCTTGCCACGTCTTCAATGTAAGGATTCAGGCCGCGATTCTCGTGTACCACCACCACGGCACCCAGCTTGCCGCTGGCGTGAGTCGGGCGCACCCGATAAGCGCGTACCTCGCCATGTCCCTGGGGCGACGGGTAGTGAATGTATTCGGCGTTGATATCAGGATCGGTAAACGACACCTGCTCTGCCAGCGCATAATTGGGGCTCATGGCGCTGAGCAGGGTGGCTCCGGTCATGCCGGCGATGGTGAACTTCGCGGCCAGCGAGAGAAACTCGCGCTTGCTGATGCGACCGTGCGCATAGTAGTCATAAAGCTCAAGCAGTTCCTGGGGAAAATCCTGGGCGGTAAGACGGGTCATAACCTCTCCTTCGCTGATTAACCGGACTGTGCTGCTTTAACAAAGCACAGCCTGACGCCGCTGGCAAATGCCGTGCCCCAGCAGGTTAATGCGCGATGGCTCACAAAATGTCACCGAAAGGCAGCAAATTAATTTCTTTTTGGTCTATAAAAATTATCTTTTAATTAACAAACTTTCTTTCTGGCGGCTGTGCAGGAAATTTTACAGCGTAACGTAACGGTGCGGTCCTCTGCCGTTTTGTTTTGCGCTGTAATTAACAGCTAAATTAGCCAGTTACCAGATTGCCGCCTTTTCCTCTCGCTCTGCTTAATAACAAGATTGTCACAATAAATCACGGGCTTTAACCTTAACTTAGTGATTTTAAAGAAGTAGTTTCTGGTGAAAACAATGATCGAAATCAAAAAATACTGTTATAGTTTTAGCCATTCCCACTGTTTCTTTTTGTTCTCGCCGCTTGCCTTACAATTGGCGTGAATCTCTTCCGACGTCACGAAATAATAATTTTTGTGCGTCAAACTTGTTAATTATAAGTAAAAATTCGGTGTAATCTTGTGGCAAAGAGGTAAGCAATGTTTGGATTAGATGCCTTCCACCTGGCCAGGATTCAGTTCGCCTTTACTGTTTCCTTCCATATTATTTTCCCGGCCATCACCATCGGTCTCGCCAGTTTCCTGGCGGTGCTCGAAGGCATGTGGCTGAAAACCCGTAACGAGACCTATCGCGATCTCTACCACTTCTGGTCCAAAGTCTTTGCCGTTAACTTCGGTATGGGCGTGGTGTCCGGACTGGTGATGGCGTATCAGTTTGGTACCAACTGGAGTGGCTTCTCGCAGTTTGCCGGCAGTATTACCGGTCCGCTGCTGACTTATGAAGTGCTCACCGCCTTCTTCCTTGAAGCAGGCTTCCTCGGCGTGATGCTGTTTGGCTGGAACCGCGTTGGGCCGGGCCTGCACTTCTTTGCCACCTGCATGGTTGCGCTCGGCACCATCATCTCGACCTTCTGGATCCTCGCGTCCAACAGCTGGATGCATACCCCGCAGGGCTACATCATAGAGAATGGCATCGTGGTGCCGCAGGACTGGTTTAAGATTGTCTTCAACCCGTCGTTCCCGTACCGCCTGTTCCATATGTCGGTGGCGGCCTTCCTCGCCAGTGCCTTCTTTGTTGGCGCGTCTGGCGCGTGGCATCTGCTGCGCGGTAACGATAACCCGGCAATCCGCAAAATGTTCTCCATGGCACTGTGGATGGCACTGATCGTTGCGCCGATTCAGGCGATGATCGGCGATGCGCACGGCCTGAATACCCTTGAGCATCAGCCGGCAAAAATTGCGGCGATTGAAGGCCACTGGGAAAACCCGCCGGGGGAAGCGACGCCGCTGATTCTGTTCGGTATTCCGGATATGGATGAAGAGCGCACCAAATATGCGCTGGAAGTGCCGTACCTTGGCAGCCTGATTTTGACCCACAGCCTGGACAAACAGGTCCCGGCGCTGAAGAGCTTCCCGAAAGAGGACCGTCCGAATTCGCTGGTGATCTTCTGGTCGTTCCGCGTGATGGTGGCGATGGGCCTGCTGATGATCACCCTCGGCGTGCTGAGCCTGTGGCTGCGTTACAAAAAGCGGCTGTATAACTCCCGGCCGTTCCTGTGGTTCGCCCTGCTGATGGGCCCGTCCGGCCTGATCGCCATTCTTGCCGGCTGGTTTACCACGGAAATTGGTCGTCAGCCATGGGTGGTGTACGGGGTGCAGCGCACCATTGATGCGGTGTCGGCGCATGGTGATTTGCATATGAGCATCAGCCTGCTGGCCTTCATCCTCGTCTATTCGTCAGTGTTTGGTGTCGGCTACGTTTACATGATGCGCCTGATCAAGAAAGGTCCGCTGACCGGCGAGGGTAAAGATGTGCGCCACGGTGGTCCGGGGCAGGATAAAACACCTGCGCGTCCGCTTTCTGCGGCCCATGAGAGTCTGAACGAACCGCAGGAGGGTAAATAAATGATCGATTTCTCCATTATCTGGTTCGCCATTATCGTGTTCGCCACCCTGATGTATATCGTGATGGATGGCTTCGATCTTGGCATCGGTATCCTGTTCCCGTTCAATAAAGATGCAGTTGAGCGCGACATGATGGTGAATACCGTTGCGCCGGTCTGGGATGGCAACGAAACCTGGCTGGTGCTGGGCGGTGCCGGTCTGTACGGTGCGTTCCCGCTGGCCTATTCGGTGATTGCCGATGCGCTGGCCATTCCGCTCACCGCGATGCTGATTGGTCTGATTTTCCGTGGCGTGGCGTTTGAGTTCCGCTTTAAGGCCACGGAAGAGCACCGTGCGTTCTGGGATAAATCATTTATCGCCGGTTCACTGCTGGCGACCTTCAGTCAGGGCGTTGCGGTCGGTGCGATTATCGACGGCTTCCCGGTGAAAGGGCGCGAGTTTGCCGGCTCGGCGCTGGACTGGCTGGCGCCGTTCCCGCTGTTCTGCGGCGTCGGTCTGGTGGTGGCGTACGCGCTGCTGGGCTGTACCTGGCTGATCATGAAAACCGAGCATGAGCTGCACCGTAAGATGTCCGCGCTGGCGACGCCGCTGGTGATCGCGCTGCTGCTGATTGTCGGCATTATCAGCCTGTGGACGCCGTTCACCCACGATGCGATTGCGCACCGTTGGTTCAGCCGTCCTAACCTGTTCTGGTTCCTGCCGGTGCCGGTGCTGGTGCTGCTGTGTTCGTGGGGCATCGTGCGCGCCATTAAGCGTGAGGCGCACTACTCGCCGTTCCTGCTGACGCTGGCGCTGGTGTTTCTCGGCTTCTCCGGCCTTGGTATTAGCGTGTGGCCGCACATTATTCCGCCGTCGATCACCATCTGGGACGCCGCGTCACCGCCGCAGAGTCAGGCCTTTATGCTGGTCGGTAGCTTACTGATTATTCCGGTGATTCTGGGTTACACCTTCTGGAGTTACTACGTGTTCCGCGGAAAAATCAAAGCCGACGAAGGATACCACTGAGATGCAAACCGAGGTCAGCAATATGAACAACCCCACTGAAACGAAAGCCCCCTGGTGGAAGCGCGTGCTGTGGTTAGTAATCATCTACGGCGCAAGCGTGCTGGCACTGGGCGTGGTGGCATCACTGTTTCGTATGATGATGACGGCAGCGGGCATGCGTTCGCACTGAGTTGTCGATGAGGGCAGGCACGCCTGCCCGGCGTTATCGGTCGTCATTAATGGCGACCCTGCAAGGTGATGCACGATGTTACAGGGTGCGCATTAATGCGCACCGATCATGTGTCGGCCCATCAGATTGACCAGCATTTGGTCGCCATACATGGCGCCCCGACAGAGTACTGGCACGATTTTCGTAGGGTGCGCATTGATGCGCACCGCTATGCGCAGACACATCACTGCTCAACGATGCGATGCCGTTAAGACGATAAAAGGTTAGTTACCTAAGCAATTAATGCTTTTCCCGTCTCGCTGTCTTTACTCTTCCTTACGTTATCCATACGATTTTGTTATATTTATGTGACGGATTACGCAAAAGCACCGCCTTTCCCAACCCATTCAATTAAAAAAAATGCTCAGCCTGAATCTGAAAAAACAGTACATCAACGATCTGGTGGACTGGATCGAGGCCAATCTGACCGACGAGCTCAACATCGATCTGATTACCCTGAAATCCGGTTACTCCAAGTGGCACATGCAGCGCATGTTCAAAGAGATGACCGGCCAGACGCTGGCCTCGTACACGCGCAAGCGTCGTCTGACGCTCTCTGCCATGGCGCTGCGCCTGACCAGCATGCCGCTAATTGATATCGCCGTGCGGTTTGGCTTTGATAATCAGCAAAACTTTACCCGGGTGTTTAAAAGCCACTTCGCCATGACGCCAGGCGCTTATCGCCGCATTCCTGAGATGCAGATGAAAGACTTCCACAGCCGCATCTCCACCCAGCGGCAGTGGGTGAGTGCGCGCCTGGCAGAGAAGCCGGAGCTGAAGCTGTGCGGAGAAGTGATCGAGTGGGAGTGCCGCTTCGGCGAATACATTGATCATCACAATCACGTGGTGGCGCAGCATACGCGTGATTTCATCGCCTTCGCTGGCCAGCACGTGCAGCGTGGCTGGCTCGGTTTCCAGTTCAGTCCGGGCGTCAACTCCAGCGATCAGCAGCATATCAGCCTGTTCCAGGCGCTGGAGAGCCAGTACGCCGATGTGCTGACCGGTAATGTGCAGAACTGGACCGGTGAAAGCGGACTGTATGCGGAGATCGACTGGCACGGTGCGCCGGAAGAGATCAATGCCTTTACCGCAGAGGTGTACTACAACCATCTGCCTGCGCTCGGCGTGGCGCGGCGGCCGGGCAAGGACCTGATTAAGCTCGATCTCCGCTACAGCACGCCGGATCTGCTGCAGGGCACCTTTTACATTCCGGTTAAAGTCGGTTAATGCATAAATCGTGCGGTAAACTGTGATAAACCGCACGATTTTATAAATTCCTGCGCCTGAGTGGCGTAAAATCCTTCACTGAAACCTGACTGACCGTGGAAAACACTGTTTGCCACCTCTCAGGCTGGATCATCACCTGCATGCCTGGTCCATTCCGGACCGTTAGAGTGAAAAGACAAAAAATTATGCGACTTCTACCGTTGTTACTTTCAACAGCGCTTGTGGCGTTTTCCGCGCTGGCAAGTGCCCAGATGGCTGAGCCTTTCTCACCGCCAGGCGGCCTGCATCCGCATCAGCCACACTGCGCCCAGCATGAGATTGCCGGCGATAATGCGCTGCCACAGCAGCGTACGGATGACGTGACGCTGCTGACCTGCACTAACCACCAGGCCTGACGGCGCGCTACCTGCTTAGCGACCAGCGCCGTATTGCGTTCGTCCGCTTTCAGCCCCTCCCTCCGCTGCAATACGCCCGGCCTGGCGAATAACTCGAAAATCCCGAGCAATAAACGAGACATAAGCTGCTTTTAACGAGGTGTTTCAGCGGCTAAACTTCTCCACCAAATGTCTCTGCTCAGGAGGAGTTGTGAACAAACCCCGTAGTATTCGAAGCTTGCTGAAAAGCTTTATCGAAAGTGACGCCAGCAACGGCATGGTGCTGATTCTGGCGGCGGTGGCGGCGATGGTGCTGGCCAATAATGCCGCCACCGCGCAGGGCTATCAAAACCTGCTGGCGGAGCCGGTACAGATTCGCTTCGGCGCGCTGGATATCAGCAAAAACCTGCTGCTGTGGATTAACGATGCGCTGATGGCGCTGTTCTTTCTGCTGATTGGCCTCGAAGTGAAGCGCGAACTGATCAGCGGCGAGCTGGCCAGCCGCGATCGCGCGATCTTCCCGGTGATTGCTGCGTTGGGTGGCATGGTTGCGCCGGCGCTCATTTTCCTGCTGTTCAATCATGATAACGAGGTTGCCCGCAACGGCTGGGCAATTCCTACGGCCACCGATATCGCCTTTGCGCTCGGTGTGCTGGCGCTGCTCGGCAGCCGGGTACCGGCGGCGCTGAAAGTGTTCCTGATGGCGCTGGCGATCATTGATGACCTCGGTGCCATCGTGATTATTGCGCTGTTCTATACCAGCGATCTGTCAGTGCTGTCGCTGAGCGTGGCGGGCGGCGCTATCGTGCTGCTGGCGATCCTCAATCGCTGCGGGGTGCGCAACATCGCGGTGTATATGCTGGTGGGCGTGGTGCTGTGGACCGCGGTACTGAAGTCCGGCGTGCATGCCACGCTGGCGGGCGTGGTGGTGGGCTTCTTTGTGCCGCTGGAGGAGAAAGAGGGACACTCACCGGCTGAGCACCTGGCGCACGGACTGATGCCGTGGGTGAACTGGCTGATCCTGCCGCTGTTCGCGTTCGCCAACGCCGGCATCTCGCTCAGCGGCATCACCTTTGGCGATGTGCTGTCGCCGGAGCCGCTTGGCATTATCCTCGGTCTGCTGATTGGTAAACCGTTAGGTATCACGCTGTTCTGCTGGCTGGCGGTGAAGCTGCGGCTGGCGGCGTTGCCTGGCAGCACCACCATTCGCGACATTATGGCAATCGGCGTGCTGTGCGGTATCGGCTTTACCATGTCGATCTTCATCAGCTCGCTGGCGTTTGACGCCGCGCATGAACAGCTGGTGACGTTCTCGAAGCTGGGCATTCTTAGCGGTTCACTGCTGTCGGCGGTGATAGGTTACACGCTGCTGCGCATCAAACTGCGCTAATAAGGAGAGGCGCAAGCCTCCTTTATGGTATGAATCAGCTCAATTTTAATCATCTCTACTACTTCTGGCAGGTGTGCAAAACCGGTTCGGTGGTGCGCGCCGCTGAAGTGCTGTGCCTCACGCCGCAGACCGTAACCGGCCAGATCAAAGCGCTGGAAGAGCAGCTGAATGGCGTGCTGTTTCGCCGTCAGGGGCGCGGCCTGGTGCCCACCGAGCTGGGGCAGCTGGTGTTCCGCTATGCCGATCGCATGTTTATGCTCAGCCAGGAAATGCTCGATATCGTTAACTACCGCAAGGAGTCGCATCTGCTGTTTGATGTTGGCGTGGCGGATGCGCTGTCAAAACAGCTGGTGAGCAAGGTGCTGGAAACGGCGGTGATGGCCGGCGAGAAAATTCAGCTGCGCTGCTTTGAATCAACGCATGAAATGCTGCTGGAGCAGCTCAGCCAGCATAAGCTGGATATGATCCTCTCCGACTGCCCGATAGATTCAACTCAGCAGGCCGGGCTGTTTTCGGTCAAGCTCGGCGAATGTCCGGTTAGCTTCTGGTGTAATGCGCCACTGCCTGAGCTGCCGTTTCCGGCCTGTCTGGAGCAGCGGCGCCTGCTGCTGCCCGGCCGGCGTTCGATGCTGGGGCGCAAGCTGCTGAACTGGATCCACAGCCAGGGGTTACAGGTTGAGATTCTCGGTGAATTTGATGATGCGGCGCTGATGAAGGCGTTTGGCGCGCAGAATAATGCGATCTTTGTCGCACCGACGCTGTACGGGGATGAGGTCTATCGTGACGATAGCGTGCGCGAGATCGGCAGGCTGGAGACGGTGATGGAGGAGTATCACGTTATTTTTGCCGGGCGCATGATTCAGCATCCGGCGGTGCAGAGCATCTGTCATCGCGACTTCAGCGCGCTGTTCAGCCACGGATCGCAGGCATAAAAAAACCGGCGAAGCGCCGGTTCTTTTAACAAAGCGATAAACAGACGGCGATTAAGCCAGTTTGTTGATCTGAGCAGTCAGGTTTGCTTTATGACGTGCAGCTTTGTTTTTGTGGATCAGACCTTTAGCAGCCTGACGGTCCACGATTGGTTGCATTTCGTTGAATGCGTTCTGCGCAGCAGCTTTGTCGCCGGTTGCGATAGCCGCGTATACTTTCTTGATGAAAGTACGCATCATAGAACGATTGCTCGCGTTATGCTTGCGACGTTTCTCAGATGTTACGGCGCGTTTCTTAGCTGATTTGATATTAGCCAAGGTCCAACTCCCAAATGTGTTCTATATGGACAAATCAAAGGCCGAGGACTATGCCTTTTGCGCCTTCTTTTGTCAATGGATTTGTGCAATAAAGCGTCGTTTTAACCACGACACCCGCTTACGTAATTGATGGCGCAAGATTCTACCAGCAACACCGCGCTGAATACAGTATTTCGCAACAAAATTGTTGTGATGGGGCCGGAGCCGCCAGCCAGCGGGCGCCTGACGCTGAATCAGGCGCAGGAAAGGCACGCAGACGGGTTAACCTGAACGCTATTCAAGGGTATAATCCGCCGATTTCCACCGGTTTGAGTCAGCCATGAAGTTTATCCGCGGTATTTACAATCTGAAAGAGCAGCATCGCGGCTGCGTCCTGACCATTGGTAATTTTGACGGCGTGCATCGCGGCCACCAGGCGCTGATGGCGGAGTTAATTGCCGAAGGACGTAAACGCAACCTGCCGGTGGTGGTGATGCTGTTTGAGCCACAGCCGCTGGAGCTGTTTGCCGGCGACAAAGCGCCGGCGCGCCTGACGCGTCTGCGTGAAAAGCTCAAATACCTCGCACTGGCGGGCGTTGATGCCGTGGTGTGCGTGCGCTTCGATCGCCGTTTTGCGGCACACTCAGCACAAAGCTTTATCAGCGAACTGCTGGTCGACAAGCTCAATGTGAAATTCCTCGCAGTGGGGGATGATTTCCGCTTTGGCGCTGGTCGCCAGGGGGATTTCCTGTTATTACAGAAAGCCGGTGCGGAGTATGGCTTTGAGGTCATCAGCACCCAGACCTATTGTGATGGCGGCAAACGTATCAGCAGTACGGCGGTACGTCAGGCGCTGGCGCAGGACGATTTTGCTCAGGCGCAGCAGCTGCTCGGTCATCCGTTCAGTATTTCTGGCCGCGTGGTGCACGGTGATGCACTGGGACGCACCATTGGTTTCCCGACCGCCAATCTCCCGCTTCGTCGCACCGTGACGCCGGTAAAAGGTGTCTTTGCGGTTGAAGTGCTGGGGCTGGGCGAGCAGCCGATTCCCGGCGTGGCAAACATTGGTACGCGCCCGACGGTAAAAGGTCTGCGTCAGCAGCTTGAAGTTCACCTGCTCGACACACATATGAATCTTTATGGGCGCCACATTGAGGTGGTGCTGAAGCAGAAGATTCGCGACGAACAGCGTTTCGCTTCGCTGGACGCGCTGAAAGAACAAATTGCGAAAGATGTGGTGACGGCCCGCCAATTTTTTGGGCTAAAAACACCGGTTTAATGACCGAAATACGGAACCGAGAATCTGATGAGTGACTATAAATCTACCCTGAATTTGCCGGAAACGGGGTTCCCGATGCGTGGCGATCTGGCCAAACGCGAACCGGGAATGCTGCAACGTTGGTATGATGACAACCTGTACGGCATCATCCGCGCAGCCAAAAAAGGGAAAAAAACCTTTATCCTGCATGATGGCCCTCCGTATGCGAACGGCAGCATTCATATTGGTCACTCAGTCAACAAGATTCTGAAAGATATTATCGTTAAGTCGAAAGGCATGGCGGGCTTTGACTCGCCGTATGTTCCCGGCTGGGACTGCCACGGCTTACCGATTGAGCACAAAGTTGAGCAGATGATTGGCAAGCCGGGCGAGAAAGTCAGCGCAGCTGAATTCCGCGCAGCCTGCCGCAACTACGCGGCGGAGCAGGTTGAAGGCCAGAAGAAGGACTTCATCCGTCTTGGCGTGCTCGGCGACTGGGATCGTCCTTATCTGACCATGAATTTCCAGACCGAAGCCAACATCATTCGCGCGCTGGGCAAGATCATCGGTAATGGCCATCTGCACAAAGGCGCCAAGCCGGTGCACTGGTGTATGGACTGCCGTTCCGCGCTGGCGGAAGCGGAAGTGGAGTATTACGACAAAACCTCACCTTCTATCGACGTGATGTTTAACGCGCTGGACGCCGATGCGGTACGCGCGAAGTTTGGCGTTGCGGCGTCGGAAGGCCCGGTTTCACTGGTTATCTGGACCACCACGCCGTGGACCATGCCGGCAAACCGCGCCATCTCGCTGCATCCGGAATTCGACTACCAGCTGGTGCAGATTGCCGGCCGCAGCCTGATCCTCGCGAAAGATTTGGTGGAATCGGTGCTGAAACGCGCAGGCATCAGTGAGTGGCAGGTGCTGGGCGAATGCAAAGGCGCCGCGCTGGAGCTGCAGCTGTTCCAGCATCCGTTCCTTGAGCAGATCCAGTCAAAAGTGGTGCTGGGTGAGCACGTCACGCTGGACGCCGGTACCGGTGCGGTGCACACCGCGCCAGGCCACGGTCCGGATGACTATGTGATCGGCCAGAAATACGGCATCGAAACCGCTAACCCGGTCGGGCCGGACGGCGCGTATCTGCCGGGCACCTATCCAACCCTGGATGGCGTTAACGTATTTAAAGCCAACGACATGATCGTTGCGCTGCTGCAGGAGAAAGGCGCGCTGCTGCACGTGGAAAAACTGCTGCACAGCTATCCGCACTGCTGGCGTCATAAAACGCCAATCATCTTCCGGGCTACGCCGCAGTGGTTTATCAGCATGGATCAGAAAGGCCTGCGTGCGCAGTCGCTGAAAGAGATCAAAGGTGTGCAGTGGATCCCGGACTGGGGCCAGGCGCGTATCGAAGCGATGGTCGCTAACCGTCCGGACTGGTGCATCTCGCGTCAGCGCACCTGGGGCGTGCCGATGGCGCTGTTCGTCCATAAAGAGAGCGAGCAGCTGCACCCGGATACGCTGGAGCTGATGGAGAAAGTGGCGCAGCGCGTCGAGCAGGACGGTATTCAGGCGTGGTGGGATCTCGATCCGCGCGATCTGATGGGCGATGACGCCGATCACTACGTCAAAGTGCCGGATACCCTCGACGTCTGGTTTGACTCCGGATCGACCAGCTTCTCGGTAGTGGATGCGCGTCCGGAATTTGACGGGCACGCACCGGATATGTATCTGGAAGGCTCGGATCAGCATCGCGGCTGGTTCATGTCGTCGCTGATGATCTCCACGGCGATGAAAGGCAAAGCGCCTTACCGTCAGGTACTGACTCACGGCTTCACCGTCGACGGTCAGGGCCGCAAAATGTCGAAATCAATCGGCAACACCGTGGCACCGCAGGACGTGATGGACAAGCTGGGCGCGGATATTCTGCGTCTGTGGGTGGCTTCAACCGACTACTCCGGTGAGATGGCGGTATCCGACGAAATCCTGAAAAGGGCTGCCGACAGCTATCGCCGTATCCGAAACACCGCGCGCTTCCTGCTGGCCAACCTTGCAGGCTTCAACCCGGCAACCGACTGCGTCAGCCCGGAAGAGATGGTGGTGGTGGATCGCTGGGCCGTAGGCCGTGCGCTGGCGGCACAGCAGGATATTGTGCAGTCGTACGAGAACTACGATTTCCACGAAGTGGTGCAGCGTCTGATGCACTTCTGTTCCATCGAGATGGGCTCGTTCTATCTCGACGTGATCAAAGATCGTCAGTACACCGCGAAGGGCGACAGCCTGGCGCGTCGCAGCTGCCAGACCGCGCTGTGGCATATCGCTGAAGCGCTGGTGCGCTGGATGGCGCCGATCATGTCGTTCACCGCGGATGAGATCTGGGGCTATCTGCCTGGCGAGCGTCCACAGTACGTGTTCACCGAAGAGTGGTATCAGGGCCTGTTCGGTCTGGCGCAGGATGAAGCGCTGAATGATGCGTACTGGGCAGAACTGCTGAAAGTGCGCGGTGAAGTGAACAAGGTGATTGAGCAGGCGCGCAGCGACAAACGCATCGGCGGCGCACTCGAAGCCACCGTCACGCTGTACGCCGATCCGGAACTGGCGGCGAAGCTGCAGGCGCTGGGCGATGAGCTGCGTTTCGTGCTGCTGACCTCGGGCGCGACCGTGGCGGATTATGTGACGGCCAGCGACGAAGCACAGCAGAGCGAGCTGTTAAAAGGTCTGAAAATCGCGCTACACAAAGCAGAAGGCGAGAAATGTCCGCGCTGCTGGCATTACACTACTGACGTCGGCCAGAATCCGGAGCATGCTGCGGTGTGTGGACGTTGCTACACCAACGTAGCCGGAAACGGTGAAGTGCGGAAATTTGCCTGATGAGTAAACTGTGCTCAACCGGACTGCGCTGGGTATGGCTGGTGCTGGTGGTGATCGTGGTCGATTTTGCCAGCAAGCAGTGGGTCATGAACAACATGATGCTGCATGAAACCCAGCCGCTGATGCCGTTCCTGAACCTGTTCTACGCGCACAACTATGGCGCGGCGTTCAGCTTCCTGGCAGACAAAGGCGGCTGGCAGCGCTGGTTCTTTGCCGGTATTGCCATCGCCATTGTGGTGTCGCTGCTGGTGATGATGTATCGCAATCGCGCCAGCAATAAATTAACCAACATTGCCTACGCGCTGATTATTGGCGGGGCGCTGGGTAACCTGTTTGATCGTGCCTGGCACGGCTTTGTGGTCGACTTTATCGACTTCTATGTCGGTGACTGGCACTTCGCCACCTTTAACATTGCCGACTGCGGAATCTGCATCGGTGCGGCGCTGGTGGTGCTGGAGGGCTTTCTGAGCCCGAAAGGCAAACAGGTCACGAATAAATAAGGGTAACAGATGACAGACATCGTTCAGCGCGACAGCGCGCTGCTGGTGCATTTTACACTGAAGCTGGAGGATGGCTCGACGGCTGAATCCACGCGCGCCAACGGCAAGCCTGCGCTGTTCCGTCTGGGAGATGGCAGCCTGTCGGCGGCGCTGGAGCAGGAGCTGGTCGGGCGTAAAGTGGGCGATCAGCACGCCTTTACGCTCGAGCCGGAAGACGCCTTTGGCGCTGCCAGCCCGGATCTGATCCAGTACTTCTCGCGCCGTGATTTCAACGACGCGGGCGAGCCGGAAGTCGGTGCCATCATGCTGTTCAGCGGCATGGGCGGCAGCGAGATGCCGGGCGTGATTCGTGAAATTTCCGGTGACTCGATTACCGTCGATTTCAACCATCCGCTGGCGGGTCAGCGCATTAAATTCGAGATTGAAGTGCTGGAGATCGATCCGGTGCTGGAGGCCAGCGATGCAAATCCTGTTAGCTAACCCACGCGGTTTCTGTGCAGGCGTCGACCGCGCCATCAGCATTGTCGAGCGGGCGCTGGAGATGTATGGCGCGCCGATCTACGTGCGTCATGAAGTGGTGCATAACCGCTACGTGGTCAGCAGCCTGCGCGAGCGCGGTGCGATCTTCATTGAAGAGATCAGTGAAGTACCGGACAACGCCATCCTGATTTTCTCGGCACACGGCGTTTCCCAGGCCGTGCGGGCCGAAGCGAAAGCGCGCAGCCTCACCATGCTGTTTGACGCCACCTGTCCACTGGTGACCAAGGTGCATATGGAAGTGGCGCGTGCCAGCCGTAAAGGCGTGGAAGCGATCCTCATCGGCCACGCCGGACATCCGGAAGTGGAAGGCACCATGGGCCAGTACAGCAACCCGAACGGCGGTATGTATCTGGTGGAGTCGCCAGAGGATGTGTTTAAGCTGCAGGTAAAAGATGAAAACAACCTGTGCTTTATGACGCAGACCACGCTGTCGGTGGATGATACCTCGGACGTGATCGATGCGCTGCGTCAGCGCTTCCCGGCAATCATCGGACCGCGTAAGGATGATATCTGCTACGCCACCACCAACCGCCAGGAAGCCGTGCGTGTGCTGGCGCAGGATGCGGAGGTGGTTCTGGTGGTCGGCTCGAAAAACTCCTCCAACTCGAATCGTCTGGCGGAGCTGGCGCAGCGTGCCGGCAAGCTGGCGAAGCTGATTGATTCTGCGGATGATATTCAGGAAGAGTGGGTCAAAGGCGTGCAGTGTATCGGCGTTACCGCCGGTGCTTCGGCTCCGGATATTCTGGTGCAGCAGGTGATTCAGCGCCTGCGTGAGCTGGGCGGCGAAGCGGCAATTGAGCTGATTGGCCGTGAAGAGAATATCGTGTTTGAAGTGCCGAAAGAGCTGCGCGTCGACGTACGCAACGTGCAGTAAGCACTTCAATTTGCTGACAGAAACAGGCCGACAATGTTCGGCCTTTTCTTTATCCTTTATCACCTCAGCCGTGACTTCCAGCGGGCGGGATTGCTTTTACTGATAATCTATCGCGGCTGGCCTAAAATTCTTATTATCCCGTTATTATTGTGGCGTGACTGTTATCTGACCGTTAACCTGTTTACGCTTTGCATGCATAGTTTTGTATCAGGAATGAATAAATATGAGTGAAATCCGCATTGCTATTGTTGGTGCGCCGGGTCGCATGGGACGCAATCTGATTCAGGCCGCACAGCAGGCGGAAGGCGTGGTGTTAGGCGCGGCGCTGGCGCGCAGCGGTTCCTCGCTGCTGGGGGCGGATGCCGGTGAACTGGCGGGAATCGGCAAAACCGGCGTACGGGTGACCGACGATCTGCGGCAGGTGGTGAATGATTTCGATGTGCTGATCGATTTCACCCGTCCGGAAGGCACGCTGGAATATCTGGCGTTCTGCCGTCAGCATCAAAAAGCGATGGTGATTGGCACCACCGGTTTTGATGAAGCCGGTAAGGCAGCCATCCGTGAAGCAGCTGAAGAGATTGGCATCGTGTTTGCCGCTAACTTCAGCGTAGGCGTCAATCTGGTGCTTAACCTGTTACAGCAGGCGGCAAAAGTGATGGGCGACTATGCGGATATCGAGATTGTGGAAGCGCATCACCGCCACAAAGTGGATGCGCCATCAGGCACGGCGCTGGCGATGGGAGAGGCGATTGCCGACGCCATGCACTGGAAGCTGGATGAGCACGCGGTTTACGCGCGCGAAGGCCATACCGGCGAGCGCAAGGCGCAAACTATTGGCTTTGCCACCGTGCGCGCGGGCGATATTGTCGGTGAGCACACCGCGATGTTTGCGGATATCGGCGAGCGCGTAGAGATTACGCACAAGGCTTCCAGCCGTATGACCTTCGCCAACGGGGCCGTTAAAGCCGCTGCGTGGTTAAAAGATAAGAAATCTGGCCTTTATGATATGCGTGATGTGCTGGATTTGTCGATGTTGTGAGTGTTGTGAACCATCGTGATGTGGTTATTTCAATCGGTAAGATATTGATTGAACAGGGCAATGTTTTCATTGCCCTTTATTTTGTCTGTAAAATGGAAGTCTGATTGTTATTTTTGTTTATGATGGTTGTTTTTATGACTTATCTGCGCGTTTTTTCATGTCGGGTGGCTTTTTTTGACCATTTGGTCAAAAATTTACGCAGTCAGCCGGTGTTTTGCCATTAATTGCGTCAGGCAACCGATTATTTATCGGAGATCTCTCACTATTTTGTCGCCTTGCTTCACTTTTAACATTCAGTAGCCCGAAATATACAAAAAAATAACCACTCAGGGTAGACAATCACCAGGTCGATCATTAGAATGCGCGCAATTTGCCAAAAATCGAGCGGTCAGGCGGTTTTTGCATTGATTCAGCGCATCATTTTGAATTAATATGCAGATATTGTGACTGTTTATTCCCTGGAGGATGTTTTGATTAAGTCAGCGCTCTTGGTTCTGGAAGACGGAACCCAATTCCACGGTCGGGCCATCGGGGCAACGGGATCGGCAGTGGGGGAGGTCGTTTTCAATACGTCAATGACCGGTTATCAAGAAATCCTCACTGATCCTTCCTATTCCCGCCAGATCGTCACCCTCACTTATCCTCATATCGGCAACGTTGGTGCCAATGCCGCCGATGAAGAATCCAGTCAAATCCATGCTCAGGGCCTCGTCATCCGCGATCTGCCGCTGATTACCAGCAACTTCCGCAGCGAAGAGAGCCTGTCAGCCTATCTGCAGCGCAACAATATTGTCGGTATCGCCGATATCGATACGCGCAAACTGACGCGCCTGCTGCGTGAGAAAGGGGCGCTGAACGGCTGCATCATCGCCGGCGACAGTCCGGATGCGGCGCTGGCGCTGCAGAAAGCCCAGGCGTTCCCGGGCCTGAAAGGCATGGACCTGGCGAAAGAAGTGACCACGGCGGAAACCTACGCGTGGCAGCAGGGGAGCTGGGCGCTGAAAGGCGGCCTGCCCGAGCAGCAAAGCGCTGACGCGCTGCCGTTCCACGTGGTGGCTTATGACTACGGCGCCAAGCGCAACATTCTGCGCATGCTGGTGGATCGCGGCTGTCGCCTGACGGTTGTCCCGGCGCAAACGCCGGCTGATGAGGTGCTGGCGCTGAATCCGGACGGGATTTTCCTGTCAAATGGCCCTGGCGACCCGGAGCCGTGCGACTACGCCATCAGCGCGATTCAGGCTTTCCTGAAAACCGACATTCCGGTGTTTGGTATCTGTCTTGGCCATCAGCTGCTGGCACTGGCCAGCGGTGCGAAAACCGTGAAGATGAAGCTTGGCCATCACGGTGGCAACCATCCGGTGAAAGACCTCGATAACAACACCGTGATGATCACCGCGCAGAACCACGGTTTTGCCGTCGATGAAACCAACCTGCCGGCTAACCTGCGCGTGACCCATGTTTCCCTGTTTGACCAGACCGTACAGGGCATTCACCGTACCGACAAACCGGCGTTCAGCTTCCAGGGACATCCGGAAGCCAGCCCAGGTCCGCACGATGCGGCGCCGCTGTTCGATCACTTTATCGAACTGATCGAAGCTTACCGTTCTAACGCGAAGTAATCAGGAGCCCACGATGCCAAAACGTACTGACATAAAATCTATCCTGATCCTTGGCGCTGGCCCGATTGTGATTGGCCAGGCATGTGAATTCGACTATTCAGGTGCGCAGGCGTGTAAAGCGCTGCGTGAAGAGGGTTACCGCGTCATTCTGGTGAACTCTAACCCGGCCACCATCATGACCGACCCGGAAATGGCGGATGCGACTTACATCGAGCCTATCCACTGGGAAGTGGTGCGTAAAATCATTGAAAAAGAGCGCCCGGATGCGGTGCTGCCGACCATGGGTGGCCAGACCGCGCTGAACTGTGCGCTGGAGCTGGAGCGTCAGGGAGTGCTGGCCGAGTTTGGCGTGACCATGATTGGTGCCACCGCCGATGCGATTGATAAAGCCGAAGACCGTCGCCGCTTCGACGTGGCGATGAAGAGCATCGGCCTGGATACCGCACGTTCCGGTATCGCGCACACCATGGAAGAAGCGCTGGCAGTAGCGGAAGAGGTCGGTTTCCCGTGCATCATTCGTCCGTCGTTTACCATGGGCGGCACCGGTGGCGGTATCGCTTACAACCGCGAAGAGTTTGAAGAGATTTGCGAGCGCGGCCTCGATCTGTCGCCAACCAATGAGCTGCTGATTGATGAGTCGCTGATTGGCTGGAAAGAGTACGAGATGGAAGTGGTGCGTGATAAAAACGACAACTGCATCATCGTCTGCTCGATCGAAAACTTTGACGCGATGGGGATTCACACCGGTGACTCCATCACCGTGGCGCCTGCCCAAACGCTGACCGATAAAGAGTATCAAATCATGCGTAACGCCTCGCTGGCGGTACTGCGTGAAATCGGTGTCGAAACCGGCGGTTCCAACGTCCAGTTCTCGGTGAACCCGAAAGATGGTCGCCTGATCGTCATTGAGATGAACCCGCGCGTGTCGCGCTCCTCAGCGCTGGCCTCGAAAGCGACCGGCTTCCCGATTGCCAAAGTCGCGGCCAAGCTGGCGGTGGGCTTTACCCTCGATGAACTGATGAACGACATCACCGGTGGCCGTACGCCGGCCTCGTTCGAGCCGTCCATCGACTACGTCGTCACCAAGATTCCCCGCTTCAACTTCGAGAAGTTTGCCGGTGCCAATGACCGTCTGACCACGCAGATGAAATCAGTCGGTGAAGTGATGGCGATTGGCCGCACGTTCCAGGAGTCGATGCAGAAAGCGCTGCGCGGTCTGGAAGTGGGCGCCAGCGGCTTCGACCCGAAAGTGGATCTGGATGATGGCGAAGCCCTGACCCGTATCCGCCGCGAGCTGAAAGATGCCGGTTCTGACCGCATCTGGTATATCGCTGATGCGTTCCGTGCCGGCATGTCGGTCGACGGCGTGTTTAACCTGACCAACGTTGACCGCTGGTTCCTGGTGCAGATTGAAGAGCTGGTGCGCCTGGAAGAGCAGGTGGCGCGCGAAGGGGTCAACTCGCTGAGCGCGGATTTCCTGCGTACGCTGAAGCGTAAAGGCTTTGCCGATGTGCGTCTGGCAACGCTGGCAGGCGTGGCGGAGAGTGAAATCCGCAAGCTGCGTCATCAGTTCAACCTGCATCCGGTTTACAAGCGCGTGGATACCTGTGCGGCAGAGTTCGCCACGGACACCGCTTACATGTACTCCACCTATGAAGAAGAGTGCGAAGCCAATCCTAATCAGGATCGCGACAAAATCATGATTCTGGGCGGCGGGCCAAACCGTATCGGTCAGGGTATTGAGTTCGATTACTGCTGCGTGCATGCGGCGCTGGCGCTGCGTGAAGACGGTTACGAAACCATTATGGTCAACTGTAACCCGGAAACCGTGTCAACCGATTACGACACCTCAGACCGTCTCTACTTCGAGCCGGTAACGCTGGAAGACGTGCTGGAGATCGTGCGCATCGAGCAGCCAAAAGGCGTTATCGTGCAGTACGGTGGCCAGACGCCGCTGAAGCTGGCGCGCGCGCTGGAAGCGGCTGGCGTGCCGGTGATTGGTACCAGCCCGGATGCCATTGACCGCGCGGAAGACCGTGAGCGTTTCCAGCAGGCGGTGGATCGCCTGAAGCTGAAACAGCCAGCTAACGCCACGGTGGCGACGCTGGAACAGGCGGTAGAAAAAGCCGCAGGGATTGGCTATCCGCTGGTGGTGCGTCCTTCCTACGTGCTGGGCGGCCGGGCGATGGAAATCGTCTATGACGAAGTGGATCTTAAGCGCTACTTCCAGACTGCGGTGTCCGTGTCCAACGATGCGCCAGTGCTGCTGGATCGCTTCCTCGATGACGCGGTGGAAGTGGACGTCGATGCGATTTGCGACGGCGAACGTGTGCTGATTGGCGGCATCATGGAACACATTGAGCAGGCGGGCGTGCACTCTGGTGACTCGGCCTGTTCGCTGCCGGCGTACACCCTGAGCACTGAGATTCAGAACGTGATGCGTCAGCAGGTGGAAAAGCTGGCGTTCGAACTCAACGTACGTGGCCTGATGAACGTGCAGTTTGCGGTCAAGGACAACGAAGTTTACCTGATTGAGGTGAACCCACGTGCCGCGCGTACCGTGCCGTTTGTCTCCAAAGCCACCGGCGTGCCGCTGGCGAAAGTGGCTGCGCGCGTGATGGCTGGCAAAACCCTGGCTGAACAGGGCGTGACCGAAGAGGTGATTCCGCCGTACTACTCGGTGAAAGAAGTGGTGCTGCCGTTCAACAAATTCCCGGGCGTGGACCCGATTCTTGGTCCGGAAATGCGTTCGACCGGTGAAGTGATGGGCGTGGGCCGCACCTTCGCGGAAGCATTCAGCAAAGCTATGCTCGGCGCGCAGAGCAATATGAAGAAGCAGGGGCGTGCGCTGCTGTCGGTGCGTGAAGGCGACAAGAAACGTATCGTTGACCTGGCCGCGAAGCTGCAGAAGTTTGGCTTCGAGCTGGATGCGACGCACGGTACCGCCGTAGTGCTGGGTGAAGCCGGCATCAATCCGCGCCTGGTGAACAAGGTGCACGAAGGACGTCCGCACATTCAGGATCGCCTGAAGAACGGTGAGTACACCTACATCGTCAACACCACCGCAGGACGCCAGGCGATTGAGGATTCGAAACTGATTCGCCGCAGCGCGCTGCAGTACAAAGTGCATTACGACACCACGCTGAACGGTGGTTTTGCTACCGCGATGGCGCTGAATGCGGATCCGACCGAAAAAGTGATTTCGGTGCAGGAAATGCACGCGCAGATCAAAGGCTAAACCGCCTGCTCTGTGACTAAACGGCCCCGCGCGGGCCGTTTTTTTTGGCCTGTTTTGCCTGTGCTGCATAAGGTTATACGTTACAAATCTATTGATTTGACATAATTTTTATCAGTTGATGCGAAACCAGTTACATTCAGGCGTATCCGCACAAAATTATAAATACCTCTCCGCTAAGCGCACCGTACTATTCCGCTGCTCAATCATAGAGCGCTCACCTTAACGGGATATAAAAATGAAAATGCGTGCTTTCACTCTCAGCGCAGTGGCTGCGTTACTTGTTGCTGCACCCCTCGCCAGTCAGGCGGAAATCACCCTGCTGAAGCAGGATCCGCAGGCCGGCGATCCGCTTAGCCGTCTTGATTTCAAAGTGGGCGGCAGTATTCGTCCGCAGTATCTGCATCAGAACGGGGTTAACGATAAATCGTATAAGCGTAACGGCTACGACGGCGGTTCACGTTTCCGCTTCAGCGCCAACTACTACCTGTTTGACGATGTCAGCTGGGTGGGTTACTACGAGCTGGGCGTTAACTTCCCGGCGTGGTGGGGCTGGGATAACCACTATGCGGATGGCGCCCATAACACCACGCGTCGCCAGCTGTATACCGGTTTCAAAAGCGCATCGCTGGGCGAGCTCTATTTTGGCCAGCAGAACAGCGTTTATTACGATGTCGTCGGCGCTAAAACCGATATCTGGGACTACGATATGCTGGCCCAGGCACCGGGTAACGGCATCAACGGTGACTACGACGGATCTTACCGCTCGCGCAAGATGCTGAAGTATAAAAACACCTTCGGCGATGCGGATGTCTATGCGGCTTATCTGTTTGAAGATAACGACTATCTGCCGGGCAACGGCCTGCGCTACAAGCGCAAGGGCGGCGGTTCGCTGGGCGTGAACTATCACATCACCAAAGATCTGGCGTGGGGCACCGCGTGGAACTACACCCGTGCGGATATCCGCAATCCGGGCAATGGCGACAGCAAGCGTTACGACCAGAATATCTACGGCACCGCGCTGAGCTGGACGCCGGACAACTGGACGCTGTCCGCCGGTGCGGGCTGGTATGAGAACTTCTCGCCAACCAAACGCAACACCGTCAACAACTACTTCGCGGATGATGCGTGGGGCGTTGAATACTTCGCCGGTTATAAATTCCCGATCGGGCAGTATGCGGTGAAGAGCATCCAGCCGTACTTCATGGGCGATCGCCTGGAGTTCGTCAACGGACGTAACTACAAGCGTATCGATAACGGCGTGGGCGTCAGCGCGCAGCTCGACTACGGTTTCCGCGTCGACTACGAATATGTGATCACCTCCAGTACCGATAAATCACTGGGCAACGTTAATCTGGTGCGCCTGCGCTACGATTTCTGATGCGTAAATCAACGGCTCCTGCGGGAGCCGTTTTTTTTGGGGCGGGCACAGTGCGCTTTTCTTTACACAGCGCGCGGGCAGCGTGGAGCATCACCCTGAGTTGTAGCGCCTTCACCGCGAATTCTGGCGGCTCTTTCCGCTAACTGCCGCAAAGTCGGAGTAAAACTCTGTCGGTCAGACAAAACGCCGAGCCAAGCGGGCTTTACGTAAATAGCACGGTCGTCCTATCGACGAAAGTTTCACCTTTACGTATCATTGCGCCAATTTTTTTCCTGTAGGTCTTTTAACATGATTAGTTTGATCGCGGCACTGGCAGCAGATCGTATTATTGGCATGGAAAACGCCATGCCATGGCACCTGCCTGCCGACCTCGCGTGGTTCAAGCGCAACACGCTGAACAAACCGGTGATTATGGGCCGCCTGACCTTTGAATCGATTGGTCGCCCGTTACCGGGACGCCTGAATATTGTGGTCAGCAGCCAGCCCGGCAACCATGACGGCGTGACCTGGGTGACGTCGCCGGAAGAGGCAATTGCCGCAGCGGGTGAGGCAGAAGAGATCATGGTGATTGGCGGTGGCCGGATTTATGCGCAGATGCTGGCGCGCGCCGATCGTCTCTATCTGACGCATATCGATGCGGAAGTGGAAGGCGACACCCAGTTCCCGGATTACGAGCCGGACGAGTGGCAGTCGACGTTCAGTGAGTTCCACGATGCCGATGCGCAGAATTCGCACAGTTACTGCTTTGAGATTCTGGATCGCCGCCGTTGAGAGTGGCCTGCTGCGCATGAATGCGCAGCCTGTAAAGGCAGGGATCAATCGCTGTTTATACATTCCAGGTGCGCATAAAGGTACAAACCGAGCACATGGGTAACACTTTAGACCGGGCACATGGGTAACAGTTATAAACGGCATAGCAGAGGAGACTCACTATGCCCTGGACTGAGACTGTTACCATGCAACGCCCT